>JADGOY010000011.1 GCA_017882715.1 Nakamurella sp. | reverse complement strand
GACACCGTCGCCCAACAATTCGCGAACACGAGCGCTGGCGATGTCGGCCGAAGCGTCGTAGTTCGCGGCCACCCGGGCGGCGTCAGCGGCAGCCGAGGTCAGCAGGGTGCGGGTGTACGCCCAGAGCCCGACCGAGACCAACGCCAGGAACAGCAACAGCAGCAGTACGAGAACCAGCGCGAATTCGGCGACCGCGGACCCGCGGTCGGAGTCCGTCGGCGGTCGGGGAGTGCGACCGGATCGGGTCAGCGCGCGCCGGAGACCGACTGGAAGGCGTTCTGGACCGCCGTCACCACCTGTTCGCGGAACACCGCCAACAAGGCGATGACGACGATGGCCGTCATCACGGTGATCATCACCCAGCCCGGCACGTCCCCGCGGTCGTGGTCGTCCGTTGCACTGCGATTCGCCGTCGCTGGCGCATTGACGCGCGCGACGAGCGAGAGAGTCACGGCAGTCAGCCATGTCGCTGCGGCATGGGTCAACTTGGTCGGCATGTGGGTCTCCTGGAGTGGTCGGCCGCGGGTGCGGGTGGATGCTCGGTGCGAGCGGAGCAGGGTGCTGGATCGGGTTGGAGCGGGCAGGTTGGATCCGAGCGGCACGGTGGACGGGGGCTATGGGGTCGCGGCACCGGCGTCGGGCCGGGCAGATGGTCACTGGGCGACCGCCGTGATGGCGATCAGACCCGGGTACAGGGCAAACAGGATGGTGATGGGCAGGACCAGGAAGACAACGGGCACCATCATCGCGATTTCCTTGCGGCCGCCCGTTTCCAGCAGTTGCCGCTTGCCGAGCGCTCGTACGTCGGCAGCCTGGGCGCGCAGCACGTCGGCCAACGGCGTACCGCGCTCTATGGCGACGGCCATGCCGTCCAGGAATCGAGCCAGTGGCTCCAGTCGCGTCCGGTCCCGCAGACCGGTGATGGCCGTCAGGAAGGGCATGCCGGCGCGCGTTTCCGCCAGGACTCCGGCGAGCTGAGTGACCAGCGGACCGTGCGCGAGTCGGGTGATGCGATCGATGGCGCCCATCGGGCCTTCGCCGGCGGTCACGGCCAGGGCGAGCATCTCGGCGATCACCGGGAATTCGGCGATGATCTCGGCGTCGCGTTTGGCCACGGCCTGGCTGAGCCACCAGTCCCGGCCGAGCACCCCCGCGGCGGCACAGCAGAGGATGAGCAGCACCAGGATCAGGGGATTGGACTGACCCACGAGCACGGCCAGCACGCCGATCCCGGCGCCTGCCGCCGCGCCGGCGGCACCCCACAACACCTGCTCGGTCCGGAACTGATCGACGGTGAGCCGTGAATCCAGCGCGGCCAGTCGGCGGGCGACGGAGGCGCGGCCGCCGAGCACCTTGTCGATGAACCTGACCGCGTCGCGGACCAGTGGCGCGGTCATGCGGCCGAGGGCTGTGACGGTGCCGCCGGTCGCGCTGCCGGTGAGCAGCCGGGACGGCTTGGCCGCGTCGGTGAGGTATGGAGCGATCCGGTCCGAGAGCGTGGGCCGGCGCAACGGCGGCGCGGCGAGTATCGCCATCAGCAGCCCGGCTCCGGCCAGGCCACCGAGCAGTGCACCGATGAGCACCAGGTTCATCGCAGCACCCGGCGTTCTTCGGGGAGCCGCCCGATCCGGATCATCAGCCGGTAGGCGATCAGCGAGAGAATCGCGCCGATGGCCAGGATCAGCGTGCCGGTCGGAGTGTCGTAGGCCTGCAGCGTCTCGCGCTGGGTCGCCAGCAAGATCAATACCAGCCACGGCGCCGCCACTGCCATGCGAGCGGCGTTGACCGACCACGATTGCCGGGCGAGGAGTTCGGCCCTGGTGCGAGCGTCGTCCCGCAGGAATCCGGACAGGGTGGACAGCAGCCGGCCCAGGTCGGTGCCACCGACCTCGCGCGCGACTCGCAACGATTCGCACACGCGGTCGCCGACAGGGTCGGCCAGCGCAGCCTTGAGCCGGTCGAGGCTCTCGTTGAACCGCCCGCTGGTGCGGTAGTCGGCACCGAACTGCCTGAACGGTTCGCGCAACTGCTCCGGCCCGCGGGTGCCGATCGCGGACAGCGCCTCTGGCAGGGACAGCCCGGCTCGCACACCCGAGGTGAGGTTGTCGACGACCTCCGGCCACAGCTCGCGAAGGTCGGCCTGCCTCTTGTGGCGCAGCCTGGACACGATCAGCCTCGGGACCGCGGCGGCGAAAACCGCGAAGATGGCCGAGACGCTGATCGACTGGGTGAGCGCGATGCCCAGCACCCCGACCAGCAGCGCACCGAGCACCTGCAGAGCCACCAGTTGGGCGGGGGTGACGCCGTTCAGGCCGGCCTGGATGAGATGTTCGCGCGTCCGCTGCGACCGGACCCGGGTGCGCGGCGCCGTCGGCCTTGCGGTCGCGCCGTGCCAGATCAGCAGCAGTCCGAAGCCGGCGAGCAGGCCGACAAAGGCTCCCACGGTCGCTGCCCCCTTTCGCCTCGACGGCACGACCGGGTGGACGATACCCATCGCTCCGGTGAGTTGAGAAATCTCACGCTGCGTAATGTGGACAACTCGACAGCGGTGAAGATCGGAGTTGCGGCGGTCCAAGATCGCCGACAAGGCCGGAAAGCGGCATCGGAATGTGGCGGTTGTACCCGGCCGTGTCGGGTGGTCACCGGTGGAACCGCGTCGAGGTGATCACGGTTTCGGTGGCCCCGCCTCGATCCGCCTGCGGTGCCGCGCCACGGGGTCGCCCTCCATGGACCAATCGGATTCCACCCACCAGTTCGCGCCGGCCTCGGCCCACTTGCGAACGTGTTCGTCTCCGGCCGGGCCGGGCTCGCTGATCCCTTCGGCGACCACGTCGTAGCCCTCCCACGACAACCCGGCGGCCTCCCGCAGAGGCCGGACCGCTCCCACCACGTCGACCAGATCTGCTGGGGTGAAAGGAGTTTCCGCGTCGTACCCGACCTTGGTCGACAGCAACCCGTCCCACCGGGCGGCCCGGCCCAGCGACTTCTCCGACGGATGAGCGCCGATGACCCAGACAGGCACGCGGGGCTGCTGGACCGGCGGTGGTGGCGGCCGGAAGGTGGTCGGGCGGACCTGATAGTGCCTGCCGGAGAAGGAGAACGGCTGTCCATGCATCAGTCCGTCGTAGATGGCCAGGCCCTCGTCGAGTTTCTCCGCGCGGACCTTGCGGCCCTCGTCGGCCTCGAACGCCAGCCACCCGTCGTGCAACGCCCCCAGCCCGACCGCCAGCTGCACCCGCCCGCCCGACAGGTCGTCGAGGGTCGCTACCCGGCTCGCCAGATCCCAGGGCCGGATCCGGGGGAGCGGGGTCAGCATGGTGCCCAACCGGATCCGTGAGGTGCCCATGGCGGCCGCAGTCAACGTCACCCAGGCGTCCTGCCCCCACACCGCCTCCCAGGTGAAGATCGCGTCCCACCCGGCGTCCTCGGCCGCCACCGCCAGTTCGCTGAACTCCCGCGGGCTGGCGCTACTGATCACGATGCCGCTGCGGAGGCCTGTCACAGATGTGTTCGTCATGGCAGGCAGAATGCCGTCAGCCACCGACAGTCGGCTTGACCTGCGAACACGGCGAAACGACCGGGTGCGAATTGGTTTCCACGGGATGGTTGAACTGCCGACCGGTCGGCGGCGACCCGCGACGGTTGCTCCGCCGAACCTGGACGAGGACCTGACCGATGGCGCCTCAGTCGGCCAACCGGAACGCGAGTTCTGTCACCCACGCGTTCATGTCGGGTTCCATGGCAGGGTCGGTCCGTTAGGTCTCGAGGCGACAACCCCAGTGCTCGCTGTCACCTGTCGTCGTCCTGTCCCACCGGATCCCTCGCGCATTGGGATTCGCCAAATACACTGAACGACAAGGCAGCCAGCCCTCGGCAATCGTGGTGACTCACCCGGCCGGCCACCGGGTAACGCCGGCCTCCATTCGGATGAATCCGCCGGCCGCCCGGCAATCGACTGCAGGCCGCAGCGGGCCACGACGAATCGGCCGGATCAATCGGGAAGCATCGGCACCGTCATGCCCGGATCGCGATGCAGCAGGACCGCGCGGGTGACGGCGGCGGTGCCGAACCGGTTGCGCACCCCGTCAAGCGCGGTGTCGAGCCCGTCGCCGCTGCGTCGGTCGAACGGCAGGGCGAGCTGCACGGCGTCGTCGCTGTCCAGGTTGCCGACCGCGATGCCGACAAGCGTGAGGCCGCGTTGCCGAATCATCGGCATTGCGATGTCGACCAGTGCGCGCACCGTTTCCAGGATCGTCTCCGTGTGGGCCGTCGACCGCGCCAGGGTGTGCGACCGGCTGGCCCGGGTGAAGTCGTCGAATCGCAGGCGAAGCGTCACGGTCCGGCCGACCCGCCGCGCCGACCGCATCCGCCGGGTGACGCGGTCGACCAGTCCGATCACCACGGCGTCGATCTCGTCGAACGATCGCATCCCGCGGCCCAGCGCATGTTGCGAGCCGATCGACCCTCTTCGGCGGCTCACCTGGATCGGCCGGGGGTCCCTGTTGTGGGCCAGCGCATGCAGGTGACGTCCCGAGGCCTGCCCCAGCATCGCGACCAGTGCCGCCTCCCCGAGCCGCGCGAGTTCGCCGACGGTGCAGATGCCGTGGTTGTGGAGCTTTTTCGACGTCACCGTTCCGACACCCCAGAGTCGCTCGACGGGCAACGGGTGCAGGAAGGCCAGTTCGGTGCCGGCCGGCACGATCAGCAGCCCGTCCGGCTTGGCCACCGCGCTGGCCACCTTGGCCAGGAACTTCGTCCTGGCCACCCCCACGGTGATCCGCAGGCCGACCCGATCCAGCACCTCGCGGCGCAGCCGCATGGCGATCTGCTCCGGCGAGCCTGAAACGCGCCGAAGACCTCCGACGTCCAGGAACGCCTCGTCGATGGATATCCCCTCGACCAGGGGGGTGGTGTCGCGGAACACCTCGAATACCGCCTTGCTCGCCGCCGAATAGGCCCACATCCGGGGCGGTACCACCGCCGCCTGCGGGCAGAGCCTGCGGGCCCGCGCGCCGCCCATGGCCGTCCGCACGCCGCAGGCCTTCGCCTCGTAGCTGGCGGCGAGCACCACCCCCGCGCCCACGATCACCGGCCGGCCACGTAGTCGAGGGTCGTCGCGCTGCTCGACCGATGCGTAGAACGCATCCAGATCGGCGTGCAGGATCGTCGCCACAGTCGGCACAGCTGCCGTCGGCTCAGTCGGCACGAACATATGTTCGCATCCGGTCCCGCGAAAGGCCACCCTCCACGCCGCAGTGGTCGGGCGCAAAGGCCCTACTGTTTGGGACCTGTGGACGTGGCGAGGTAGCGTCCACCTGCGCGATCGTCAAGGCGGGCTACCGGGCGAGTGCGTCGGAACGGTTCCATGTGCGCAGACGTACCGGTGAGGCGACGGAGGTACCGATGTCTGACAGGCGGTGGGGCAGGACCATCACGGCCGTCGGGGCGGCTCTGGCGCTGGCTGCGGTGTCGGCGTGCGGACCGGGTCAGGGTGCGCTCGACGCGACCCGCGACCAGGTCAGCGCCGGCGGTGCGGCCCAGCAGCAGGCGGCAGGGGGTGCGGCGCAACTGGTCCTCACCCAGGCGAGCACGATCATTCCCTACGGTGCCCCGCTGAACCTCGGCTTCGTGCTGACCGCAGCGGGCGCCCCGCTGCCCAATGCGTCGGTGTCGGTCTCGGTGGGCGGCCAGCAAACGGCGGCGACCACGGACGCGAAGGGCGCGGGTTCCGTCACGCTGCAGCCGGGGTCGCTGCCCGCGGGCAGCCAGACCATCACAGTCAGCTACGCGGGCGGGGATCAGGCCCTCGCCGCATCGACCAGCGCCACCGTCGCCGTCGCGCCGGCCGCCGCGTCCGCGACCCTCACCGTCACGCCGAAGGAGGGTGGCGGCTCGACTGTGCTTGCCGCGTTCACCACCGCGACCGGCGTGGCGCCGACCGGGACAGTGACGTTCGACATCGACGGCACAGCGCTGGACGCGCAACCGGTGTCCGGCGGCCAGGCCGCCATCGACGTGCCCGCGTCGGTCGGCGTGGGCCAGCACGCCATCACCGCGCAGTTCACCTCGGACAACCCCGCCCAGGTGTCGAACGGCTCTGCCACGTCCACGGTCTCGGTCGCAAAGGCCACGTCGTCGGTCAACGCTGCCGCGGACAAGGACGCGATCCGGTACGGCGACCAGGGATCTTTCGACGTCACCGTGGCCGGCGCGCCCGGAGTGGATCTCAGCGGCGGCGTGACGGTGCTGGACGGGTCGACGGTCGTCGCGCAGGGGTCGACCGATGCGACCGGGCGTGCGTCCTTGCCCTTCTACAACACCGCCGATCCGGGGACGAAGAACTACACCGTGACGTTCGCGGGCTCGGATGCCGTCGAGGCCGCACAGGCCGTGTTCGTCGTGCAGACGACCCAGACCAACGTCGACATCGCGGTCAATCCGCCGACCGGGGTGCTGCCCGGCCAGGACGCGATCATCAGCGTCTCGGTGATCGGCACTCCGCAGAAACCGACCGGCACCGCCACCGTGTCCGTCGACGGAAATCCGGTGGCCACCGGGCAACTGGTCGACGGCACGCTCAGCGCGGCGGCGTCCGCGGTAGCTGCCGGGGACCACACGATCACGGTCGAATACTCCGGCGATGTCCGCTTCCAGCCGAAGAGCGCCAGCTCGACGCTCACCGTGAAGGAGCCGGTCGCCAACCCGAATTCCGGTGGCGCCGCGGCGGTCCAATCGAGCAACCCGTGCCCGGCATCGGCGTCGGCCTGCGTCGACCTGTCGAACCAGCAGGCCTGGTTGCAGACCGGCGGCCAGATCACCTACGGCCCGGTGCCGATCACCTCTGGCCGGGCCGGGGCGCGCACCGAGGACGGGATGTTCTCCGTGTACTGGCGGGACAAGAACCACCTGTCGAGCATCTTCGGTGACGCCCCGATGCCGAACTCGGTGTTCTTCGACGGTGGCATCGCGTTCCACGCAGGCAGCCTGGAGGCAGAGTCCCATGGCTGCGTCCACCTTTCCGATGACGCATCGGAGGTCTTCTTCGACACGTTGGCGGTCGGTGACGGCGTGTATGTGTGGGGCGCGTCGCCGTACTGATCCGAGCGGCAGTGGCTGGTCAGATCGGTCGCTGTGGTCAGCCGCCTTCACCGCGGTTGTTGCCCACGCTTCAGGCGTTGCCCTCCGGATCGAGGAACGCGAATTCTGTTGCCCCGTAATCGGTCTCGGCCATTGGCCGCAAGACCCGCCAGCCCGCGGACGTCACCCGTACCGCGAGGCCCGCAACGTCGTCGGTCGACAGGTACGCGGTGGCGGTGGCGTTGCGCGCCCGCCGCGCCGGACCAGCGCTCCTCGCGCGGCTCCGCGCCGAACATGATGCCGCCACCGTCGGGCCACAGCAGCTCGGCGTGCGCGATCGGTCGTCGGGTCTGATCGGTGCACGACCGGCACGGTGAAGCCGACGATGTCCACCAGGTGCCCGACTGCCGCCTCGGCCTGGGACCGGGAAGCCCGCGATGCACTCCGGGCGTCGGCGGCATCCGGTAACCCACGATCGACGGAACCATCCACCGGGCGCCGTCGGGCGCGGGGATCGTGACCGACCGTCCGGCGTGGCCGGCGGTGGTGGGCATGGGCGCCACGCTACTCACCGAAGCGGACCCGGCGGCGGCAAAGGAACATCGAAAGGGTGCCAGGAGCGCGGCTCGGCTAGTCTTCGCCGAGGTGCGCCGGGAAGTCTGGTCGGCAGAACGTCGTTGACGACGCCGAAGCCCTCGGTGGAAGGACAAGCCCGTGGCCACGAAGCGTGAGTCGCTGTTCTCACCAGGGACGTGGGCGGAGGACGGCCGGGTCGCGGCGGTCCTGCGCAAGGAAACGGTCGGCGGCGCGCTGCTGCTCGTCGGCACGGTGATCGCGTTGATCTGGGCGAATTCCGCGTCGTCGGACAGCTATTTCCAGCTGCTGGACGCCGAGATCGGTCCAGCCGTTCTCCATCTCAACCTCACCGTCGAAGCCTGGGCGGGCGACGGGTTGTTGGCCATCTTCTTCTTCGTCGCCGGGCTGGAGCTGAAACGCGAGTTCGTCGCCGGCGATCTCCGCGATCCGCAGCGGGCGGTGGTCCCGGTGGCTGCGGCAGTGGGTGGGATGATCGTCCCGGCGATCGTCTACTTCGCCATCGCCGGATCGACGGCGCCCAAGGGCTGGGCGATCCCGACGGCGACGGACATCGCCTTCGCCTTGGCCGTGTTGGCCGTCATCTCGACCCACCTGCCCACCGCGCTGCGCACGTTCCTGCTCACCCTGGCGGTCGTCGACGACCTGCTGGCCATCACGGTCATCGCGATCTTCTACACCGAGGATCTGCACCTGCAGTGGCTGCTGCTGGCCATGGTGCCGCTGGGTCTGTTCACGTTCCTGGTGCAACGCCGGATCAGCTGGTGGTGGTTGCTGCTCCCGCTGGCCTTCGCCACCTGGGCGCTCGTACATGCCTCGGGCGTGCACCCCACCGTAGCGGGTGTGCTGCTGGGTTTCGCGGTCCCGGTGCGGGCGCGCAAGGTCAAGGGCAAGGACGACGACCGGCCGGGCATGGCCGAGCGTTTCGAACACCACTGGCGGCCGATCTCGGCGGGCGTCGCCGTGCCGCTGTTCGCCCTGCTGTCCGCCGGCGTCGTCATCGGCGGCTGGTCCGGGCTGCAGTCCGCGCTGACCGATCCGATCGCGATCGGCGTGATCGCCGGCCTGGTGGTGGGCAAGCCCATCGGCATCCTGATCTCCACGTTCCTCACCTCCAAGATCACCCGTCGGCCGCTGCAGAAGGGTTTGACGTGGCCCGACCTCACGGGTGTCGCGTTGCTCGGCGGCATCGGGTTCACGGTGTCACTGCTCATCGGTGAACTGGCCTTCGGCGGGAACTCCGCCGCGGACGATCACGTGAAGATCGCGGTGCTCGCCGGATCGGTCGCCGCTGCGGTGCTGGCCGCGATCCTGCTGCGAGCCCGCAACCGGCGGTACCGCGCGATGTGGGAAGAGGAGAACATCGACCAGGATCACGACGGGATCCCGGACATCTACGAGCAAGGCACTTGACCGGCAATCGGGCGCTCGTCCGCCGACCGTCGCCGCGGCTCGCCGACGGCCTGCTGACCCACCTGGACCGCGTCCCCGTGGACGTCGGGCTGGCCGGTGAGCAGTGGGCCCGGTACGTCGATGCGTTGACCGGGAACGGTTGGGCCGCCGTCGAGGTGCCGGCCGCCGACGACTGCCCGGACTCGGTGTTCGTCGAGGACACCGTGGTGATGATCGGCGCCACCGCGGTGATCAGCCGCCCGGCGGCGGCCACCCGGAAACCGGAAACCGCCGCTACCGCAACGACTCTCGAGGCAGCAGGATACGACGTCAGGACGATGCGGGTGGGCACCCTGGACGGCGGTGACGTGCTGAAGGTCGGGGACCGGATCTACATCGGCCGGACGCTGCGAACCAGCGCAGCCGGCATCGCCGAGTTCCGGCGCATCACGGAGCCGCTGGGCGTCACCGTGATCGCCGTACCGGTGACCAAGGTGCTGCACCTGAAGTCGGCGGTCACCGCGCTGCCCGACGGCACCATCATCGGTTATCCGCCCGTGGTCGACGATCCAGGGTTCTGGCCTCATTTCCGGCCGATGCCAGAGGAGGCAGGTTCGCATGTCGTCGATCTGGGTGACGGTCGGTTGCTGCTGTCGGCCGGGGCGCAGCGCTCGGCCGAGCTGATCTCGGACCTCGGATACACCCCGGTCCCGGTCGACATCGGCGAGTTCGAGAAACTCGAGGGATGCGTCACCTGTCTGTCGGTAAGACTGCGCGCCGAGCCGGCGCAGCCGAGGCCGTAGCGGGGCCCGGCTGACGTCACCGGCGGCCCCTGGGCAGTTACTGAACGTAGCAAGGTCCGCCGACGTTTTCGCAGTTCACCCTTCTGCCTGGCCGAGTTCGACAACCGGGGGCAAGATCAGGAGAGCGGCAGCGTGGCGTTGGCCGGAGGTGCGGCCTTCCCCGAGTGTGTCACTGCCGGTCACCGATTCCGTCCGTCAGCGTCGAGAGGACAGTCCAGTCGTGAAGAAGATCATCAACGATCCGACCACCGTGGTAGAGGAAGCCCTGCACGGCATGGCCGAAGCCCACCGCGACCTGATCACCGTGCAGTTCGAGCCCGCCTTCATCGCGCGGGCCGACGCACCGGTGACCGGCAAGGTCGCCCTGGTCTCCGGAGGTGGCAGCGGTCACGAACCTCTGCACGGCGGATTCGTGGGTGCCGGCATGTTGGACGCTGCAGTACCTGGAGCGGTCTTCACCTCACCGACGCCCGATCAGATCCTGGATGCGACCAAGGCGGTCGACGGCGGCGCGGGCGTCCTGCACATCGTGAAGAACTACACCGGCGACGTGTTGAACTTCGAGACCGCCGCCGAACTCGCCGCCGCCGAGGACATCGAGGTCAGCGCTGTCGTGATCGACGACGACGTCGCGGTCAAGGACTCCACCTGGACGGCGGGGCGCCGCGGGGTCGGCGGCACCGTCCTGGTCGAAAAGATCGCCGGTGCCGCCGCGGCTCGCGGTGACGACCTGGCCGCGGTCACCGCGATCGCGCAGCGGGTCAACGCACAGGTGCGGTCGATGGGCATGGCGCTGACGCCGTGCACCGTCCCGCACTCCGGAGAACCCTCTTTCACCCTCGCCGAGGACGAGATGGAGATCGGGATCGGCATCCACGGCGAGCCCGGCCGGGAACGGGTGAAGCTCGCCCCCGCGGACGAAATCGTCGCCACGCTGCTCGGTTCCATCGTCGAGGATCTGCCCTTCGAGGCCGGCGACAACACCCTGCTGTTCGTCAACGGGATGGGGGGTACCCCGCAGATCGAGCTGTACCTGGCCTACCATTCCGCGTCGAAGTATCTGAAGGACAAGGGGATCGAGGTCACCCGTTCGCTCGTGGGCAACTACATCACCTCTTTGGAGATGCAGGGCATGTCGATCACCTTGCTCAAGCTCGACGACGAGTTCACCCAGCTGTGGGACGCGCCCGTGCACACCGCAGCGCTGCGCTGGGGAGTTTGACCGATGGTCTGTGACGCCGCCACCACCGTGGCCGCCATTCGCGCTGTGGCCGCCACTGTCGCCGAACACAGGGTGGAACTGACCCACCTCGACCGCGACATCGGTGACGGCGACCACGGCGAGAACCTGTCCCGCGGATTCACCGCGGTGATCACCAAGCTGGCCGCCGGTTCTCCGGAAACGCCGACAGCGGTCCTCAAACTCGTTGCCACCACGCTGATCTCGACTGTTGGCGGGGCATCGGGGCCATTGTTCGGGACCGCGTTCCTGCGCGCCTCCACCTCCGTGGGCGCGGCCGAGACGCTGGACGGCACCGCCGTAGCGGCCGCTCTGACCGCGGCCAGGGACGGGGTCGTCGCCCGCGGGAAGGCCGAATCCGGCGACAAGACGATGGTGGATGCGCTGACCCCGGCGGTGAACGCGGCCAATGCAGCGGCCGATGGTGGCAGGGGCGTGCCCGAAGTGCTGTCCGCGGCGGCCGACGCGGCCGCCGACGGCGCCGTCGCCACCACGCCGATGCAGGCCCGCAAGGGCCGGGCCAGTTACCTGGGTGAACGGTCGATCGGTCACGTGGATCCCGGTGCGCAGAGCACGGCCTATCTGCTGCGGGCACTGGCGGGAGCGGCTGCGGGGTGAGTCCGGGATCTGCGGTGGGTCGAAGTCGAAGGGAGAACGGGTGAGCGTCGGACTTGTCCTGGTGTCACACAGTCGAGCGTTGGCGCAGGGATTGGCCGACGTGGCCCGGCAGATGGCGCCGTCGGTGTCGATCGTGCCGGCCGGCGGTACCGACGACGGCGGCATCGGGACGTCGTTCGACCTCATCTCGGCCGCGATCGCGCAAGCGGATCAGGGCGACGGCGCGATCCTGCTGTACGACCTGGGCAGCGGGTACCTCACCGCGTCGACCGCGGTGGAGTTCCTGGATCCCGAGCAGGCGGAGCGGGTGGTGATCGTCGACGCTCCACTGGTGCAGGGCGCGGTGTCGGCGGCCATCTCGTCACAGGTGGGCGGCGATCTGCGGGCCGTCGTCTCCGGTGCCCTCGAGGCCCGGCGCGCCGACGGCCCCGGCGGGGTTCGTTCGCTCGACGATCTGGACGGCTGACTGGCGTCCGAGACGGTGCGCCGGCGCCGTTGTCCTCGCGGCGACGCGTAGGACGACGTCGCGGCCGTCGGAAACTCATCGGGTGGCCGCAGCCCCGCTGACCACCGGACCCCGGTCACGTCGGGCCCCGGTCACGTCGGGCCCCGGTCACGTCGGGCCCCGGTCACGTCGGGCCCGACCTGCTGTGGCGCACACTGACCGTCATGAGCCCGGTTCGTGTCGTTCCCAGCAACGGCATCAGCATCGCTTACGAAACCCTTGGCAACCCGTCCGCGGTGCCCGTGCTGCTCGTGATGGGCCTGGGTGGCCAGATGATCGCGTGGGACGACGATTTCTGCACGATGCTCGCCGATCGTGGTCATCACGTCATCCGCTTCGACAACCGCGACATCGGCCTGTCCACGCACCTGGACCAGGCCGCGCCGGGGCGACCGGTTGGCGCCTTTCTCGGCCGGCGACCGGCCTATGTGATTGCCGACATGGCGCAGGACACCGCGGGTCTGATCGCCCAGTTGGACGTCGGCAGCGTGCATGTCGTCGGTGTGTCGATGGGCGGGTGCATCAGCCAGAGTCTGACCCTGGGCCACCCGCAGCTGGTGCGGAGCCTGACGTCGATCTCGTCCAGCACCGGATCCCGCCGAGTCGGACACCCCCGGCTGGACGTGGCCGCCACACTCCTGCTGCGCAAGCCCGCCAAGGATCGGGAGGAGGCGATCGCGCTGAGCGAGTCGATGTTCCGCCGGATCGGTTCGCCGGGCTATCCGTTCGACGTCGAACGGCTGCGCCGGATCTCCGGGCTGGCCTACGACCGCAGGTACGACCCGGCCGGCGGACGCCGCCAGTTCGCAGCCATCCTGGGTTCACCCGACCGCACCTCCGCGCTGCGCAGCGTCGCGGTTCCGGCCCTGGTGATGCACGGCGAGGCCGATCCGCTGATCGGGGTGTCTGGGGGCGCGGCCACCGCTGCCGCCATACCCCACGCCCGGTTCGTCAGGTTTACCGGGATGGGTCACGACCTCCCGGAGCCGTTGTGGGCGCGCTTCGCCGACGAGATCACCCGGACAGTGGAAGCGGGAGAGGCTCGGCGGGCGACCGCCTGAACCACGGGCCGGTTTCGACGGCCCGCGCGCTGTGGGGGAGACGGGCCGGCCAAGACGGGCGGCCGGAGCGTCAACGGCGACGCGGGTGTCGCCCGGGCCGGGCCGCCGTTGCGGTCTGCGGCGACTGGGCGAACCGATGCACGACAGCCCAGGGGGCGATCGAGTGCTGTCGCACGGGACTTTGGCCCATCCGCGGCGGCCTTCTCGGCCAGAACGCCCCGTCGGGTCCGACCGGGACGATGACGGTGTTCTGGCGGCTGTGTTCGATGACGTGAAGCGGCTGCCCCTTGACCGACCGGCGCCCGGACGCCAGACTGGCCAGATTAGGTAAGGCTAGGTTGGTGTCCGAGAGGTCGTGGAATGAGTTCGTGGAGTATCGCCCTGCTGGGCGCCATCGCCGGCTTCACAATCTTCCTGGGCTTGCCTTTCGGCCGGGTTCGTCACCCATCGCTGGGTTTGCGGGTATTACTGAACGGCACCGCGATCGGCATCCTGCTCTTCTTGCTCTGGGACGTGTTGGTGAACGCCGTCGAGCCGGTGGAGACCGCGATGACTGCGGCGGCCGTCGATCACACCGGCAGCTGGGGGCGGTTCGCTGAGCTGGCGGCCACCGTGGCGGCGGGAGTCGTCGTCGGCTTGATGAGCCTGGTGTATTACGACAAGTGGATGGCGGGCCGGCGGACCGCCACCTCGGCTCGGTCGTTCGGCCCGGGAACCGCCGCGGTGGGGGAACTCACCGGGTCACCTGGCGTTGCGCGGGACGCCGGGCGCCGATTGGCGTTGATGATCGCCGTCGGTATCGGCCTGCACAACTTCTCCGAAGGTCTGGCGATCGGGCAGTCCGCGGCCAGCGGAGAGATCAGTCTGGCGCTGCTGCTGATCGTCGGGTTCGGACTGCACAACGCGACGGAGGGGTTCGGGATCGTCGCCCCCTTGCCGAGTGGGCAGGACCGAGCCGGGTGGGGATTCCTGGCGCTCCTCGGCCTGATCGGCGGTGGTCCCACCTTCGTCGGCACGCTCGTCGGGCAGGCGGTGGTCAGCGAGGTCCTGTCAGTGGGTTTCCTGGCCCTTGCCGCAGGATCGATCCTGTACGTCGTGATGCAACTATTGCGCGTCGCCGACCGACTGGGTCACCGCGAACTGCTCTGCTGGGCGCTCTTGCTGGGGCTGTTCCTGGGCTTCGCCACAGATTTCGTGATTGCCGCCGCCGGCGCCTGACTTCCGCTCGATCGACTGTCGGGTGTGAGCCTTTTCGCGGGTCCGCGTGAGTGGCAAAGACCGGGTGGCAAAGAATCGGCAGCATCCGAGGAATTGCGCGCGGGCGGTCTGGATCAGGTCTGGATCAGGTCGAGACCCGCAAAGGGAGAGCGCGATGGATGATCCGAAGGTTGTATCACGGGATGAGTGGCTGGTCGCCCGGCCTGGGTCATCGCGTGCCACACGTCCGGGCGCCGTCCACGCCCTGTGCTTGCGATGCAGGTCGATCACAACGTTGACCGCGCTTCGGTCCGCAGGCGTGCACCGTTCCAGGTCGATGATGGGTCGATGTGATCGACGGCGGTTTCCAGGAGGGCGCGCACTGGTTCGGGGCCTGGGGCTGCCACGGATCGCCGAGGACAGCAAGGAACGCCGTCCGGATCTGCGCACGGCGTGCAATCAGAATCCCGCGGTCATTTTGTGGTGGGGTCGGCAAGCGGTCAGCGGTTTGCGCCAGTTGGTGCCGACGCGGAATCCGGTGTCGGCGCAGCCGCACCGTGTACTCCGGGTCGGCGTACAGCGCGGTCAACCGCGGATCGACTCGGGTCCTACGCGTGAGGCGGCGGTGTGACGGCAAATAGTCGAGGTGGCCTGTCGTGGAGGTCGCGGACGGACAGGGACGGCGTTGGCCGCTCTCGCCGTGTTGGGCGAATGCCGCCAAAGCGGCGATGGAGCCCCCTGGCTGCGGCGTCGTCGCGACGTGAAGGGCGGTCGAGGCGGCCTGGCGGGCGCAGCGAGCACACCCAAGGGTGCACCCGGTGGACCCCTGGTGGACCCCAACTCTAGGAGAACTGCCCAGCGTTGAGGAGAACTGCCTAGCGCACGGACCGCATTTCCCCTAGAATCGGTGCACGCGAGACTCATTCCGCCCATTGAGCTGATCGGGTGAACGATAGCATTGCTCGGTTCGGTTAAGCGCTCAGCGACGCAAGCAACTGACCCACCTGATCCTGGCTGCTGGGGGGCGAGCAATTGGCCGAATCATTTCGCCACCCCGCTCTTGGGCCTATCTACGCATTGACGATCGCGTTTCTCGTCGTGATAGCGGCAGGCGTCCTGGTTGGCAAGGAAAGTGTCACTGCGGAAGCCGGTGCCCAGCAGCCGACGCCGCAGTCCGCTACCGATTTGCCCCCATCTGCAAGCGCCACGAACACCATCTCCAGGACCACGGAATCCCTATCATCCGTGGTCACGGACTCCGACCTATCCGCGGGCCGGATCAGTGTGTTGCTCGCGCCGACCCTGGACGCGGCCGCAACATCTATCCAGATATTGGACGCCAGCAAGAACGCAATCGAGAGTGGCGCCGTCGACCCATCGTCCGGCGAATATCGCCAAAAGGGCGCACAGCGAGCGGCCTTTGTCTGCGTGAGACTACCTGATGGATGGTTCGTGACAAGCCCAGCGACCACGGAGATCTCAGGCTATTCGTGCGTGGCGTATACGTCCGGGCAGACCGCCAATATCGAATTCGTGCCCGGACGAGACGACGGGAGTGGCGGGTGAGATCTTGGTCCCTCAGCGCGAGCCAATTGGCGAACGCCGCCGGCACGTATCTCGGTGCCGCTCTAGGCTGCCTCGCCGGCGGCCTCGCATGGCGAGGTGATCCCTTCTTCCTGTCTGTTGTGGTGCTGGTCGTCAGCGCTGCCGCGACCGCTGCCGCGCTCTCAATCGTCGGATGGCCAAAATCACTTGCCCGACTACCGGCCGCACTGGACCCATCTCACGAAATACCCAAGGCACGAGGAAGCGACGTGAAGGCGCACGTGGCAAGCCCTGGGGATGACGTGCCCGAGGACGCTATTCTCGACCACGGCTTGGCCGTTCTCGTCGGAAATAGCCAGAGTCGACCAGATATCTCATGGTGGGATCAGCCGCATGAGGATCTGAGCCAACAGTCGCAAACGGACCACGAGTACGTACCCGTCGATCTCGACCGGTACAAGCAACGATCGCAGATTGCGCAGTGCCCGGCGTGCGGCAACTTTCGGCTTGACGTATCCCACCCTCATTCCAATGGCTACTCGCTGAGGTGTGTGGATTGCGGCCACTTCTGGTCCTGGACGCCGGGAACGTCCTGGCCGGGACTCAAAGTAGATCGAACCCGCAACAGTCGTAGTGAAAGGATGACGTAAATGTACAGCCAGCTTTTCACTCGCGAAACCCCTGGTTGTATTGTCTTTTTGATCGATCGCTCAGATTCCATGAAAGACGCCTGGAAGGGTTCGGGCATCTCATTAGCGCAAGGGTCCGCGCAGGCCCTGAACAAACTACTATACGAACTTGTCGCGATGGCCACAAAGGGTCCGGACGACGTCCGCAACTATTGTGACGTCGGAGTATGGGGATATGGGGTACGTCCTGTCGCATTCGGCGAAGGAGTCGAGCCAGCATTCTCGGGGGGGCTCGCGGGCCAGACGTTGGTACCACTCAACGTACTTGCGGACAACCCACTCGAATTGGCAGAGCAGTCAGTCATCGGTGACCCTGGTGCGGTCGCTCGCGTACCGATATGGGTCAAACCTGCCCATGGTTATCAGACACCTATGTGCGCAGCGATCGCGGAGGTGGGTGCGCACGTCAAGAACTGGTCGCTGAAGCATCCAAACTCCTTTCCCCCGATTGTCATAAACATGACCGATGGGTGGGTGTCGGACAGCCCGTTCAAAGGCACGGATTTGATTGGGTGGGCTCAACGGCTGACAGGAATTAGTACCGCCGACGGTGCTACACTCCTCCTCAACGTATTCCTTTCAAAATCGGCACAATCGCCGGTCTATTACCCTTCAACGTCGGGGAAACTGCCTGATCCAGGTCCACTGCTGTTTGAGGCGAGCAGTCTGTTGCCTCCGCGAATGATCGCCAGTGCCGCACAAGAAGGGATTCGGGTATCCGAAGGTGCTCGCGGACTTGTGTTCAATGCCGATCTGATGGCCCTGGTCAAATCTTTGAAGATTGGGACAGGACTCACAAGTGGTGCTGATCGAATCGGCAACGACTGGTAGGAGTCATGATGACGTCGCTCAGGGCTGTGGCCTTTGCAGAACACAAAGCAGGCAACGCTCCAGAGGAATGGGAGGACGGGGCAGCGGGTCACTTCGGTGACCCGAGCACCGGGTCGGCACCGCGCTTTGTTATCTCCGATGGTGCGACAGCGGCATATGATTCGTTGAAATGGGTGCGGATACTAGTCGCATCCTTCATCAGCGAGAGCGAACGTCCTGCGCTCGCTCCTGCCGCAATGAGGGCGTGGTTCGAACTTCTACAAGAACACTGGAAGGCCATTGCGCCAACGAGTTTTGCGAACCCCTGGTCCGAACGCAAATTCCGCGCTGAGGGTTCCTACGCAACGCTACTCGGCTGTGAACTCGTAAGGCGCTCATCGGGGTTGTCCTGGAATGCGGTCGCCCTAGGCGATTCGATACTTTTCCATGTTCGCGGAGATGAATTGGTCACCCATTTCCCACCGATTCGGCCGTCGGAGTTCGGTTTAGCACCTGACCTGGCCTACACATTGCCCGTCCGGCTAAGTCAGATGACACGCGACCTCCGATTCGCTGCAGGACAACTGATACCGGGTGACATGTTGTTCATGGCGACAGATGCGTTGGCGCATTGGATGCTGTCGCGATCGAACGGGGACGATCGGAAGCTTTGGAGATTGTTGGGGGACCTGGATAACTGGTTTGTGTTCCGCCGGCTGGTCAGTGATCTGCGCAATTCGGCGGAACTGGAGAATGACGATGTCACACTCTTGCGCATAAATATCGACATGACGACGGCCGCCGAACTGGTTGTGTTCCCATGAACACATCATTTCCGAGTGCAGGTGACTACGCAATTGCGTTACAGAATCCTGATCGCGCGTTCAACATCAGGGATTTCAAGAATGCGCAGTTCGAACACACAAAGCTCGGAATGCCGCTCGGAATTCCTGGTAGCACGGCCGTGGTATTCAAGGCGCAGGTCAACGGCGTCGAACAGGCTCTGCGGTTCTTTACCCGCGACGACGCCTCGAGCAGGGGCCGTTACACCGCTATCCACCCCTATCTCACCGGCGGGAGCCTGACGCATTCTTTGGCAACTGCAGAATGGATCGACGAAGCGATAACGGTCGGCGGTCGGCCGCTGCCGATGATCCGAATGCAATGGGTTCGCGGGCTGACTCTGGACAAGTACGTAGCAAACCTGGTTCAAATGAGCGACGCTATAGCGCTCGCAAAGCTGGCTGAGTCGTGGCGGGCTGTCGTCGGCCAACTCCAATTCTCAGGTTTCGCGCACGGTGATCTCCAGCACGGAAACGTTCTTGTTGGCCCGTCCGGTGATATCCGGCTCGTCGACTTCGATGGTGTTTGGGTCCAACCGCTCGCTGGCGAGCCGGCACCCCACGAATGGGGGCACCCAAACTACCAGCGGATCGACCGGCCGTGGG
The DNA here is from genome assembly GCA_017882715.1 of Nakamurella sp. GTDB lineage: Bacteria > Actinomycetota > Actinomycetes > Mycobacteriales > Nakamurellaceae > Nakamurella. Next base: position 24,447 of record JADGOY010000011.1, on the reverse strand, counting down.
GTCCATGGATGGACACCTTCTCAGGGATGGTTATCTATACATCGCTCGTGGCGCTCTCCAAGAGCACCCAGCATTGGTACGAACTCTACAACGGCGAGAACTTGTTGTTCCGGAGAGATGACTTCCGGTATCCCTTCCAGAGCTCGGCGTGGAATCGGGTGGAGATGGTCCGAGATTCAAGGCTCTCGGAGTTGACAACACGTCTCAAGTCCTTTTGTGAGCCGAATTGGGCACCCCCAGGCCCGCTCGAGCCGCTCCTGACAGAATCGAACTGGTGGGTTCCGCCGGTCGCGACCCCGGCGCGCGAGGAACAGAAGCGGATCCCGTCGGGTCCGCCGCACGTCACTAGCGCGCAGCCCGGCGTGCAGTCACCGCCCGGCGCTTGGTGGACCGGGACTGGACCGGTACCCGACCGCCAACAATCGAACCAACGAAAAGGGCCGCCGATACCCGATCATCCACAATCATCAGTGTGGTGGACAATCACCGCCGCATTGCTAACTGCGCTGGTGGTGGCAGGGGTAGTCACGGGAGCCGTGGCGAGCACAGCCAAGCGAGCTAACGAAACGGCTGTGTTCTTCGCAACCTTCGCCGTCGTGCTCCTGGTGACGTTGACTGTCATGAGCAGTCGCAGATACAAGGGTCGACGTCGATGAGGCTGCACACGAATTCACGTCAGCCCCATTTCAGAGCACCAGCCATGAGGAGGAATCGCCGTGGTTGTTGATAACATCCCGAGCCGAATTTCCAAGGCTCTCGATCGGCGGCGGAGCCAACGCGGCTTTGTCGAACAATTGGTCGCGGCTCAAACCGCTCTGGAAAGCGATTTCGAAGCTCTGGTCGGCGCCCTCGAAGAGTCGGAGCGATCCGTACGCGCGCTAAGTAATCGCACATCAAATCAGACAAAGTTCGCGGACTCGATATCTGCGCTGCTGAGTGGAAGCGAACGCGGACACATGGGTTCCTGCGGGGATCTCCGACGGCGCCTTGCAGAGGCCGGCGACCTCGTGTCGTCCGTGCAACACCGCGTCCAGCGCGACACGGTCAATCTGGGAGTCGTCGGCACGACTAAGTCAGGGAAGAGCACGCTTCTTCGGACGATCACGGGCCTCCCCGAAAGCGTCATTCCATCCTCGGCGCACAACCCAACAACCGCAGCCCCCAGCCGAATCTATCATGTTACTGGCGAATTTACCGCCACCGTGGATTTGCACAATTGGGGGTCCTTTCGAGACTCATACTTGACGGGTCTGCACCACGCCTCGGGCCTTGACCCTGTTCCGACCACTGCCGCTGAGTTCCGCGGGTACCGTTATCCACCGCTCACCAAGGTCTACGGCGACCAACGCTACGTGGACAAGCTGCGGATCGCGCAGGCGACGTTCGCTGGCTACGAGGGACTGCTGCACAGGTCCGAACCGCTGCACCTGACTCAGTTCGACTTGCGTCCATATGTGGCCTACCCCCTTGACGCCGGATCTACCGAGGAATCACGTCCTTACCATGCAGTAAAGAGCGTGAGAATCGAGCACCGCTTCCCCAACCTGAATGTCCGGGATCTGGGCCTGATCGATCTCCCAGGTTCGGGCGAGGCCGGCCTCGACGTCGACAAGCAGTTCCTGAATCAGCTGAAGAACGAAGTCGACCTACTGCTGATGGTCAAGCGGCCGACAGCCAAGGACGCATTCTTTACCACCGAAGACGACAACACACTTGACTCAGCGGACGCCGCTCGTGGCGGCGTGGGGCTGAACGATTTTGTAATTGTGATTATAAATCCGGATCTTGTTTCCCAGCATCCGGAAGCTTTCAAGAATGCGCTGTCCACCATTAAGGAAAGGGTCAAGCTCCGCGGAATCCGCGTTGCTGTCTCCGACGTGAGTGTGGCAACGAGTGCGATGGATAACGTCATGCATCCGGCTTTAGAGCACCTGGCGACAAGGTTGGCGGAGATGGATCGGGCCGCAGTTGGGCTCGCGCTGGACGTGGTTAACGGAGTGAGCACTGACCTCCGTATCCTGGCAGACAGACTTGTGGAAGAAGTCGAAAATTGGCAGGCCGGTCTTCCCGACCAAGAACAGCTTCTTGTGGATCGCGCCGAGAAACTGCGTGATGCACTCGGGAGAGGACTGCGAGACCTTCGTGACGACTATGATCGTCGTGTGGCGGCAGGCGATACCGACGCCGAACTGACTCAGGGAATCAAAACCGCGACGGAGGAAGCACGCGCTTGGATCAACGGCGGTTTCGGGCGGGGTAGTCGACAGATCTGGTTGGATGAGCTGCACAACGCAATTGCCGTGCGTGGTCCCGAGGTGAGGCAGAACGAGTACAACAGTGCCCGCGCAGAGGTCGCCAGGATTTTCGGTCGTATAGATCTCTCCCTTGAGGCCGCGGTCCGTCGACTTTGGGAGGAAATAGCCGAAAAGCTCCGGGTTCGTTTGACGGACGAACTCGTTCCTAACAGACCGGATGCTTTGCCGCAACTGGAGCTGACGGCGCGGACCAGAAGAGCGCAGTTCTTATCGCCCGCAATCAGCGAACTCCTGCAACTCAAGGTTAATTACGGAAGCATCGTCCTGCGGGTCACTCGGCCGATACTGCGCAATATTCGTTACGACTCACCGCAATTCAGCGGCGTCCCCGGAGGTATTGTGAAAGACGCCGCAAAGGCGGCTGCGGGCGTTGCCGCAGATTCGGTTGGTGCGGCGCTCGGCTCGCCAATCCCGGTTTCCGGATTCCTGACCGAAAACGATTGGTGGGCGCAGTCCAGTGCCCCCTCACAGGGGGCGCCCCATGGTAGCCCGGTGAGCGGTGGTTGGACCGCGAATACATTAACCGACGAAATCGTCCGTAATGTCGATGCTTGCATCGCGGATCTGGAAAAGGCGCTGCTAGCCGAGGCGAGGCTCATGCCACGCACATTGGCTGCCGCCGTCGACCTGTTCTTTGACACTGCGATGGAGTCGGACAAGAGTGAATATGACTACGTGCGGCTCTGCGGCCCCATCCGGCAAGAGGTCTGGCCGGGCGATTTCGATGGCGGTGCAGCGCAAGTTGCGGCTGGACTCTCGGCTATCGAGGCCGGTGCGCGAAAGCTCAGCGCAGCCGTTGATGGTTTGCAGAATCTTGGTCTTGGTCTGAGGCTGAACACCCCACCGACTCCCACGGCGGTGTTTGAAGACCGCATCGCTTAAGTGTCCCCGCGCCTTGACCCTCTGCACAAGTCGTCCGATTCAGGCGATCTTCTCAGCGGTTTTGGTCCAGATGAAGGGCTTCGGGTCGTTGTTCCAGGCTTTGACGCAGGCGCGGATGTCGGCTTCCAGTACCTGGACGGCTGGACGGAGCGGTGGTCGCCGCGGCGGATCAATTCGTCTGCGATGTGGGCGAACCACCGCTCGACCTGGTTGATCCAGCTGGAATGAGTGGGGGTGAAATGCATGTCGAACCGCGGGTGGTCGGCCAGCCATTTGCGGATCGCCGGGGTCTTGTGGGTGCCGTAGTTGTCGCAGACCAGATGAACGGCCAGGTCTGCCGCGACTGCGGAGTCGATCTTGGCCAGGAATAGTTTGCCGAACTCGATCGGTACGGTGCCGTCGCTGCAGGCTGCTGATCACCGTGCCGTGGGCGGTGTTGAACGCCGCGACTCCCCGCGAGCGGGAGGTGCCCCCGGACTCGTAGGGCGGTGCCGGACGGAGTCCTAGTTCCGTTTCTCCGGCATGTCGGAGATGATGGAAACGCTGGCTGCGCCCGGGTCAATGTCTGGACCTGCGACTTCTCGTCCACGCAGTACACCACCTCACCCCGCCATAGTCCTCCGGCGGGCGCGAGTCGCTGTCCGTGGGCGCAGCGACAGCCCGATGATGGCCTGGCTACGACACCACGACGCATACGCCACCTGAGTCTTCGACCCCGGACGGACGGTCAGTGGTTGGCGGCGCCGCTGGACATGGTCAGCCACTGATCCCAGGGAATGGCCCAGTCGTAGAGGTCCCCGTCGTCGGAGGACAGCGGGACACTGGTGCCGGTCACCTCGACGGGATCGCCGTAGATGGCGGAATTGAAGTATTCCTCGGCGTTTTCCGCCGACAGGTTGATGCACCCGTGGCTGACATTCGTATTGCCCTGGTCGTCCACCGTGCCCTGGTTCTGGTGGATGAACTCGCCGTTGTCGCTGATCCGCACGGCCCAGTGCTCGATGACATCGGTGTAGCCGTAGGCCGGGTTGCTCATCTTGGTGGTTTCCTCCTTGGAGCTGACCACGTGGATGCCGGACCGGGTGACCCGGTTCGGGTCTCCGATGTCGTCGCCGCTGCCGAAGGAGGCCGGATACGTAGCCACCGTCTGACCATCTCGTTGAACCACGATCTGAAAGGCCTGCGCGTCGGCCAGAACCACCTGGTTGCGCCCGATGGTGAAGTCGCTGACTGCGTTGTCGCCGCCGAAATAGCCGCCGCCGAAATCGAGGCCGTACATGTCGGATTCGACGTGCACCTGCGTACCGGAGGGCCAGTAGTCCTTGGGACGCCAGTCCAGCGACGGGTGATCCTGTCCGTCGTGTCTGATCCACGCCCACGCACCTTCGACCTGCGGAGTGGTGGTGACGCGCACGTGGCTCTCGACGAGGGCGCGGTCGGCCGGTGCGTACCCGAACGAGACGATGACGGGGGCGGCCACCCCGACCACCGTCCCGGCGTCAGGGGAGATGCCGGTGGTGACCTCGTCGACGGGTGTCACTGTGCTGAACGTGCCGGTGAACGGGACAGCCTTACCGTCGGTGCCCGTCGCGATGCCCGTCATCTTGTAGGTCTTTCCGTAACCCAGTGGCTCGGCGAGCGTCCACGTCGATCCGTTGGGCGCGGTGGTCCCGTTGACCGGCTCGCCCTGCGGGTCCGTGAATTGCAGGGAGGTGATCGTGCCCTGGGCCACGCTGATCGCGAGTGGACCTGTCGGGGACAGATCGCCGGCCCCGAACGCCGGGTTGGAGCTGACCACAGCAACCGGGGGCTTCTCTGTGGGCGTGGGCTTTGCGCTGCTCGAGGGGGTGACGGACGCGGTCGACGGCGGGACCGTCTCCCCTCCCGTGGCCTGGGTGGACGCGACCGTGGACACCGGGCCGGTCTGTCCGGCCAACGAAGCGATCGGGGTTGTCGGTCCCGTACAGGCGGCCAGCAGGACGGCAGCCAGGATGGCGGTGGCCGAGAAAGCTATTCGACGCACAGCCACCACCCCCATTCACCCCGGCCGTCACTGCTCATCCTCGTCAGGCTTCCAGGATGCCTCCGCACGGCGGGCATTCGGCGTCTGAATCGCCGCAATGACCCGGCGTGACTGCAATACACCTGATGGTGGACGGAGGTGAACCGTCGTTCTGCTCCGGTTACCGTTCGCCCAGTGGCTCCAGGACGGGCTTGACGTCGATGATGGGCGTTCCATTCAGGGCCTCAAGGTTCCGTACGAGGATCCTGATGTCGTCGATCTCGACGATCTGCACGGTGTGCAGCCCGATGGGATTCGGTCGGTCGGGGGACCGAGTGCTGAACACTCCGCGCAGGGGTTGGTCTTGGTCACCGCGCGGATGGACGGCCAGCACCGTGCGGCGCGCGCGATCGAGCCACGTCAACACGATGATCTCGGTGCCGACGGTGAAATCCCGAATACCCAAGCGTGCCTGCTGACCGAACACGAGCCAGGCGTCCGGCGCCCCCTCGTCACCCTGTCGCGGGGCGAGGTCGAGGTCGACCAGCGGAGATTCCACCCAACCAATGGGGTCTATCACGTACCGGGTCATGACTCGCCTCTCATCCTCTCATCTTGTGTCCTCTCATCTTGTGCAAGAGAACTCGGTCCATCGGCGACCGGCGGGGGCGCCCAGTGCCGGTCGCAGTGCCTGTGGTGATATTCGTCGGGGTGAAGCCGATGAGGCCGCCCGAGACGAGGGAGCCAATGGTGACCCTGCCGAAGAAGATCGCTCGGTTCAACCGGATTGCGACCAATCGGGTGACTGGTTTGTTCGCCGGCCGGGTTCCGGGCTTCGCGATGGTGACGCATCGCGGTCGGCGGTCCGGACGCGAGTACCGGACACCGGTCAATGTGTTCCGGCGATCCGGCGGTTACCGGTTCGCGCTGACCTACGGCGCCGATACCGACTGGGTGCGCAACGTGATCGCCGGAGGCGGCTGCCGCATCGACACCGTGGGGCATGAGGTCTCGCTCACCGAACCTCGACTCGCGTCGGACAAGGCCGTTTCGTGGGCGCCCTTTCCCGCGCGACAGATTCTGCGGACCATCGGTGCGACCGAGTACCTCGACTGCGCCGTGAGTGCTGGGCCCTCGTCGGGCTGAGCGTCGCGGGCCCACCTGGTCCGTCGAGTCGCCACTATCGGACCCCTCGCCGGCCCTTGGCGGGTCCGGAACTGGGGAATCAGTCGCACACAGGCTTCGATGGCCATCCGTGCGGAGAGCTCTCGGTGAACCGCTGGGGTCGTGCGGCGGTGGGCACGCGGCGCTATGTCGAGCGGCCGGCCAGCAGGCCAGGCAAGTCGATGCCGTGCTGCTCGAACCGATCCGGGTGCGGCGGAAAACCCTCGGCCCGGACCAACCGAGCATCCCGGCTGGTGAAGACGTCCGCGGTTTCCACCACGCCGCCCTCGACACGCCCAGGCAGTGCAACGATCTCGCGGATTCGGCGGGACCCGTCCGGATCGATGCCGATCTGCACCACGAGGTCGACGCACGCTGCGACTGTGGGCACCACGAAAGCGTCGGTGACGTTCTCGCCGGCCAGCAGTGGCAGGGTGCACAGCTTGACCACGGCCTCCCTGGCGGAGTTGGCATGCACGGAACACATGCCGGGAAGGCCTGAGTTCAGGGCGATGAGCAGATCGAGCGATTCCTCTTGGCGCACCTCACCCACCACGATCCGGCTGGGACGCATTCGCAGCGCCTCCTTGACCAACCTGCGGAGCCGGATCTCGCCGTGCCCCTCGAGGTTGGGCTGACGGGTCTGCATCGCGACCACATCGGGCAGGTTCGGCCGGAGTTCGAAGACCTCTTCGCAGGTGATCACCCGCTCGCGGGCGGGGATCGAGTTGATCAGCGTGTTGAGCAAGGTGGTCTTCCCCGCCTGGGTGCCGCCGGCGACAATGATGTTCAGTCCGGCGGCGACCGCCGCTTCCAGGAACCGCGCGGCGTGCGCGGTGACGGTACCGAGCGTCACCAGGTCTTCCAGGCCGCTGGCGGCCACCACGAACTTGCGGATGTTCAGGCTCAGATACTCGCGGGTGATGTCCGGGATGACGGCGTGCAGTCGGCTGCCGTCCGGCAGCAGCGCGTCCACGAACGGTGAGGACAGGTCGAGGCGACGTCCGGATGGTTTGAGCATCCGTTCGACCAGGTCGCGGACCTCGTCACCGGTGAACACGATGGTGGTGAGTTCGGAGCGGCCATGCCTGGCGACGAACACCCGGCCGGGCTGGTTGATCCAGATCTCCTCGACCGTGGGGTCCTCGAGATAGCGCTGCAGCGGCCCGAACCCGGCCAGCGTGTCGAAGACATGACGCACAGCCCCGACCCGGTCCAGCAGCGGCGGGAGGGCCGAGACCGGCACCCGTTCCTCGTAGTGGCTGATCACCTCGTCGATCAACAGCCGGGTGGAACGGTGGTCGGTGACGGGGTCGATGCCGCGGCGGCGGATCAGTTCGCGGACCTCGTCGTGGATGTGTTCGGTGGCAGTGGACGGGGCCACGGGAGTCCCTCCTGACGTCGTGCGGCGATGTTGCCGGGCTGGTCTCGGTGTGGCCGGCCCGGCCGCGGGACCGCTGATGGTGTCCGTGACGGTAACCCGGCTGAAGGGGTGAGCGGGAATCTGTCCACAATCACAACATGCCGAACGGACAACTCCCGGACGTCACCGGTGGCATGTACTGCTCGGGTAGCATCCCACCGTGCCTACTCGGTGGTACGGTTGTTTCGTGAGTGGGACATACCCGGTCGTAATGGGAGACCGTGGTCGGCTGGTCGTCCCCGCCGAGCTGCGCGAGCGGATGAAGATCGAGGCCGGGTCGCCGCTGCTGTTGATAGACACCCCCCGAGGGGTCCTTCTCGTCACACGGGATCAAGCTCGAGCGATCGTGCGCGAGTCGCTGGAGGGTCAGGACCTGGTTGCGGAGTTGCTGTCGGATCGGCGGCGCCAGGCGGCCGCCGAGGATGGGGCGTGAACGTCTTCGACGCATCGGCACTGCTCTGCCTGCTCCGTGATGAGGCCGGCTCGGACACCGTCGAGCGGGAATTGGAGCGCGGTGGCTGCTGCAGCGCGGCGAACTGGTCCGAAATCGCCCAGAAGGTCCTGGCGCATGACGGCGACTGGGACGTCGCTGCGGGCGTGTTGCTGAGTTATCGCCTGGACGTCGAGCCGGTGACCCGTGGGGATGCCGAGCGAGCCGCTCGGATGTGGGTGCGGGGGAGTGGTCTCTCACTCGCCGATCGTTTGTGTCTGGCGACCGCCGATCGCCTCGGCGCGACCGTGTGGACCGCCGACACCGCCTGGGGTTCTTCGGATGTGGTCCGTCAGGTCAGATGAGCCGCGCGGGCAGCGGGCACTACCGCCGTGCACCACCGCAGGGGTCTGCCCTCGCGCCCGATGACCGCTCGGTTCGCCCCTGTCACTTCTTGACCTGATAGCGAATGATGACCTTGATCCTGTCCGGCGCCACCCTTCGTGGGTCATTCAGGTAGATCTCGTTCTGGCGGCCGGCCAAGGCATAGTCGTTGGTCTCGGCGTACCGGTGCAACATCTCGACGGCGGGCTGCTCTTTGTCATATGGGCCGATGTGCAGGGTCTGAATGACATCGCCCTGCTCCCACTCTTCCAATCTGACGCCTGAATCTATTTCCTTGCCTTTGCGCCGCATCGATTCGCGGGCTAATTGCACGGTTTCATCCGTGACGAAGTCCGGCACGGCAATGAGGAGGGTCCAATTCTGGGCCGGGTCCAACTCCGAGTAGAGGCCCTCGAGTGGCTCCACCGAAAACGGCTCGTAGTCAATGACCTCGATGCCGGACTTCGGTAGGAATTTGATCGTGTACACGCAGCTGTAGAGACCCTGGATGGCGTCCTGGTAGTCCTGGTCGCCCGGTTCCGCGGTGCCATCGATCATCAGATACTTCCGCTTCGGAACGTGGACCTCCTGCACCGTGCCGGGCTTGGCCCTCGGTGGTTGACCGACGCCTCGAGACGAATCAGTGGATGCCATGTCGCTGCCTTCCTGATCGGATCGATGTCCTTCGGGTGAGCTGAGAATCCAGGGACCTCGCACGGTTGCAGCCCAGTCGTTCGGTGCGGGACTGGGCGGTGCCGCTGGTCGCGGCAGACCACCGAGGTCAGCGCACTGTCCGAGCGGGCTGGACACAGGTCCCATGCGCGCTGGTTCGTACCCATCGCCAACCTCGTGACCGGTCCTGTCGCTGCGACCACTGCCGCCTTTGTCACACTGCATCGTCACGCGCAGGCAAACCAGTGCCGAAAGTCACGTTCGCGAGTTTCGCAGAGTCTGCCGGCGGTAGAGGAGGTCGACCAGAGGAGAGTTGTGAGCGGAGTCTCACCAAGAGGCACCAGGAGGGTGACCCGGTCGTTCGACTCGCGCGAGGATAGGTTCGGCGAAGGCTCGCGGGGGTCATAATGTGCGGGTGAGGGGATTAGCCGGAATTGATGCGGTGCGCGCCGACGGGGGACTGGTGCACATCCGCCCGGCGTTGGCGACGGATTTGCAAGCGCTGCAAGAGTTGCACGCCGGGGCATCAGACCGTTCCCTATATCTGCGCTTTTTCGGGTTCGGCCGGTACGCCACGGAAAAGTACGCCGAACGCCTGGTGCGACCCGCGAGCGCTGAGCATCAGGCGCTGACCGCTTGGGTTGGCGGGCAGATCGCCGGTGTCGCCGCCTACGAGCGGTTGACCGATGACTCCGCCGAACTGGCACTGCTGGTGACCGATGCCCGCCAACACGAGGGCATCGGCACCCTGCTGGTCGAGCATCTGGCCGTCATCGCTCGCCGGGCCGGGATCAGCCGATTCGTCGCCGACGTGCTCAGCTCGAACTACCCGGCGATGCGTGCGTTGCGCAACGGCGGGTTCCCGACTCAGGTCCAGTTCGAAGGCGGCACTGCGGTGGTCACGATCGAACTCACCCCCGATTCCCTATCGGTAGGGGTGATCGGCGAGCGGGAACGGTCGGCCGATGCAGCCAGTCTGCGTCGGGTGCTGGCGCCCGCTTCGGTCGTTGTGGTCGGGCCCAGTGAACGTGCGAACTCAGTCGGTCATCAGATTCTGAAGAACATCCTGTCCGGTGGCTATAGCGGCGAGGTGTTCGGAGTTCACCCACGCAATGAATCGGTGCTGGGTGTGCCGTGTGTAGCCTCCGCCCGGCTGCTGCCGAAGGCGCCTGATCTTGCGGTGATCGCCGTTCCACTGGACCAGGTTCTTGACGTTGTCCGTGACTGCGGTGAGCGCGGAGTCCATGGCGCTGTGGTGATCACAGCAGGATTCGGCGAGACCGGCGAGGAGGGTCAGGCCCGCCAAGATGCGATCGTCGACATTGCCCGCGGCAGCGGCATGCGACTGGTCGGCCCGAATTGTCTCGGTCTGCTGAACACCGACCCCGCGGTGCAGCTGAACGCCACATTTACGCCGCTGCCCATGCAGCCGGGCGGTCTCGGTCTGGTATCGCAGTCCGGCGCGCTGGGTGTCGCGGTCCTGAACGCCGCGGCACGGTGGGGACTGGGTGTCTCGCAATTCGTGTCGGTGGGAAACAAGACCGATGTGAGCAGCAATGATCTGCTGCTCGCGTGGGAGCACGACGAGCGCACCCGAGTGATCGCGATGTACCTCGAGTCCTTCGGCAACCCGCGCAGGTTGTCCCGGATCGCGCGGCGGATCGCGCGACACAAGCCGATCATCGCGATCAAGGCCGGGCGGTCTGCTGCCGGCCAACTCGCCGGGCTGTCGCATACCGCCTCTGCGGCCGCGTCCGATGACGTGGTCGATGCCCTCTTCGCCCAGGCGGGCGTCTTGCGGGTGAACACCATGGACCAGATGCTCGACGCTGCAAGGGTTCTGTGCGATCAACCGCTGCCTCACGGGAATCGGGTCGCCGTCGTCGGGAACTCCGGCGGCACCGGCATTCTGGCGGCCGACGCCGCCGACGGTGTTGGACTGACCGTCCAGACACTGACGCCCGCAACAGAAGCGCGGCTCCGACAGCTGACACCGATGGCTCCGTCGTGCCGCAACCCTGTCGACCTGGGTGCAGAAGCCGATCCGACCCAGATCGGCGACGCGCTACGCGTACTCCTTGCCGCTCCCGAGATCGACGCGGTGCTGGCAGTGTTCAGTGACACCGCGGTGGCCGACGCGGACTGGGCGATGAAGCAGATCGCCGAGACGGCAAATGCGGCCGACAAGCCGGTCGTTGCTGCACGGGTGGGAGCCGAACCATCCTCCATTGCGGCTGGCGGATCGGCGCGAGCGCTGCCCGTGTTCACCTTTCCAGAGCCGGCCGCGGCCGCCCTGGCAGCTGCCGTCAGGTACGCCGCCATCCGCTCGGCGCGGACACCGGCCATCGTCCGGCCGGCGGGGATTGACCAGATCGGCGCTCTGGAGATCGTGAACCGAGCCGTGTCGATGGGGGCCTCGTGGCTCGCCGCCGACGAGGTCGCCCTGCTCTTGAGCTGTTACGGCATTCCGGTTTCCGCACAACGCGTGGTCGCTGATGTCGATGCCGCGGTCAGAGCGGCCGCCCAACTCGGATATCCACTGGCGGTTTCCATTGCCGCGGGAGAACGCCATCCGAAATACCTCGGCATGGCCAGGTTGACCGTGACGGACGAGGTCTCGTTGCGCCGCGTGTTCGCCGACGTATCCGCAATGCTCCGGGATACCTCCGAGCCCCCTGATACGTCCGACGTGCTGCTGCAACCGATGCCGCCACCAGGGATGGAGATGATCATCGGAGCTGTCCAGCACGACCGTTTCGGGCCTGCGGTGATGGTCGGCGCGGGGGGGATCCTGGCCGACTTCATCGCCGATCGGACGTTCCGGCTGACGCCGCTCACCGTTGAAGACGCCGATGACATGCTCAGCGAGCTGAGAACAGCCCCGGTGCTGGATGGCTACCTTCGAACGCCGGCCGGCTCCCGAGCGACGCTCTGCGATCTGGTGGTGAGGATCGGTGCGCTGGCCGACGACCTGCCGCAAGTGGCAGAACTCGAGCTCGACCCGGTGATCTGCGCTCGTGAGAACGTCGTCGTGGTGGACGCCCGGATCCGGGTGGCCGCGGCGGATCCCAGGCCTGATCCGTTGCTCCGGCAATTGACCTTGTGACCCGATACTCGTTACCCCGCAGGCAGTCTGGGACCAGTGTTCGGTGTCCGGCGGCCAGCCGAACGGCAGAGCCCCCGGGTCACCCGGGTAGCAGTCGTGCGCCCGCGACCGCCCTGTCCTCCCACCATGCCAACTCGTCGTCATACCCGCCGAGTGCCTTCTCCCACCCGAACTGAACCAGCGCCCCCAGCAGACACAGTGCGAGTTGTCTTTCCCACCAGGGGGACGTGTCGATTCCGCGGCCCTCCAGCGCTCCTCGGTACGCCTCGATGGCGGCCTCTTTGGCGTGCGGCAGGCGGCGGCAGTTGATCGCCAGGTACCAGGCGAGGTCGCTCAACGGTGCGCCGCGTCCGGGCATCTCCCAGTCGAGCACGATCGTGCGTCCCGTCGGGTCGGTCCCGAGGTTGTCCAGCTTCCAGTTGCCGTGTACGAACGTCTGCGGCGTGTCCGCCAGTGCCTGCACGAGCGGGCCGGGATCCCAGGCCAGCGGCGTCACCACCGCTGCCGCGGCAGGTGCCACCTCGGCCAGCAGCGGCCAGCCCCGCCCGATCAGCTGGGGCACCAGGTGCGTCGAGCCGATAGCGGACTCGGCCATCGCGGTCCACGGTGACAGCTCGAGGTAGCGGTGCATGGCGGGCACCACGTCGATCTCCGCACCGCCGCCCCAGAAGGCGGCGTGCATGGCCGCCATGTGGTCGAGCAACCGCAGGTGCGTCGCCGGCGCGAGCGGTTCGTCCGTCGCCGGGATCAGTTGGGCACCGACGTCACGCATGAGAAGAACGGTCCGCCGGCGTCCTGCCTCGGGTCCGCGGTCGTCGACGGCGACACCGATGATCGGCTGCACCAGGCAGTCCGGCAGTCGGTGCAGGATCCCGCTGGTCCAGAGCATCTGCATAGGACCGCCCAGCACGCCGGAGGCGCGCACCGTCCAGTCGAGCGTCGGATCGAGGTACTTGACGATCATGTCGACCCCGCCCAAGGTCAGTTTCTCCAGCTGTGCGCCGGACTTTCCGGGAGCCTCGAACGGGCGCACGTCCTGCGCTCCGGCCAGCAATTCGGTCACCGAGAGCACCTGCGCCGGCATGGCTGTTCGGTGGTCGGAAGATCCCCTCGTCGGCGAAGTGGTCTCGGACATGTCGACTCCCTTCGCGGATGTCCCGCTGTGGCGGGCGGACTTCGGCTCCGACCCCGACCGGGTCAAGTCTGCTCGTCGCAGCGGCAGCCTGCCTCGCGCGGGGCGGACTGCCTGCGTGCGGGGCAGGCTGACGTCGACCTAGGGTGAGCCGGGTGACCGCATCTATCGCCGGTATCGACGTCATCGGGGACAATTACCCTGGCGACGACCTCGCGCTGGCTATGCAGCTGGCCGACGTCGCGGACATGATCAGCCTGCCCCGATTCGGGGCGGTCGACCTGCGGGTCACCGCCAAACCCGACCTGACGCCCGTCTCCGACGCGGACACCGCGGTGGAGCGGGCCATCCGGGACGCGCTCGCGACGCAGCGGCCCGATGACGCGGTTCTCGGCGAGGAGTTCGGGGCCTCCGGGACCATCGGAGTCGCCAGCGGTCGGCGATGGGTGATCGACCCGATCGACGGGACCAAGAACTTCGTGCGCGGCGTCCCGGTGTGGGCGACACTGATCGCACTGCTGGACGGCGAGGCGTTCACCGTCGGGGTGGTGTCGGCTCCTGCGCTGGCCCGCCGGTGGTGGGCGGCCGCAGGCCGGGGTGCCTTCACCAGATTCGCCGATCACCCGCTGCGGCGGTTGCAGGTGTCGGCGGTGGCCGGTCTGGCCGACGCGTCGCTGTCCTATTCCGAATTGTCCGAATGGCAGGCCGCTGATCGCGCCTCCGCCTTCGCCGACGTCTGTGCCGCTTGCTGGCGAACCCGCGCCTACGGCGATTTCTACTCGTATGTGCTGGTGGCGGAGGGTGCGGTCGACATCGCGGCCGAACCCGAGTTGAGCCTGTGGGACCTGGCGGCACTGGTCCCGATCGTCACCGAGGCGGGCGGTCGGATGACCGACATCGGGGGTCAGCCATCTGGCGCACTGTCCACCAGCGCGCTGGCCACCAATGGACTCCTGCACGCTCCGGTACTCGCCCTGCTGCACGGGGCCTGACCTCGGACGGCTGCACGGGACTGGGCGGATGCCTCGTCTTGACGTCTTGATCGCGTCACAGAGGGTGGTCAGGGCCGCGCCGATCACGTCCAGATAGCGATGGACCGTTTACACTCCGCTGTTGTGATTCATTCGTCGCATGTCACCAAGAGCTACAAGACATCCACCCGGCCGGCTCTCGAGGACGTGACCATCGACGTCGAGAAGGGCGAATTCGCGTTTCTCATCGGTCCTTCGGGGTCAGGGAAGTCCACGTTCCTGCGGTTGTTGCTGCGTGAGGACGTGCCGACCAGCGGCGACCTCGAGGTTGGCGGAGCCGACCTGGTGCATCTGCGGCGGTCGAAGGTGGCCGCTCACCGCCGCCGGCTGGGATGCGTCTTCCAGGACTTCCGGCTGCTCACCAACAAGACCGCGGCGCAGAACGTCGGGTTCGCGCTGGAGGTGATCGGGCGCTCCCGGGCATCGATCAAGCAGGTCGTTCCCGAGGTGCTGGAGATGGTCGGGCTGGACGGCAAGGCCAGCCGGCTGCCCAACGAGCTGTCCGGCGGCGAGCAGCAGCGCGTCGCGATCGCCCGGGCGTTCGCCAGCCGCCCGCTGCTGCTGCTGGCCGACGAACCGACCGGCAACCTGGACCCGGACACCAGCGCGGACATCATGCTGCTGCTGGAGCGCATCAACCGCACAGGCACGACGGTGGTGATGGCCACCCACGACAACGCCATTGTCGACTCGATGCGTCGCAGGGTCATCGAACTGCAGCTGGGCAAGGTCGTGCGTGACGAGGCGCGCGGCGTGTACGGCGTCGGACGGTAGCCGCGCGGTCCATTCTGAACTGGCCACGGGCCTGAATGGTCCGAGGTACCCGAGGTAGCAGCAAAGCCCGTCGCGCGGGCGCGGCCAACGATGCTGGATATGAAAGGCACACATGCGAGCCGGATTTGTCGTCACCGAGGTCCTGAACGGGTTTCGCCGCAATATCACCATGACGATTGCGATGATCCTGACGACCGCGATCTCCCTCGGCCTGCTCGGCGGCGGCCTGATCATCGCCCGGATGACCGACCAGATGCGCGATGTCTACGGCGACAAGGTCGAGGTGACGATCTACCTGACGCCCGACCAGTCGGCGCAGGATCCCGACTGCCGGGCCTCCCCGTGCACCGACATCAACAAGCAGCTGCAGGCAAACACCGACGTCGAGACCATCGATTACGAGAGCCAGGCCGCGGCGTACGAGCGGTACAAGCAGCAGTTCGCCGGTCAGCCGGAGTTGCTGGAGATCGGTACGCCGGAGGCTCTGTCTGCCTCGTTTCACGTCAAGCTCTTCGATCCGCAGCGCTACCGGGTCATCGCCGAGCAGTTCGACGGCAAACCCGGCGTGCAGTCGGTGGCCGACCAGAGCGCCTTCCTGGACCGGCTGTTCAGCCTGCTCAACGGGATCCGTAACGCCACCATCATCATCGCGTTGATCCAGGCGTTGGCCGCCCTGCTGCTGATCTCCAACATGGTCCAGATCGCGGCGTACACCCGGCGGACGGAAACGTCGATCATGCGACTGGTCGGCGCCTCCCGATGGCGAACGCAGCTTCCTTTCATGATCGAGGCGGTGACGGCCGGGATCATCGGCGCCGGTCTGGCGATCCTCGGGCTGATCGGTGCCAAATTCCTGTTCGTGGACAAGGCGCTGGGCCCGGTGATCCGGTCCGGGATCCTGCCGGACATCGACGGGGCCACGCTGGTGTGGGTTTCGCCGATCCTGATCGCCATCGGCGCCGGACTTGCCGCCGTGTCGGCGTACGTCACCCTCAGGCTCTACGTCAGGTTGTGACGCTTCGTCGACACGGCCGGCGCCCGCGGACGGAAGCGGATGCGGGAAAACCGGTCGCCGCGGCGATTACCCTGGACGAGTCATGGCCAGGAACAAGATCATCTCCAGCAACCGCCCCGGCGGGCGGCAGATCATCGCCTCCAACCGCAAGGCGCGCCACGACTACTCGATCCTCGACACCTTCGAGGCCGGCATCGCGCTGACCGGCACCGAGGTCAAGTCGCTGCGCGCCGGTCGGGCTTCCCTGGTCGACGGTTTCGCCACCATCACCGATCACGAGCTCTGGCTGCGCAACGTGCACATCGCCGAGTACGCCGAGGGCACCTGGACCAATCACGCACCACGGCGCGTCCGCAAGCTGTTGGTGCACCGGATGGAGCTGGATCGGCTCTCCGCCAAGCTGAAAGAGGGCGGGCTCGCGCTGATCCCGCTGTCGATGTACTTCAAGGAAGGCCGGGTCAAGGTCGAACTCGGCCTGGGGCGGGGCAAGAAGTCCTACGACAAGCGGCAGGACATGGCCAAGCGGGACGCCGACCGGGAGCTGGCCAGGTACGCGGGGCGCCGGGCCAAGGGCATGGGCTGACACCGGGCGCACCCACGTCGCCGGGCGCACCCACGTCGCCCGGCTCGCCGCAGCACGCACGGGTCGACCGCGAGCTGCCAGGCCCAGGTATGATGAAGATGCTGTTCTCCCCGAGTACAGGCAGTTTCCCGGGGGTGATCGGTCTCGACAGCGGATGTCGAGTGAGGTGAAGCGGGCCGAGGAAGGCGACGACGATCTCGTTAACCATACGTCGCAAAAAATCAAGCGCCGATGTCAATCAGCGCGATGTCGCCCTCGCCGCCTGAGCGAGTAGCGACTCCGTCAGACCGGGTGTTCCTCCGACCCGGAGCCTGACGTCAGCCAGGGGGATTACCGAAGGATCCGGTCGCGGGATCCTGAGGGACAACTCACAGCGACTGGGCCTGTCGCACCAGCGTGTTCGCGAGACTGGTGGGGCCGAGTAGGGACCTAGCGGACTGCGCCCGGAGAAGCCCTCACGAAGCAACGCTGGACGCGGGTTCAATTCCCGCCACCTCCACGCATCGTGGGTCGCACGAAGAGAAGGCCCCGCCGACACCGGCGGGGCCTTTCTCGTGCACGGTTCAGTTTCAGGGTGGCTTGGTCACCCCATTCTTAGCGCGTCAGCGATCCGTCGGGGTTTGCGCCGGCCGTATCCGGCCGCGCGATCCGCGGCGATGTGGGTGAGCCAAGCGAGGAAGAAGGTGAAGATCGCCACGATGTCCCCCGGCTGACCGGGGGCGAAGCTGAGCACGACGAGTGGGACGAGCGGGACGAGCGGGTGGTGGGCGAGGCTATAGGCCGTCACGATCGACCGTGGCAGGTGTCCCGCCAGGTGGGGATGTCCGATCCCCTGCGGGAACGTGAGGTCCGGCAGGACCAGTCCCAGCACGGCCAGCGGGATGGCGGCGCCTACGTGCTCGGCGGCCTCGAAGATCGTCCAGCCGAGCAGCAGCACCGCGCCGAGCGCCCAGGCGCCCGGACGAACGGCCGTCGGCCGGGTGCGCGATTGTCTGCAGCACCCCCGGAGCGCATGTCCCCACGGCGGGCCAGGCTTGCGATGGTGGTCATCAGAAGTCCCATCGACTATGAGCTGAATATCATTAGCTAATCGCTTGGCTAGCCGCTATGGCTTTGTCGAGGTGTCGTGCCGGGAAGCCGTGCCTGGGACCGAACTTCTACACCGAAACCTCACCTCAGCCTCGATTCCGAGCTCAGCCGGGGTTGGGGACGTCCTCGGGCTTCGGTTCGGCCTTCTCGTTGGTGCGGACACCGGCGGCCGGACCGGTGCCCTTGCCGCCGGCACCTCGACCGCCACCCTTGCTCTTGTCGGAGCGTTTGACGGGTTTGCCGCGGACCGAGGGATCGGTGACGCCCTCGTTCAGGTCGATCCGCAGCCGCTCGAGTTCACCGCGAAGGTAGTCGCGGGTGGCGACCTCGCCGATCGCGATCCGCAGCGCGGCCAACTCGCGGGCCAGGAACTCGGTGTCGGCCTTCGTCTGGGCAGCCCGATTGCGGTCCTCGTCCAGGGTGATGCGATCCCTGTCGTCCTGCCGGTTCTGCGCCAGCAGGATCAGCGGAGCGGCGTAGGCGGCCTGGGTGGAGAAAGCCAGGTTGAGCAGGATGAACGGGTAGGGGTCCCACCGATAATTGACCGCGGCCAGGTTGAGGGTGATCCAGATGATCACCACCAGGGTCTGCCAGAACAGGAATGTCCCGGTGCCGATGAACCGGGCGAGGTTCTCGGACATCCGTCCGAATGTCTCGGGGTCGATGTCGAGACTGAACCGTCGTCCGCTCTTGGGTTGATCCAGCCGGCGGCGTGGGGGCGCGTCAGCCACGGCTTCCTCCGGCCGCGCTCCGCGAGCCCGGCGTGGGTGGCTGACTATCCTTGGTCGTCATCGACCGCAGGATCGCCCGCCGGCCACCCGCCTGGCTGTGCCGGCCGAGGTGGGTTTCCACGTCGGCGTCGTCCTGGCCGGTCGCGTCGTCAGACAGCCCTTCTTCCCGCCAGTTGTCCGGCAACAGGTGATCCAGCACGTCGTCGACGGTGACGGCACCGAGCAGGTGTTCCTCGTCGTCGACCACCGGTGCGCAGACCAGGTTGTAGGACGCGAAGAACCTGGTGACATCGGTCAGCGCCGCATCGGGCGAGAGCTGCGACATCTCGGTGTCGACGGCGCCGGCGACCAGTTCGAACGGCGGCTCGCGGAGCAGCCGCTGGGTGTGCACGCTACCCAGATAACGGCCGGTCGGGGTGGCCTGCGGGGATCGGCACACGAAGACCATCGACGCCAGCGCTGGGGTGAGGTCGGGAGAGCGGATCCGGGCAAGAGCCTCGGCGATCGTCGCGTCGGGGGTCAGCACCACCGGCTCCGGCGTCATCAGGCCGCCGGCGGTGTCCGCCGAGTACTGCAGCAGCCGACGGACCGGCCCTGATTCCTCCGGTTCCATCAGGCCCAACAGCCGTTCCTGGATCCCGGTGGGCAGCTCGGCCAGCAGGTCTGCGGCGTCGTCGGGGTCCATCGCCTCCAGGATGTCGGCCGCCCGGGCCTCGTCCAGGTGGGCGAGCAGGTCCTTCTGGTCGTCCTCCGGCATCTCCTGCAGGACGTCCGCCAGCCGGTCGTCGTCCAGGGTGTCGGCCACCTCGTACCGTAGTTCGGTGTCGAGTTCGCGCAGGATCCCGGCCGCGTCCGCGGCGCGCAGCCCTTCGAACGAGGCGAGCACCTGTTGCGCGCCGCGCACCGAATGGCCCGTCAGTTGCGCCGGGTCCATGCCCCGGACATCGGTCCAGCCGACCACCTGGACCGGTGCGCGGCGGCCGATCCGTCTGGTCCGCTCCCGCACCGCGAGCCGGGACACCACCCAGTCGCGGGTGCGGGTGCGTTCCATCGCCGCGTCGACCACGATTGCCGCGCTCGCGGTGGTGGCCAGCTGCACCTGCGTGCCCAGCAGCTGACCGATCAACCGCAACTCCAAGGTGCGCTGTTCGAATCGGCGCATGCTGACCGATCCGGTGGCCAACGCGACCGCGTGCGACTCCAGACTGCTGATCCGTAGCATCGGCACGAAGATCGGCCGTCGGGTCGGCAACTCCACGACCAGACCGAGCGCACGAGGTGGTTTGCGGTCCAGCCGGAGCGCGACCACGATGTCCCGCACCTTGCCGATGGACTCGCCGCTCGGGCCGAACACCGGCAGCCCGTCGAGCCGGGCGACGAAGACTCGGGTGTTGGGGGCCACGAGCACAGGTTAGGACGCGCGGGCAGAATGCAGACGCGGGGCGCGGCCACCGACGGCCGTGACCGGCCCGTTCACGCGGCGTTCGCCACGACACACCGCGGAGCGCGCGGGTTCACCGACCCAGCACACGGCCCGTTCACACGGATCGGACACCAGCACTGCGTAGGGTGACGGGTTGTCGTCGTCGGGCCCGCGGTCATCCGCTCACGAGGGCGAGCAGCACCGCCACCGGGCCTGGCACCAGCCACTGATGAGGATGTCCCCAATGCGTTTGCGTGCCGCACTCGTCGTCGTGCCGTTGATCGTCCTGCCGCTCATAGCTGCGGCGGCGTGCTCGTCAAGCAGTTCGACCACGCCGACGAGTGGTTCTTCCGGTACCGCAAGCTCCAGCGAGCCCGCCACCCTCGGGCCGTCGGTGCCGGCCGCGACCGCGGTGGCCGATCCGGTGGACGCCGCGTTGCTGCCCACGGCCAGCGGCGCGTTCGGTGAGAAGCCGACTTTGACGTTCCCGTCCACGCCCGCGGTGCCCAGCCTGCAACGGACGATCCTCTCGCAGGGCACGGGGCCGGTCACTCAGAGCGGGGATTGGCTGATCACCAACTATCTCGGTCAGATCTGGAACGGCAAGGTGTTCGACAACTCCTACGACCGCGGGAGTACGAGCGCATTCCAGATCGGCAAGGGCAAGGTCGTGCCGGGTTGGGACGTCGGTCTGGTGGGCATACCGGTCGGCAGCCGGGTGCTGCTGAGCCTGCCGCCCGCAGACGGGTACGGCTCCGCCGGCAGCTCGAGCGCGGGCATCGCGGGCACCGACACCATCGTGTTCGTCATCGACATCGTGCAGGCCATCGGCCCGACAACGGGCGGACAGGTGGACGCGACGCCGCAGCCCGCCCCGGCCACCGGCCCGCAGGTCGCCGGTGCGCTCGGTGTGATGCCGACCATCACGGTTCCGGCGGGCACGCCCGAGCCCACGGCACCGACCGTCACCGTGCTGGCCACCGGGACCGGCGCGCCCATCGCCAACGGCAACGTGCTGGCCCAGTACGTGGCCGTCACCTGGACCGGTGAGTCGGCCGGGTCGACCTGGCCGAGCGGTGCGGCCACGGACAGCAGTAGCGGTACCGGGCCGCAGGAGCTCCCGGTGGCAGCCGGCGGTCCCTTCGCGGGTCTGGCCGGCGTTCCTTTGGGCAGCCGCGTGTTGGTGCAGGTCCCAGCCCAGACGAACTCGTCGACCGGACAATCCCAGCCGTCCATCGCCGCCGTGCTCGACGTGCTGGTACAGACGTCGACGTCGTCGTGAGGCGATCTGCACTAGGCTGATTGGGTGACCGTGGCGCAGACCCGTTCGCGGCGTGTCCTCGTCCTGGGCACTGCCGGCTTGCTGGCGCGCCTGGGCTTGGCCACGGTCTGGTTCCTGTCGGGGTTCGCCAAGGCGTCCGATCCCCGAGCGACGACCGTGGCGGTCCGTGCGTATCAACTGCTTCCCGAATCGCTGGTCGCCCCGGTCGCCGGCGCCCTGCCGTATCTGGAGATATCGCTCGGCGTATTGCTGTTGCTCGGATTCGCGACTCGACTGGCCGCCATCCTGTCGGCCTCGCTGCTGCTGGTGTTCATCGGCGGCGTGATCTCCGCCGCAGTACGGGGGCTGTCCATCGACTGCGGGTGCTTCGGCGGCGGCGGTCAGGTGCAGGCGGGAGCGACCGCATACACCATGGAGGTGCTGCGCGACATCGGGTTTCTCGCGCTGGCTGTGTTCCTGGTGATCCGTCCGGATACCCAGGTGTCCGTTGATCGGTTCGTGCGGCGGCGGGCCGAACAGACGGCATAGTGGGAGTACCTGCGGTCACGCGGGTGAAGCGGGCACGCCTCGTGCCCTTCGCGAGGAGGACAGCACAGTGGCGCAGGGCAACAGCGGGCGCAAGCCGAGCGGCAAGGCCGCGGGCGGTTCCGCGTCGAAGACGCCAGAGCGCCCGAAGCCCGGCGGCAAACAAACGATCTCCCGTCAGTCCGTGGCGCAGGCCCGCAAGTCGAAGTCGAGCAACCGGATCCAGTTCATCGTCGGCGGGATCGCGATCGTGGTGATCGCCGCGATCATCGTGATCGGCATCGTGATGAACCAGAAGGAGACCGCGGTTCAGGCTCCCGGCTACGGGGCGTCCACCCAGTCGGTGGCGACCGAGGCCAACGGGGTCGTCACCGTGTCCAACCCGTCGGCGACGGGCACGACTCCGAAGACCATCGACGTCTACGAGGACGCCCTGTGCCCGATCTGCGCCGAGTTCGAGGCCCAGTTCGGCCAGCAGGTCGCGCAGGCCGTCGACCAGGGCAAGCTGATCGTCAACGTGCACATGCTGACCTTCCTGGACTCACACTCCTATTCGCAGAACTACTCGACCAGAGCGGCCGCCGCACTGCTCTGCGTGGCGCAGCAGGGTGGTTCGCAGCCGGGGATGTACCTGACATACCACAGCGCGCTGTACGCCTCCGGGACCCAACCCACCGAAGGTGGCACCTCCGACCTGACCGACCAGCAGCTGGCCGACCTGGCCACTTCCAAGGGCGCGCCGGCGTCGGCGGCGCAGTGCATCACATCCGGGCAGAACATGGCGGCCGCGACCGCCGCGAATACCTCGTCGTCCGCCTCCTTGAGCAAGGCAACCGGCGGACAGGTCGCGACGCCGACCGTGGTGCAGAACGGGACTCCGGTGCAGCTCTCGGTGAATTGGCTGACCACCCTGCTCGGTCAGTCCTGAGCCACGGACCTCACCGATGAGCCCCGGGTCGATGCGCGGTCGAAGCCTGCCCCGCGCGCAGGCGTGCCTTTCGATTAGGAGGCGCTGCGGCGAGTTGGTAACCTATGCCGGCAGCTTGGGGCTGTGGCGCAGCTGGTAGCGCACAACACTGGCAGTGTTGGGGTCAGGGGTTCGAGTCCCCTCAGCTCCACCCGGTAGATCGACACCCCCGTTTTCCCATTCAGGGAACGGGGGTGTCGTCGTCTCCATGTCTGCCAGCCGGGCGCCGGCGAATGTCCAGGACGGCCCGTGGGACCGTCGGCATCACCTCGGGAAACCCGTGATCAGACACCCGTGGAGAACCTCGAACGAGAACGGCGTGCCCTCGCGGGGTGTTCTGCCAACCCGCGGACTAAGCTCTAACCGTTCCGGGCACCTCCGGGGCCAGTCAGTGCGCCGACATCCTGGAGGCCAACTTTGACCGCCGTCGCTCCCCGCCCTGTGGTGACCCGGCCTTACCCGGTTCAGCGACCCGCGCGTGGCTCGAAGTTCCTGGCTTACCTGCACACCACGGACCCCAAGGTCCTGGGCGTCATGTACGTCGCGACGTCGTTCACCTGGTTCCTGATCGGCGGGCTGATGGCGCTGTTCATGCGCGCCGAACTCGCCCGCCCGGGGATGCAGTTCCTGTCCCCGGAGCAGTACAACCAGCTGTTCACCATGCACGGCACGATCATGCTGCTCTTCTATGCCACCGCCGTGGTGTTCGGGTTCGCGAACTTCGTCCTGCCGTTGCAGATCGGCGCCCCGGACGTGGCCTTTCCACGGCTGAACGCGTTCTCCTACTGGCTGTACTTCTTCGGCGCAATCATCGCCAGCTCCGGCTTCTTCACTCCGGGCGGCGCCGCAGCGTTCGGCTGGACCGCGTACGCCCCGCTGTCCTTGTCGGTGAACTCCCCTGGGGTCGGCGGCGACCTGTGGATCATGGGTTTGGCCGTGTCCGGCCTCGGGACCATCCTCGGCGCCGTCAACATGATCACCACGGTGATCTGCATGCGCGCCCCCGGCATGACGATGTGGCGGCTGCCGATCTTCACCTGGGCCATCCTGGTGACCTCGATCCTGATCCTCGTCGCCTTCCCGGTGCTGACGGCGGCGCTGCTGGGCCTGGCCTCGGACCGACATTTCGGCTCGCACGTGTTCGACCCCGCCAACGGCGGCGCGATCCTCTACCAGCATCTGTTCTGGTTCTTCGGGCATCCCGAGGTGTACATCATCGCCTTGCCCTTCTTCGGCATCATCTCCGAAGTCATCCCGGTCTTCTCGCGCAAGCCGCTGTTCGGCTACCGCGGCATGGTCTACGCGCTGCTGGCGATCGCCGCGCTGTCCGTCGCGGTGTGGGCGCACCACATGTTCGCCACCGGAGCCGTTCTGCTGCCGTTCTTCAGCTTCATGACCTTCCTGATCGCCGTCCCGACCGGTCTGAAGTTCTTCAACTGGATCGGCACCATGTGGAAGGGCCAGATCAGCTTCCAGACGCCGATGCTGTTCGCTTGCGGATTCCTGGTCACCTTCCT
>JADGOY010000122.1 GCA_017882715.1 Nakamurella sp. | reverse complement strand
GCGGTTCGCTCGTTGTCGTCGCTGTCGAGTTGCAGGCGACCTTGTTGCATCCAGACCGCCGAGTAGCTGCGTTCCGGGTCGAAGGTCAGGCGCGAGAAGTCGCCGTACACGGTGATCTCCTAGGTGGCGAATCGGATGTCGATGTCGATGTCGGCGGGAACGACGTTGGCCAGACGACGGCGGAGCGCGTCCACCCTTTGGTTCTGCCACAGGTCGTGGTAGGCACCGAGTTCGCCGCCGTCGTGGGCGCCGCCGCGCAGCTCCGGCGCTGTGGTGTCGGCCAGCCGTCCGTAGGCTGCATCGTGCGCGTTCTCGCTGTCGAAGACCGGCCGGAGCCGCCGGATGACCGCAGCCGCCGCGGCGTCGAGATCGTCGAACGTGTCGGGATCCAGCGAATCGATGGCGTGCTCCGGTTGGCAGTGGGTGCGCCTGGGTGTGCTCGAAACCGGATCGAGGTAGCTGAATCGGACTTCACCGTGCTGCCGGTGCATGCACTCGAGCCGGCCGGTGAGCAGGCTGTCCTCGACCAGTTCGACCCGCTCGACGTCGATCGACCCGAAGACCGTGCTCCGAACGAGGGTGAGCAGCGCGGCGGCCGGCCGGCCGGCGCCGGATAATGCGGGCGGTTCCTCGGCTCCGCAGTCCAGGATCGAGTCGCTGATGGTGACCGCGACCCTTTCGTGCGGTGGGCGCTCGTGAGCGACGGCGATCGGCCCGCTGATGCACGAGGCGAGGGTGACGTGCGCCGTGGTGCTGCGCAGCACGATGGACGGCGCTCGACGCCGCCGCCGCGTGGGTTCCAGGGTGCAGTGCTCCAGGGTGGCCCTTCCCAGGTTCTCGTCGAGGACCAGGGCCTGGCCGCTCAGGTGGACCCCTGCGAGCACCAGGGTGGGCAGTGGGCCGGCTCTGCGGGCCCCCCCATATCGGCGGCGGGCGGGTCGTGCGGCGTCTTGACCGCGGACGAACAGGGGTACCGGCGCGTCGTCGAACCGGGCGAACAGCGCCGCCAGCCAGTCGGGGGCTGCCATTTCGGAGGGGGCGAGAACTGGGCGGACGCCCTGCGCCGCGCGGATCGTGAGCCGTTCGCCCTGGAACAGGTTGATGTCAAGAGGTTCGCGGTAAACGTGGTCGTCGAGGATCTCGATGGTGGCGATCGGGTTGCCTTTTCCCGCGGTCAGATCTGCGACCCAGGCGGTGATCGCCGCCGGGATGGTCCGGTGGTGGCCCTCGCCCGAGGCGCTGACGGTGTAGCGGGCGCCGGCTTCGGCGGTGATCGCTCTGGCCCGGTGGTCTGCACCCGGGCCACCAACGATGAGTCGGGTGAACCGGACCCGGATCCGCGGTGGCTCGCCGATTTCGTGGCCGTGCCGTTCGGGTAGCCGGATCCGACCCAGCACGGGATCGACCGTTACTCGGTGGTGGCCCGAGTGGCGCCACTCGGACAGGTCGGCCACGTCGATGCGTGCCATCGGCAGCGGCTGGATCTGCGTACCGTCGTCGATCGCGACCTCGATGCTGCGGCCAGGGCCGTAGTAGTCGGCGAGATGCTCGATGAGAGCGGCGCGCGTCAGCGGCGTGGGGACGTCCAGGTCACCGACGGGTGCCGCGGCTGGTGCGCGTTCGACGGGGTCGACGGCGAGCTGCAGGTCACGGCCGAGCGGGTCGAAGGTGTAATGGCCGAGACCGACAAACGCGGCCGTCGCGGCGGGGTAGGTGTCCGGGCGCAGCCTCCACAGGTAGACCAGCACCGAGTGTCGATTACCGGACCCTCGGGTGCGGGGCGAGTCGACGCGGCGGACGTCGGCGCGCCTGAAGGTGGTGAATGATGGCTGATCGGGGTCGTGGTGCCGGACGTCGAGGAGGGGATGGCGGGGTAAGTCGGGGAAGCGAACCGACTGGGTGGTCGACATCAACTGCCCGGCGTCGATGACCCGGGAGGGGAATCGGCCGACATCGGCGGCCAGCAGCTCGGCGGAGGCGACAGTTCCCTTGCCGCGGCTGACGCTCAGCGCGTCCGCCACTCGGGCGCGGTCGAGTTCGGGATCGACCGGCGCCGCGCGCGGATCGTCATCCAGCAGCACGCCGAGGATGTCGGCGAAGTACGGGACGAGTGCTGGGCGGCAGGTTTCGATGAACCAGTCGTCGTACATGGTCGCGATGTCCTCGACCAGTTCGTGGTGCTGGTCGCCGATCACCCGGAGCAACCTGCGCAGCGGATAGCCCTGGTCGATGTCGCGCAGCCGGTACAACCGGGGCAACAGGTTGTACAGCAGCTCGGGGTCGATGGTCATGGCGTCGTCCCTTCCAGGACGAGGGTGTCGGGCACCGCGCTGGACAGGTAGGCCAGCCGGGCCGGCCGCGGCGCGATCGCTGGGTCCTGGGCAGCAGCAGCGGAGCCGTACCGGTCGTCGTCACCGATGACCACTCTGGCCGGGACGGGGACGGCGAGCGCGGCGGCCACCGCGCCGATATCGGCGGCGGTGGAGTCGGCGGAAACGAAGGTCAGACCCGCGATCGTGCAGGACACGACGCCGGCCACCGTGTGCACGGCGGCCACCAGCCGGCTGATGACGATGTCCTCGTCCAGCCCGCGACGGTCGTAGGACAGCACGTCCAGCAGCGCCGTGCGGGCGTCGGCGGACACGGCCGTCCAGGTGCGCTGCGGGGAGTGGATGATGCGCACGTGCAGCACCGACATCAGCAGGTCGGCCGGTGAGACCAGCACCGGTTGTTCGAGGTTCGCGGCCTGCAATTGCGCCTGCAGGGACAGCACGAGTCCGGTTGATGGGCTCAGTTGCTCGGCCGTGGTCGCCGCGACGGTGACATGTACCAGCGTTCGCGTGCTGTCTGTGACGGTCGCCGCCACTGCCTTGCCCACCCCTGGCCAGGCCCGGGCCAGGTCGGCGTAGTCGTCGACCGACACGGCGTGACCGAGGGAGGCCAGCCCGATTGGGACGCGCGCCCGAAGGGTGTCCGCGGTGTCCGGGTTGGAGCCGCCGGACGCGGGCAGCGGGTTGTCCACGGCGGTGACGGCCAGCGGACGGTCGATCAACTGTGAAATCTGATGGGCGCGTGCGTTGCCGAGTCCACCGAAGCCTGAACGATAGGTCGCGACGACGTTGTCGGTGCCTGCCGGCAGCGGCCCTGCGAAGGTGATCGTCGTCGAGCCGGCGGCGTCCAGGCCGGTCAGGTAGGAGGCGGGGTCCGTGGTGGGGGTGATGCGATCGACCTCCTGATAGCGCAGTCCGTCGACGCGCACGACGAGGCTGCTCACGAGGCCGTCATTCAACGTTGGTCCGGTGGGCAGGGTGAAGCTCTGGTGGGCGATCTCCGGTCGTCCGCCGCCGAGCACCACCGTGCTGGCCTGGCCCTGGTGCGCCGGAACCACATTTCCGAAGATCTTCAAGGTGGCGCGCCGGTAGCGGTAAGTCAGCGGTTCGGCCAGGGTGAGCACGGTTCGGGCGCTGGCCCCGGGGGTGTTCGGATCGGTGGCGATGTTCACCGAGAGGATCGTGGCCGCCTCGCCACCCGGTGCGACGGCCGAATCGGGCAGGCCGGTTCGGTCACCGGTGAGCAGGATCAGCCGCCCCGGGTCGAGGCCGGCGTGCAGGCCGTCGAGGTCCAGGGTGTCGCCGGACACGTCCCGGTCGCTGGAAACGGGTAGCAGGACGAGCGGATCGGCCTGCGCATGGACGCTCATCGTCCGCGCGTCGGCCAGGCTCCGTTGATCACCGATCCAGGGATCCCCGAGTATCAGCCGGGTCACCCTGTTGGTCTGTCCGTACCGGTGGATCGAGACACGATCGACGGCCACGGCCTTGGTGACGACCGGTGCGGACGTCGCGGCCGTCAGGTCAGTTGCCCTCGGATCGGGGGCCTGGGTCACCACGACGACCGAGCCCGGCACAATCTGGTCGTAGCGGCCGTCCAGGTCCAGGACGGTGTTGTTCGCCAACGGCAGCGGGGTCCGCAGCGCCACCGTGAGTACCGCCGGATCGTTGGTCCACTCGATGTCGAGCTGCCGCGGCCCGAGCTGCGCGTGGAAGTCGTTGCGCTGCGAAGGGTCCCACTCCACGGACGATCCGTCGTCCGCCGTGATCGTGACAATCCCGGTGTCCTGGTTCTCGACCGCGGTCAGCGTGACATCACCTGGTGAGCGTGTGCTGTTCGCGTAGGCGATGATGAGTGTGCTGCAACCGGGGTCGCCCGTGATGGTCATCGAGCCGAGGCTGCCCAGGTCAACCCGTGACGACTGACCGAGCCGCGTGGTGGAACGCTGGGTCGGCTGTCCGGGGGCCTCCGCCGCGACATGGACGATCGCCGAGGAGGTCTCGGCGACCGGGGTCTCCGGTGCGGCCGGGGTGGTGTCCTGCTGGCGGAAGTGGTCGGTCACGTGCTGCCACGTCCGGGTCAGGACCGTGGTGGCCGCGGCTTCCCGGGGAGAGCCGGGCTCGCATGGGCTCAGCTGCGCGGTCAGCGACTGGGTCCCGCCCAGCGCCCACTCGCGGGTACCGGCCGGCAGGCCGCGGTCGTCGAAGAGCTGCTGGGGGGGCGCCTGGGCGCCGAATGGCGCGGCGACCACTCGCAGCGCCGTCAGATCCTGGCTGTCGGCGGCGAGCGGCGTGGTGGACGCCAGAGCGCTGTAAAGCCCTGCGGAGACCGCCGGATGCAGGGCGGCGAGCAGGCGTGGAGTGGTCTCCGAATCAGCGCCGAAGATCTGTTCGGGAGTTCTGGTGGGGGTGACCGGGTGCCGGGTGGGGAGAACCTTGAGATCTCGGGTCAACGCATCGAGAGTGCTGCCGAGGTTGTCGGCCGGAGTGGTACGTGCAGGTGCCGCATCAGCGGCCGGGGGTGTTGCTGCTGCGGTCGATGCAGGTGCCGCGGCGGGTGGGGCTGCCTGCGGGGACCCGAGCACGTCGGCGATGAAGGTCGTCCGCGCGGCCACCGGGTCGGAGGTGACGGTTCGAATCCGCAGTACTTTCGCCGCGTCGTTCTGACCGAGCACCAGGAGGTCGTTGGCGCCGAGCCGATTCGCCGTTCCGGCCACCGACAGAGTGGTGGTCGTGACGTCGTCGGCCAGCAGCGGAACGGGTTGCGCGGCAACAGGGGTGAGCAGGTTCCAGGAAGGCCTGGCGACGAGTTCGCGCCCCGTTTGAAAGACCTGCGGCTGCTCGCCGGGACCCGGCACCGTTTGGCTCCGCAGACCCGTGGAGAGCACGACCGGGTTGTCGCCGGGATCCTGGTGCAGCGAGTAGGCCAGGTGGGTGGTCGCGGCCACGCCGGGCCTGGGCCGGGTGCCGATCAGGCCGGCGAGCGCGAGGACGGACTCGGGCTGTCGCGCGGTTCGCAAGTAGCCTTCGGTGGCGATCCGTTCCTGGTAGAACGCGATCACGTCGGCCATGCTCGCCCAGGCGTCGAGCAGCGCGATCGCGGGATCGCTCACGTCGCGGGTGTGAACAGACAGTCGATCGGCCGCGTCCGGGTCGTCGAGCAGTGCGCGTAGCAGGGCATCGAAGTACGTCGCCCGGGTCCCGGATCGGTAGGACAGCGGGACCGGCGGCACCGGCGTCATCATCATCGTCCGCCTTTCACTGTGACCGATAGATAGCCGTGGTCGGGTCGGTTCGGGTCGTTGTCCATTCGGGCGATCTGAGTCGGGCCGAGGTCGAGCCGCGCCGGGACCCCTGTTCCGGGCGGCGCGTCGAGGAATTTCAACTCGGTCAGCTCGACCTCCACGACGCCGGGGATCTGTTGTGACGAGGCAACGATCGCGCTGGCCCACAATGTCCGTCCGAAGTCCAGCCGACGTGGGCTGAAGAATGCCGACGCTCCCCGGCCCGGGCCGAGTACGGCGGCGACAGCCGTGGCCGTGCCGTCGCGGTCGGCGGTGCCGTCGAGCGTCACCGTGACGGCGATGGACACCGGCCGGTAGTCCGGGCCGCGAACGATGAGGTCGTGCCCGATGCGGCGGACCAGCATCAGCTCTGCCCGCACCGCTTGCAGCAGCTCGCGGCTCGGCTGCTGGCCGGTCGACGGCTGCACCCGGACATCGGCGACCGTGCGGGCGCCGGCCGCGCGCAGTTCCGCGACCGCGTGCGCGACGCGGGGATTGGTGACGGCGAGCCGTGCGTAGTCCGGGGCGGTCAGCGCGCGGGGCTGGTTCAGCGTGGCGTTGCCCGGAATCGCGCGCTTGGCTGCCGCGATGCCCTCCGGGTCCGTGCCGCCGGTCGCCGGCAGCGGATTGCGCACGAGCTCGACAGCACCCAGGGCCTGGGCGGTGCCCGGATCGCCTTCGGCGCGGACGCCTGTGATGGTGTCGGCGAGCGCGTTTCCGGCTGACCCGGTGCCCACCCAATAACGCGCCCGGAATGCGGTACCTGCCCGGTCAAGTGCGGGCTGGTTCAACCGCAGCTGCCCGAACCCGGCGTCGTCCACCTCGCAGACAAAGAACTGGGCGTCGGAGTCGACGCCGAGAAGGTCGCGGCGCGGTGTCCACACCTCCGGTTGCGTCACCGGATCGTCGGCGGTGGCGGTGAGCAGGACCAGGGGCAGCGCTGTTCGGGGATCCTGGCGGGTCGCCTCCCGGGCAGCGCCCCAACATGTCGGCGAATCGGGGTCGAGCGCGGCGGTGAGTTCGACGCCCCAGTCATTGGTCACCTCGTCCAGCAGCGGCGCGCTGAGCGGGCCGTAACTCTCGCATCGGTGGGCGAGCTCTTCGGCGCGTTCGCGGCGTTCGGCGAAGAAGCGGTCCGCGCGGTCGAGCAGTTCCTCCAGGGCACCGGCCTGTTGCCAGGCCTCCTCGACGGTCGAGGCGTCGGTCAGGCCGATGTTGTCCAGGAGTCTGGCGTCGAATTGCTGGCGCAACATGGCCATGTGTTCGGCGGCGAGGGGGTGGCCGTGTACCGCCAGCGTCAGCCAGTTGCGGACCATCCTCTGCCAGCTCGGATACAGCCGGCGGAGCCTCCGGGCCTGGCTTCGTGCGATCTGGTCCAGGCTGGGCAGTGCCACGGAGCAGGCCACCTCGCGGTGGCTCAGGCTGGTGGAACCTGTCGGCAGCGTCTCGTCGACCGGTTCACCGTGCGCAACGAGAACGACGTTCCCGCACGCATGGGCAATGATCTTCCGGGTGCCGTCGGTGGCGGTCACACTCAGTGGGAGGTCGAACGGCAGGGCGTCCTCGTCGGCCCAGTCGACCTCGACTGTCGGCTGCCGGTAGAGCGGGTCGTAGCCGTGCCGGACCGCGGTGAGCCGGACGGCGTGCCGGGCCGCCTCGCTTGCGGGGCCCAGGCCCGATTCATCGTGGGTTGCCTCCAAGATCAGCACGTCACCGGCCTGGAGTTCCAGCTGCCGCCGCATCTTCGGCGGGGTCAATCGGGCGGTCGATGGGGGTACCGGGCCCCCGTCGACCAGGGTCGCCGTTGTTGCGCCGGCGCACAGGGTCGCGTCGGTTTCACCGAAGGTCCACAGCGCGATGTCACTGTGCGCGGGGACCAACTCCACGACGGTGGGGGGCCCGCTCATGCCGTCCACCGGTAGTCGGGGGGCCGCTGCCAGCGGGGTGAAAACGGTGCCTTGGTCCGTGAGGAATCGGAGCGAGGCGAGCGTCACCGTGACCCGGTCCCGCACGGTGAGCGTCAACCAGGCGCGGGCATGGCAGCCGTCGTGCATCTGGTACCCGACAAGTCGGCCGTGCCGGCGCACCGAGATCCGGCGGCGGGCCGTGGAAAGGTAGGCCTCGGTGCCGACGGCGTCCTGGTAGTAGGACAGGTCGTCGCCGAGGTAGGCAAACAGCTCGACCAGAGCGACGGTGAGATCGGCGGCGTGCCGCTCCGATTCGGTGGTCGGGTCGGTGACCGCCAACCTGTCGAGCATGAGTTGTCGCAGACCCTGATAATCACGAGCGAGATAGTTGTTGGGTGTATCGGGACTGCCGGACGTGCTCAGCGGGTGCGGATCACGCGCGAAAGGTACCGGCTGTTGCGGATCGAAAGAGAACGCCAACTCGGCAAACGCCGGGTCGATGCCGCGCTTGGGCCGGCGCATCGGGCGCCCGTCGGGGTGGGCTCCGACCAACCGCAGCAGGTAGGTTCCGTGACCGCCGGGTCCGGACAGCCGTACGGAGAGGTAAGGACCGCCATCGCGCGCGTCACCGTAGCGCTGCACGTCGACCGCCCACAGCGTCGGGTTTCCCGGCGGGGACACGATCAGGACGTTGGCCTTCTCGATGTCGGTAGGGGTGCGTCCGAGAAAGGTCAACCGCAGCACGGGCTCGGCACCGTTGGAACGCACGTCGATGGCGTCAAGACCAGTGTCATTCGCGGCCCGGACGTCCTCCCGACGTTGCCGGTCGGCGACCCGCAGCGGGCCCCACTGAGCGGGGCCGGTCATGACGGCATCGGAACGGCGAATGACGCCGTCCCGGCCTTGCCGGTGGTCCGGACGGTATAGCTGATGTCGATCGCCAGGGTGCTGTCCTCGGCGTCGACGACGAGACCGGTGAGGTCGAGGACGTCGCCGAGCCACTGCTGGACGGCGGCGGTGATCACCGCGGTCAGGCCGGCGGCCAACTGCGGTGGGTTCGGCCCGAAAACCAGGTCGAGCAGGCCGCACCCGAAGTCCGGTCGGTTCACCCGCTCGCCGGGGTTGGTGAACAGCAACTGTTCGAGCATCTGCCGCACATGAGCGTCGGTGCCCGCGGTCGCCGAACGACCTGACGGGTCGAGGTGATACGGGAACGCCAGGGTCATGGTCGCCTCAGGCCCCGGCCACCGTGAGAGCAACACCGTTGACGCTGAACGATGGGGTCTGGATCGAGACCATCGGGGCCGTGATCTGAATCCCGGCGGGGGTCAGCGCGATGACGGTGCCCGCGGACCGCAAGGCCACGTTGCCCAGCGCCGCCAGCGGCGTGTCGGACACGGTCAGTCCGCCGGTGGTGGTCTCGACGGTGATCACCGGTAACGCGGGGGGTGCGGTGGCACTCGCGAGTGCGCCGGTGGGAAGGGTGAACGGCTCGGTCCAGTAGCCGCCGACCCAAATCGGGTAGTCGACGTCGCCCTGCTCGAATTCGATCCACACACCAGCGCCGATGTTGGGCCGGGCGTACACGCCGCATTCGAGATTGGCGATCGGCAGACATGGCATGGCCCAGGTGGTCGGCAACAGACCCGCGACGTCCGGCACCTGCACCTGCAGCCGCCCCTGCTGCAGGGGGTCCACGTTCTGGAGCACCGTGCCGCGGAACTTGCCGAGGAACCGCCGACGGACATCGGGATCGGGGTCTTCCACGTCCGGTTCCCGCGACGGGGTGAGTGAGTCGACGAAGCGGAATCTGGCCATTGAATGTCCCTTCGATCAGCGCATCGGGGAGGCTGGCAGGGCGGCGATCGAGCCCGCCGAGCTGGGCTGACCCAGTGCGCTCAGTGGGCCTGCGGGTCCGGTGAGCAGTGCGCCGCTCGGTGCGAGGGGTCCGATCGGCGAGGCCGACGTGTTCGTTCCCGGTGGGGCGGCGGCCGAGCGCACCGCCGAGTCGGCCAGTCCGCCGAGTTGTTGCACGGGTGAGATCGCGTAGGACAACGGTCCGAGCGGTCCTCCTCCGCCGGCGATGAGGGCGTTGCGGGACAGGGTGAAGTTCTGTTTGTACGAGCCGGGTTTGATGGTGTGGGTGACACTGTCGATGAAGTACTCGCCGTCGTAGGTGATGCCGGCGCCGCGCACCTCGATGATCGTGCGGGCGGCCAGGATGGCCCCGTATCGGGTGACATCCAGCGTGCCGTGCCCGGACACCACATTGGCGTCCGCGGCCGCCTTCGCCAACGCGATCGCGGCGGCCTGGAGCGGGCTGTACTTCGCCATTCCGGTCAAGTTCTGGATTTTCAGTGGCATCGGTTGTTTCGCGCCCAGCGGCGGGCTGATCGGGTTCACGTCGGGTACCGGGATCGGGTACACCAGGTGCGTTGCGGTGTCCTGGATGTTGATCACCCAGAGGGTTTTCGCGAAGCCGTCGAAGGCGAAACCGAGGGATTCGACGTTGCTGCGCCCGTCCCAGTCGATGCTGATCGGCGCCGGTGTGGGCAGGAACGGGATCGCGGTCCGGAGCATCGGACCCCAGTAGGCCATGCTCGTCCCGGGCACCGGCCCGGGTTGCAGGTAGAAGGTGTAGCCGACGAGATCGGCGAGGTGCTTGATGTACGAGAGATCCGTTCCGTGTTGGGATTTGATGCGTTCCAGCGGGTTGGAAACGTCGAGCATCACGCTCGGCATGATCAACGGCACGATCTTGTAGATCGGGGTGTATTTGGCGATCATCAGCGCGATGCACAACTCCGCCGGCATCGCGGGAAACGGGAACCCTGTCAGGTCGAGCAGGTCCATCATCCTGGTGAGGTCTTCGCCCTTGACCGCGAGCACGGATTTGCCGGGCTCGTCGCTCGGCGTCATTTCGTGGTGGGTGATTACCCCGTCGACAAGAACGGTCGGCCGACCGTGCAGGGTTGCGCTCAGGATCACTCGGTTGGGCGGGTCGAAGTAACCCTGGGGGAGTAAGGAGGTCACCAGCGGCGAGCGGGTGCTGACCGCGAATGTGAGGTCGAAACCGCTTGGACCGGTTGTGCCGCTGCGCACGGTGGCCTCGACCAGCGACTCCACGACCGTCCTTGGCGCGGGGTCGGTGCCCACCCCGCCGATGGCCAGGCTCAGCGTGAGCTCAGCGGGCACCGTAGCCTCCAGCCGGGATCGGTAACTGGCCGCTGGCGGGTATCGAGATCGTCCGCCCGGGCCGGCCGAGCTCGCTCGGGCGTTGAACCGCATTGGTGTCGGCGAGTAGCCATGACATCGTCGCGTCGCCCAAGGTCACCGCGGCGATCAGGTCGTCGCGCTGACCGGCGGAAACCTGCAGGGCGCCTGCGGTGGACAACGCGCCCGGCTGCGGCAGGAATCGGCGGGCCAGATAGGAGATCGTCCGTCCGTCCGTGCCCGTCATCGTCAATACGGTGCTGGTGGCGTAGCGGCCGGGGCCGTTCATGGCAGGGTCGCCAATCCGAGCACGCGGACGTCCGCGCTGGGCTGCTGCGCCGCGAGTCGTTCGACACCACGCCGGTAAGCCAGATACAGCGACCTACCGAGGTGATCGACCGGTAAGTCGTTGGTGGTGAGCACTTTGCATTCCAGGCCGACCTTGACCCGGATGGGCCGCAGGTGAGGGTCGAAAGCCTCCTCGGTGATGGTCAGGCTCGACACGATGACCGGCACGACCCGGTCGACTCCCCACACAAGAACGGTCAGCGGCGCCTGGACCGGAATGATTTCCAGTTGGCCGCTGTCGTACAGGGCGTCGGTGGCCACCAGGTCGCTCGCCGTCGGCGAGACGATCCGCTCCAAGCAGGCCAGGGTCGGCAGCAGACCATGATCGGGTGCAGTTCCGGTGAGGCGCTCAAGTTCGTCCGCGGCGTCCAGTTCGGCGTCGAGTTTGATCGTCTCGTGGGGTGGGCCGGTCAGCCGCCACATCTCCAGCCGATCGCCCGGCTCACCGCCGATGGCCCGCGGCTGCAGGGTGCGGGTCACCGTGTCGGGGTTGTACTGAAAGGCGACTACGTCCAGCAACCGACGGATCGTCGGGTCGATGCGGGCCAGCCCGCCGCGAAGCATTCGCGGCGATCCGGCAAAGCCGGTCACGGGTGCGCTCATCGGGGTCCTCCTGACGGCGGCGAGGCGCGGGAAACGGGCGCCATATCACCGGCCGCGAGCCTGGACGGAGCGGCCGGCGGAGCAGCCGGAAGACCAGGCGGGGCGCCGGATGACAACTCCGCGTGGATCGCTCGAGCGATGTCGGTGGCGAGGGCGGATCCGCCGACCGATCGCCTCGACACCGAGGGCGCCGGCGTCTGCGGTCTCGCGCCGGCGCCGAGCAGCTGCCCGAGCTCGTCGGCCACCGCGTCGGCCAGTGCCGCCCGCTCCCAACGAGACATCCCTCGGTCAAGTACCAGCCGGTCGATGTCGACCGTGACAGTCCGGATCATCGACTCACCACCGGCGGACTGAACATCTGGTCGGCCATCGGCAGCTCGAGCTTCCCGAACTCGCTGCGCGCCATGTCCAACACGAGTGGCATGGCCACCGTTTCGCCGCGCCCGGCCGCGCAGAACATGGCGTTCAATGCGATGTTGCGGATCATCCCACCGGTCACCGGCAGGTCGGAAAGCCGGGCTAGGTCGAGGTTCTCGACGGGGGCCTCGATCGGGAACGCGCGTATCCACAGGGCGTGCCTTTCGGCCGCGGAGGGGAACGGGAAGGTGACGACGTAACGTAGCCGCCGTAGGAACGCGGAATCCAGCGAGCTGCGACGGTTGGTGGCAAGTATGGCCAGCCCTCGGTAGTCCTCCATGCGCTGCAACAGATAGTTCACTTCGATGTTGGCGTACCGGTCGTGGCTGTCACGGACCTCGGTGCGTTTGCCGAACAGCGCGTCGGCCTCATCGAAGAACAGCAGGGCGCCGCCCTCTTCGGCCGCGTCGAAGACAAGGCGCAGGTTACGTTCGGTCTCGCCGATGTACTTGCTCACCACACCGGACAGGTCAACCCGGTACAGGGCAAGGTTCAGTTCGCCGGCCAGGACTTCCGCGGCGAGTGTCTTGCCGGTGCCGGACTGGCCCGCGAACAGGGCGGTGATGCCCAAACCGCGGGCACCACCAGCCCGCAGCGCCCACTCGCGCAACACGATGGGGCGGCCGCGCACCTGATCGGCCAACTGATGCAGTGTGCGTAGCTCGCCTTCCGGCAGGACCAGATCCGACCAGCCGTGATCCGGCTCGATACGCCGGGCGAGGGTGGACAGCCTGGGACGCGTGTGATCTCGACAGGCCTCCCACAACGCCTGCGAGGTCCGATCCGCGCCTACCGGGCAGCGCGTGCGGTCGTGCTCGGCCTGCGCGGCACAGTCCCTGATGGTCACCGGGTCCAGGTCGAAGTTGTCGGCCAGCCGGCCCGCCACCACATCCTGGTCGGCGCCGATCAACTCGAGCCACAGCATGCGCTGCTCCGCCACGGTAGGCCGGTGGGCGTCGACGATACGGGTTCGGCGCTCGG
>JADGOY010000283.1 GCA_017882715.1 Nakamurella sp. | reverse complement strand
GACTGCCCGGGGGAAAGCCGGATGAGGGAGAACCTCATGTCCGGTTTGGGAAGGGGGAGCAGGAAACGGGGTTTGTCCCGCGCCTGCTCCCCACTTCACGCGGTCTGGGCGGTCCCGTCGTCATCGTCACAGGTGGTCAGGAGTCGACGAACGTAGTCCCACCCGGCCCGCTTTCTGATCATGGCTGTCAGCAAGGACGCCATCGGTCGTCCCTCACCGACGAACACCCGGACGTAGCCTTCCGGTTCAGCCAGGGTCAGCGCCTGTTCCAGCGGTGCCAGTGCGCCGGGTGTGTCGCCGCAGGCGTGGTGGGTGAGCGACTGCAGCACCAAGATCTCAATGACGGTTCCCGTTCTGCCGCCCGCGACGGCTGCCGGCAGCAGGCGCTGCAGAAGCCGGGAAGCTTCGTTCAGGGAGCTCGTGTCACCGTCGCTGGCGTACTGCGCGAGCAGCACCCTGGCGAGGGTGACATGCTCGAATTCGCGCACATAGGACAGGTTTTCGTCCACGGACAGGTCCTGCTCCCGGGCCCAGTCAAGGGCTTCGCCGCATCGGCGTTGCGCTGCCAGCACGCGTGCCCGCAGCGCCGGGACTGGCCGCACGTTCGGGGAGAAGTCGCCCACGTAGACCCGCTGCGCCTCGTCGAACAGGGTGAGTGCGCCCGCCAGGTCGCCCTGAGATTCCCGGATTCGGGCCATCGCGACCCGCCAACGGTACGGGTTCTGCGGCAGCCCGGTGTGCTCGCCCAGCTCCTGGCTGCGCAGGAGATATTGGGTTGCTGCCTTGCAGTTCGCCGCGCTCGCAGGCGATCTGGCTCACGCCCACATGCATGTCCGCCGTTCCCCGGAGGACTGTCCTGGCTTCCTGGGCGAGCTGCAATGCCCGCTCGAACGTGCGCAGCGCCTCACCCAAGCGACCTTGCGTGATCCGAATGTCCGCCAGCGTGATCGAGCACCCCAGGACGTCAGAGAGGTGCCCGGCCCGCAGCAGCCCTTCGACACAGGCGGAGTACGCGCGATGCGCGGCCTCTAGATCTCCCCGGCCCCAGAGCGCCAGCCCGGAGAGGGCCGAGGCGCTGGCCCGGACTACGTGGTCCTCGTCGGCCGCGCGGTCGATCGCCAGCTGGGCGTGCCGGAGGGTGGCTGACGTGTCACCTCCCACCAACGCCAACGCGGCCCAATACGTCTCGATCACCCCGGGGAGGCGCGTGAGCTCCTGCTCGTCAACAACGACCATTTCCTCCGAACGCGCTTGAGGTACCTTGCTCTCGCGGATGGCCGGCTCCAGCCACCGCTCCGCATCTCGCAGGCGTCCCTCGATGCCCTCGCACTCGTTGCCGGCCATCAACGCCCCGATGAGGCCAACCGCGAGCACTGGCCTCATCCGAACGACCTCGTAGGGGATGGCGTCGAGCCAGCCACGGATGGTGGCCTCCTGCCTGTTCCGCTGCAGCGCCGGAATGGCCAGCTCGACCAGGTCCGCTGCCCGCTCGATGTCTCCGGCAGCAACCGCGTGGCGGACCGCCGGTGACGGCTGCCCGTTCTGGTCGTACCACTGGCTGGCGCGGCGGTGCAGTTCGATGACCTCGTCGGCCCGCTCATCACTGAGGTGGGCCTGCAACATGTCCGCGAAAAGATGGTGGTAGCGGTACCAGTGGCGATTGTCGTCGAGCGGGACCAGGAACAGGTTGGCGCGGTCCAGCGACTCCAAGGTGGCCTTTCCGCCCGGCTCACCGGTCACCGCATCGCACAGTGCGCCGTTCAACCGGTCCAGCAGGCATGTGCGGAGCAGGAACGTACGGACCTGTTGGGTCTGCCGCTGCAGCACCTCCTCGACGAGGTAGTCGACGATGTACCGGTCGTCGCCCGCGAAGCCGGCGATAAAGGCGCCGATGTCTGTGCGTCCCTGCATGGAGAGGGCGGCGAGTTGGAGCGCGGCGATCCAGCCTTCGGTCCGGCCCTCCAACGCGTCGATGTCTTGGGCAGTGAGGTCAAGACCGATGACGTCGTTGAGGTAGGCCGCTACTTCGTCGGGGGTGAAGCGCAGGTCGGCGGCGCGGACCTCGACCAGCTCACCGCGGGCCCGCAGGCGAGCCAGCGGCAGGAGTGGGTCAGCTCGGCTGCTGATCACCAAATGAACGTGCGGTGGGAGGTGCTCCAGCAGGAACACCATGCCGGCCCGCAGGTCGGGCCCGTCCACCAGGTGGTAGTCGTCGAGCACCAGGTCGATGGCGTTCGGGGTCGCCGCGAGTTCGTTGAGCACGGCGGCGAGGATGGTCTCGATCGGCGGCTGGGCCGACTGGAGGAGCGTGAGCGCGTCGGCTCCGATGCCGGGCACCGCTGTTT
Source organism: Nakamurella sp. (assembly GCA_017882715.1). Taxonomy (GTDB): domain Bacteria; phylum Actinomycetota; class Actinomycetes; order Mycobacteriales; family Nakamurellaceae; genus Nakamurella. The sequence goes on along the minus strand of JADGOY010000283.1, from coordinate 1,985 downwards.
GCAGGGCGGTGATCACATAGGTCCAGAACGTGGCGGGTTGGCGGTCGCTCTCATCGAGGGAGAGCCACGCCACGGACCGGGTTTCCGTGTCCATTGCGGCGAGCCACGCGGTGAGCAGTGTCGTCTTACCGAAACCCGCGGGAGCCGAAATGAGAATCAATCTGGCGTCCGACCCACGGCTCAAGCGTCCGCTCAGCCGCGGGCGGGTGACCAGACTCCGTCGAGGCCTGGGGAGGTAGAGCTTGGTCTCGACCAGCGGGTTTGCCAAGTCAGCTCCTCTCAGGGGCTCTCGGTGGGGATGCGCACGAGGGTAGAGCTATGCGGCCATGCATCAACGGACTGTCCGAGCCGGAGCGGGGGCTGACCACCATCTACCCCAGCGAACCCAGTTGATGTCGGCCGTTCAGCGGACGCGTTTAACGGGCAGGATTGCGGCGCCTCCGATGATGGCGCAGATACCGGCGACCGCGTACAAGACGCCGTAGCTGCCGCTGCTGATCGCCAGGATGACCGGTGCGATCGCCGGTGCGATGGAACTGGGAAGCGCGCCGGCGATGTTCATCACCCCGAGATTCTTGGCGTTGTTCTCTGTGTCAGGCAGCACGTCGGCCACGAGCGCGAGGTCGACGGCCATGTACACGCCGAAGCCGAGTCCGCCGTTGGCCATGCCGACGAGATAGCCGTTGAAGTTGCTGGCGATCGCGATGGCGAACATCGCCAGGCCGTACACCGTCGCGGCGGTGAGGACGAAGATCTTCCGTCGACCGGTCCGGTCGGAGAGCTTGCCGCCGACAAGGGACGCGGCGACGAGGACGACCGACTGGACGAGGGTGCCGAGAAATATCTGTTGCGGCACATCAGTCTCGGTGCTGCCGATCTTGTCCAGCAGGTAGTAGGCCTGGTAGGTGGTCAGGAAGGCATAGGCCAGCACGAACATGAACCGGCTGGCGAAGGCCCAGCCGAAGTCCGGGTTCTTTCGGGGGTTGACGTAGAATGTAGAACGTGCCGGCGAATTCCCGCAGCGACCAGGTCGGCCTGTCCGCCACGGTGAGCCGTCGATCTTTGAGGGTGACCGCGAAGAGCAGGATGAAGAAGCCGCCGATCGCGCAGGGGGCCAGGAACATGGTCAGCTGGTTGCCGGTGAACAGTTGGACCAGGAAGGTGCCGGTCACCGATGCGATGGGTAGGCAGACACCCAGGACACCGGAGACCGTGCCGCGTTGAGCAACCGGGACCTGATCCGGCAGCACCGCCACCAGGGACGCGAGCAGTGCGTTGAAGAACAGCTGCGCGATGCACCATCCGATGAGCACGACCGCGATACTGGGTGCCACCGCGACAACAAGGATGCCGAGGGAACCGCCCGCCAGGCCGATGACCATCCAGGGCCGCCGCATGCCGAGGCGTGATGAGGTGCGGTCGCTCAGCCTGCCGAAGAACGGATTGGCGAACATCGCCAGCAGGGCGCCGACCCCCGCGACCAGCGCCAGGCTGTTCGGTGCCCGTTGGATCCCGACGAGAGAGTTGACCTTCAACGCCAAGCTGACCAGCAGGGGTGCGAGGAACAACAGGATGGTGCCGATGTACGCCAACGCGTACAGCGAGATGAACCCCCACCCGACCCGGTGTGCCACATGTGGTGACTCGGGCTCCAGCGCAGTCTCGGCTGCGGTTCGGTCGTGCGATCGGTCGAGCCCGGCGGTGGGCGGCAGGTGCGGGTGGGCAGCAGGGATGCTCTCCGCGGGACGGGGAATGTCCGGCATCGCTCTTCTTCCTACCGCTGTCAAGACTGAACACATCCGGCCAGCTGTCCGACCGGTGGATGCGTTTCGGTGCCTGGCTGAATCGCGGCGACCCGCAGATTTCCTCTGCCGTCCGCTCTGCAGCCACTTCCGGCATAGGAGGATATCCTCATGAGCCACGCCAATATCAGTTCCCCCGCCGAACTGGTCAAGGACCCGGCCGCGCCGCTGTTGGCGACGCCG
>JADGOY010000121.1 GCA_017882715.1 Nakamurella sp. | reverse complement strand
GTCCGGAATGACGATGCCCGACGCGGTCGTCGTCTCGGCCTCGTTGGCCTCGACGAGGATCTTGTCCTCGAGCGGCTGGATGTTCACGCTCGCCACGGTGTGACCTCCCCCTTCTTGGGGTTGACTGGGATTGGCAGGCCTTGGCAGGCGCCTGCCCACTGTTGTCTTGGGTGCCCGGCGCGGATCGGGCCCGTCGTCGCGGGTGCCGGGCCGTCACTGTGCCGTTCGACTAGCACTCTAGCCACGAGAGTGCCAGGGCTCAACCGCCGGGGCGGCCCGGCGCCCGGAAAATGGGTCAGTGGGAGCGGAAGAACGCAGATCCCTGGCTAGACACCCGGTCAGTGTGCCTCGGCGTCGGCGAGTTCGTCGCGCAGGGTGTGCAGCGACCGCAGCGCGGTGGTCAGCGACCCATTGCGCCGATGGGCTTCGAACCACTCGTTGTCCAGACCCAGCTCGATGCGGGCCAGCGCCCCGGCGGCGGCGAGCCGGCGACCGGGGGTGAGCTCGGTGTCCACATGGTCGATCCAGGCCCGCAGACGCAGTTCGTTCGCGGCGCCGTCCAGCAGTTCCGGGGCACGTTCGACGAGCAACAGCGCGATGGCGGCAATCGCGGCGTCGACCTGATCGACCTCGAGCGAGGACGCCGAACTGGTGAGCGCCCGGATTGCCGACGACAGGTGGTCGCCGGTGCGGCCATCGTTGGCTTTGAGGAGGTCCTCGACGAGGGCGCGGGCCGCAGGGGTGTCGAAATAGGGGTTCAGCCGGCCAACATCCGAGGGCTGTTTCGCCGTGATCTCGCCCGCCGTCATCTGCCGCCTCCTACGTGCCGGGGCCGTCCGGTGTGACGGTCCTCACGTCAGAGTAGGCCGGAACCGCGTTTGGTGACGGCCGATTAACCATCTCCTCACCCAGCCTCCTCATCCGGCCTCCTCACGCCCCCGCGGCGTGACGGCCGCGCGCACCGCGGCGGCCACCGCAGGCGCCACTGCCGGGTCGAAGACCGAGGGAACGATGTAGTTGGCATTGAGCTGGTCCGGGGAGACACAGTCCGCGATGGCGGTGGCCGCGGCCAGCAGGCATTCGTCGGTGATCTCGTGCGCGCCGGCGTCGAGCATGCCGCGGAAGAAGCCGGGGAACGCGAGCACGTTGTTGATCTGATTCGGGTAGTCCGAGCGCCCGGTGGCCACGATGGCGGCGTGCTGGCCGGCCGCGAAGGGGTCCACCTCGGGGTCAGGGTTGGCCAGCGCGAATACGATGGAGTTGGACGCCATGGTCGCGACATCAGCTCCGGTCAACAGGTTCGGTGCGGACACCCCGATGAAGACATCAGCGCCGACGATCATCTCGGCGAGCGTGCCACGGGCGCCGCGGGGGTTGGTGTTGTCCGCGATCCACCGACGGAACTCGTCCAGGTCCGGGTTGTCCGGCCGCACCGTTCCGTGCCGGTCGCACCCGATGATGTCGGTGAACCCCTGTTGGGCCAGCAGCTGGATGATCGCCCGGCCGGCCGCTCCGACTCCGGACACCACCACCCGGACGTCCTGGGGTTTCTTGCCGACGACCCGCAGCGCGTTGGTCAGCGCGGCCAGCACCACGATCGCCGTGCCGTGCTGGTCGTCGTGGAACACCGGGATGTCCAGCAGCGCGCGCAACCGTCGCTCGATCTCGAAACACCGTGGCGCGGCGATGTCTTCGAGGTTGATGCCGCCGTATTGGGGAGCCAGGCAGCGGACGATTTCGACGATCAAATCAACGTCCTGGGTGTCCAGCACCACCGGCCACGCGTCCACCCCGGCGAACTGCTTGAAGAGCGCCGCCTTGCCCTCCATCACCGGGAGCGCCGCGGCCGGGCCGATGTCCCCCAACCCGAGGACGGCCGAGCCGTCCGTCACCACGGCGACGGTGTTCCGTTTGATCGTCAGTCGGCGCGCGTCCGCCGGGTTCTTCGCGATCGCCAGGCACACCCGGGCCACCCCGGGCGTGTAGGCCCTGGACAGGTCGTCCCGGTGTTTGAGCGGCACCTTCGGCACCACTTCGAGTTTGCCGCCCAGATGCAGCAGGAACGTCCGATCGCTGACCTTGCGAACGGTCACCCCCGGCAGCGCGCTGATCGACGCCGTCACCTGGTCGGCGTGGGCGCCGTCCGCCGCGTTGCAGGTCACGTCGACGACGATCAGGGCAGGCCCCGACTCGACCACGTCCAGCGCGGTCAGCGACCCGCCAGCGGCCGTCACAGCGGCTGCGAGATCGGCGGTCGCGCCGATCGCCGACGGCGCCTCGGCGCGGATGGTGATCGAATAACCCGGGCTCGTCGTCGGCATCGGTCAAGCCTGGCAGGGCGGGCGGTGCTCGGCAGCTCGAATTCGGCTGACACCCGGTAGGCAGGATCGCCCAGCACCATCCGCATCCCGTCACGGACCTGGGCCGGGGTGGGTCGATCGACCTCGAGCGACACGCCGGCACCGGAATGCGCGACCCGGGCGTTGACTTCCGTCTTGTCCTCGGTGGTGCCCGCTCCAACCAACGGAACTCCGTAGGCCAGCGACATCTGGACAACCCGTATCCGCCGTTGGTGACCACGACGTCGACCAGCTGGAGCAGTAGGTCATCGGGGTGACGGCGAACACCACGAGCGGGATGTCGCGCAACTCCGCGACAGACGCACCCGCGATGAACGTATGCTCCGTCGCGACGACGTCCGGCCGGAACTCCCGCACGATCCGATCCAGGGCCGCGACTTGCCCGGCGACGGGACGCAGGAACACTCCCATGATCCTGGACATCCAGATTCTCCTCGAGTTCGGGGAGCGGCTGGTTGCGCTGCTCGGCTCAGGCCCGCAAGCCGCGCAGCAGCATCCCCAGCAGGTCGCGGTAGCTGCGGTCCGGGTCAGGCACCAGCAGCATCCCCTTGATCTCCAGCTGGACCGCGCCGTGCACGGTGCTCCAGATCTGCTGGGCCACCTCCTGCGGATCGTGCTCGGCCAGCGCCCCGGCGGCCATCCCGTACCGAACGTGGCCGACGAGCTCGTCGAACGAGGCGCGGGCGATCAGCATCACCTCTGGCGCGGTCACGTCCTGATGGATCGCGTCGTCGAACATCGCCAGGTAGTGCGCCCGGTTGCTCAGCGCGAATTCCCGGTACCGCAGTCCCGCACCGAAAAGCCTTTCCCCAGGGTCGATTTCGCCCCGAGCGATCAGCGCGTCGCGGAGCCCGGTGAATCCCCGCTTGAGCAGCTCGTCGACCAGTCCGTCCTTGCCGCCGAAGCGGTTGTAGACGCCCATCGGCGCGACCCCCGCCTCCACCGCGACGGCCCGGACTGTCACGGCGTCGGGTCCGTCGCGAACCAGGACGCGCTCGGCCGCATCGATCAGCGCGACCTCGACGTCCTGGCTCGGGGTCCGGACCGGCTTCGTCCGGGCGGGCGCCGTCCGGGCGGGGCGCGTCGCCCCACCCCGCCGGCCTGTTGCGCTCATTGCTGCATTCTCCCTTCCGCCCGATGCGGGGCTTGGCGCCGGCATCCCAATGTGATAGAACGATGTTCTACAACTATAGAACATCGTTCTACGAAAGGACTGCGATGACCTCCACCACGGAGTCGACCAGCTCCCGGACCGTGTCCGGGCAGCGGCACCTGGCCGCCGCACCAACGAGCCACCGCTGGTGGGCGCTGGCCGCGCTGTGCGTGAGCGTGCTGCTGGTCGGCATCGACAACACGATCGTCAATGTCGCGTTGCCGACCATCGGGCGCGATCTGCAGGCCAGCATCAGCGAGCTGCAATGGGTCGTCGACGGCTACACCCTGGTGTTCGCCACCCTGCTACTGGTCGCCGGACACCTGGGCGACCGGTTCGGCCGCCGTCGGATGTTGCAGGCCGGACTGGTGCTGTTCGCGCTGACGTCCGTCGCGGCGTCGTTCGCGACCACCACCGGCGAGCTCATCGCGGGGCGAGCAGCGATGGGCGTCGGCGCCGCCCTGATCTATCCGGCCACCCTCGCCCTGCTGATGTCGATCTTCACCGACCGCGGGGAGCGGGCCACGGCGATCGGCATCTGGTCCGGGGTCAGCGGCCTGTCGGTGGCGCTCGGCCCGGTCGGCGGCGGCCTGCTCGTCGAGCAGTTCGGGTGGAACGCCGTGTTCCTGGTCAACGTGCCGACCGCGGCGATCGCCCTGGTGGCGGGCCGGTTCCTGCTGACGGAATCCCGCGACCCGCAGCCCGGCCGGTTCGATCCGATCGGTGCGGTCGGGTCGATGGCCGGGGTCGGCCTGCTGGTCTGGACCATCATCGAGGCACCCGGCAACGGCTGGGGATCGACGATCACGATCGGGGGCCTGGCCGGCTCACTGGCGTTGCTGACCGCGTTCGTGCTGTGGGAGATCAACCGCAAGGACCCGCTGTTCGACGTCACCCTCTTCGCCAACCCGCGGTTCGCCGCAGCCAGCGGCGCGATCGCGGCGGCCTTCTTCGGGTTGTTCGGCTTCATCTTCCTGATCACCCAGTACTTCCAGATCGTCCGCGGCTACGGCGTTCTCGAGGCCGGCCTGGCCACTCTGCCGTTCGCGGTGGTCACCGGGGCGCTCTCCCCCGTGGCGATCGCGGCGATGAAACGAGCGGGCAACACCGCGGTGGTGGCCGGTGGCCTGGCGCTGATGAGCGCCGGGTTCGTGCTGGCGGCCGGGTCGTCAGTGGACTCCGCCTATTGGGGCCGCATCGTCGCGTCCATGGCGCTGATGGCCGCCGGTCTGGCGCTGACCGCGGGCCCGGCCACCGAGGCGATCATGGGTGCGCTGCCGATCAGCCGCGCGGGCGCCGGATCGGCTGTCAACGACACCACCCGCGAGATCGGTGGCACCCTCGGGGTCGCGATCGTCGGGTCGGTGATGAGTTCGATCTACGGCTCCCGGATCATCGACGCATTGACCGGTACCGGTCTGCCCGCCGATGCGGTGCACGCCGCAAGCCAGTCGGTGACGGCCGGGTTCGTGGTGGCCGGGCAGTCCCCGCAGGCGCAGGCCGGGGTGATCCTGGACGCTACCCAGCAGGCGTTCATGTCGGGCCTGACCGCCGGATCCTGGGTCGCGGCCATCGCGACAGGCGTTGCGGCCGTTGCCGTGCTGGCGTTCCTCCCGGCCCGGCACCGCGATCCGGTCGGCTGAATCGTGCGGCCGTCAGGGCACGTGCACCACGGAGACCGGCAGACCCGGATTGCCGGTGAGGAATTCGCCGGACGGCGCGCGACCCGCGACTACCACGTGCGCACCCATCGCCGCGATCATCGCGCCGTTGTCGGTGCACAAGCCGGGCCTGGGCACCCGCAAGGTGAGACCCGCTGCGGCGCAACGCTCCTCGGCAAGCACACGTACTCGGCCGTTGGCCGCCACCCCGCCGGCGATCACCACCGTGCCGATGCCCAGGTCTGCGGCGGCCCGAACGGTCTTGGCGGTCAGCACGTCGGCGACGGCCTCCTGGAACGATGCGCAGACATCGGCCACCGGGATCGGAGCGCCGGCCCGCTCGAGGGTTTCCACGTGGCGGGCGACGGCGGTCTTCAGACCGGAGAACGAGAAGTCGTACGGCGCATCACGCGGGCCGGTCAGCCCGCGCGGGAAGCGGACGGCGGCCGGATCCCCCCGGGCGGCAAGCCGATCGATGATTGGCCCGCCCGGATAGCCCAGACCCAGCAGCCTGGCCACCTTGTCGTAGGCCTCCCCGGCGGCATCGTCCACCGTGGTGCCGACCTCGATGATCGCGCCGGCCAGGTCGTCGACCCGCAACAGCTGCGTGTGCCCGCCCGAGACCAGCAGTGCCAGCGTCGGTTTCGGCAACAGGCCGTGCTCGAGGGTGTCCGCGGCGACGTGCCCGGCGAGGTGGTTGACGCCGAACAGCGGGACGCCCCACGCCGCGGCGTACGCCTTGGCCGCAGCCACCCCGACCAGCAGCGCGCCGGCCAGGCCGGGCCCGCAGGTGACGGCGACCGCGTCGACGTCGCGGGGATCCACCCCGGCATCGGCGAACGCGGCCCGGACCGTGGCGGTCATCGCCTCCAGGTGTGCTCGCGAGGCGATCTCGGGTACCACTCCCCCGAAGCGCGCGTGCTGGTCCTGACTGGACGCCAGCGACTGGCCGAGCAGTTCCGGCGCGCCGTCGGTGATCCGCACCAGGCCGACTCCCGTTTCGTCGCAGGAGGATTCGATTCCGAGAACGATCGCGGTCATTGCGGGTACGCCATCGTGTAGGCGTCGGCACCGCTGGGCCGGTAATAGCGACGGCGGATGCCGAGCGTGACGAACCCCTCGGACGCATACAGCGCAAGGGCTTTCACATTGTCGGTGCGGACCTCCAGCAGGACGCGCCGATCCCCGGCCACCGTCATCAGGTGGCGGAGCATGGCCCGCCCGAGCCCGACGCCCTGGCCATCGGGCCGCACACCGACGGTCTGCACTTCCGCCTCGTCCGCGACAACCATCAGCCCGGCGTACCCGTCGATCAGACCGGTGGTGTCGCGGTGCACCACGTAGTGGTGGCCGGCGGCCAATTCGGACCAGAACATCTCGGCGCTCCAGGGGGAATCACCGGGAAAGAGCGTTTCCTCCAACCCGACCAGGACCGGGATGTCCCACCAGTAAAGGGGTTCCAGGTAGATCGGAGTGCCGGCCGGGCGCCGAGTGCGCTCGCCCGTCATCGTCCGAGCACCGATCGTCGTGCGCCCGGCTCGGTAGCGTCCGGGCGGCGCAGGTACAGCGGGGTGAGCGGGCCCGCAATCGCGCCGGTGACCAGCGCGACGCCCGCTCGCTCGACCAGACCACGACTCAGCGGGTCCACCGGGGTGGTGACGGGCAGATCCAGGACACCCTCCAGCAGCGGCGCTCCGGCGCCGGCCAGCAGCGCGGGCGCCATCGCGTGCTCGGCAAGCAGGTCCGGCACCGCAGCCGGGCGGGCGACCAGCGGGCCGACGAGGCGGCGGCCGTCGCTGCGGTAGACCGAGAAATAGACCTCGCGCCGCCGCGCGTCGGTGATCACCAGCAGGTCTCCGGTGAGCGGGCCGATGCAGCGAGCGAGCGCGTCGTGGCTGGGCACCCCGTGGACACCGATGTTCAGCCCATCGCCGAGCGCGGCCGCGGTCGCGATGCCGACCCGCAGCCCGGTGAACGGGCCCGGCCCGAGTCCGACCACCACCGCGTCCACCTCGGCCAGGCGATGCCCGGACTCGGTCAGCGCCGCCCTGGCCAGCGGCATCAGCCGTTCGGCGTGCGCGAACGGGTCGGTGACGGTGTGTTCGACAAGCACGGTGACCGGGCCGGCGGTGTCGGCCGCGCCCTGTTCGGTGTCGAGCAGGGCGTACGGTCGGCGGACCGTCACGACGCCCACCGTGACGGTCGGCGTCGAGGTATCCAGGGCGAGCACGAGCACGAGCGACCATGCTACGGAAGGCCGATAGGCTGGCGGCGTTGACGCGGGACGTCGCGGCGATTTCCGGTTCACGCGGCTGAGCCGGGCGAGGAGACGAGACGTGTCCGAACAGGTCACGCTGGCCGACGTCGCGCGGTGGGCGGGGGTCTCGCTGGCCACCGCGTCGAGGGCTCTGCACGGCTCGCCCGGCCGCACCGTCGGGTCCGAGCTGCGCGCTCGGGTGCAGGCCGCAGCGGCCGAACTGAACTACTCGCCCAACGCCAACGCCCGGGCGATCGTCAGGGGAACCACCGCGACGGTCGGGCTCGTGGTCAACGACATCGCCGACCCGGCCGCGGCGGCCATCGCCTCCGGCGTGATGGCCGCCGCCAACGAGCGGGACCTGATCGTGACCATCGGCTCGACCTTGTCCGATCCGCTGACAGAGATCCGCCACGTGGAGGCGCTGCGCCGGCAACGCGCCAGGGCGATCATCCTGGCCGGATCCCGGTCGTCCGATCCTGGATACGCGGACAGCCTCGCCGACGAGTTGGTCGGCTACTCGGTGGGTGGTGGCCATGTCGCGGTGATCGGTCAACACCTGCTGCCAGTCAACACCATAGTGATCGACAATGCCGGCAGTGCACAGCGTTTGGCCCGCGCCTTGGTGTCCTTGGGCTACCGGCGGTTCGCGGTGCTTTCCGGACCGGAATCCTTGATCACGTCAGAGGATCGGCTCAACGGGTTCCGGCTGGGCCTGTCCGACGCGGGTCTGGAACTGCCGGAGGAGAACATCATCGAGGCCCAGTTCAGTCGCGACGGCGGCTATGTGGCGATGACCGAACTGCTCGATCGTGAGATCGAAGTGGAGGCGGTGTTCGCGGTCAATGACGTGATGGCTGTGGGCGCGACCGCGGCGCTGCGGGACCAGGGCTACCGGGTGCCGGCGGACATGGCGGTCGCTGGGTTCGACGACATCTCCACGCTGCGCGACGTGCGGCCTGCCCTCACCACCGTCCGTTTGCCGCTGGTGGCGATGGGCCGCCGAGCGCTGGAACTCGCGTTGGACGGGCGGAGAGTCTCAGCCGCTGAAGGCTCTGACGACTCCGAAGACACCGGGCGGGACGTCGCCGTTCTGGTCGAGGTCACCGGTGAGGTGGTCCTGCGGGACAGCACCCCGGCCCGTCCGGTGGCAGATACGGCCGGTTGAGCGTGTCCAGCTCGCGAGATGGGGTGACAGTGAGACGGGGCCGCCGTGCTGTTGGCCGGCGCCGCGGCGATCGTGGTCGCCGGGATCGTTGTTGCGTTGGCGTTGTTCGAGCCCTGGCGGCTGTTCACCCACAGCACCGTTGCCGAGGCGCTGCCCGTGCAGGTCGTCACGGCCTCGGCGGCGACCGGCACCCCGGACCCCGGCGTTCCGGCTGCGACGGCGCCGGCCACCGCAGGCGAACCCGGCCCGACCCCGCCGGTGGAGCCGATGGCGCTGGCCACCGGCGCATTCGTCGACGGCGAGCACGCGACATCCGGCACGGCCAGCATTCTGCAACTCCCGGACGGTTGGAGATACGTTCGGCTGGAGATACGTTCGGCTGGAGATACGTTCGGCTGGAGAACTTCTCGACCAGCGACGGCCCGGATGTCCAGGTGCGGCTGACCGATCAAACGGCCGGCGGCACCGACTGGGGTAGATACGACGACGGGGCATACCTTGCGCTCGGCGACCTCAAGGGCACCAACGGGAACCAGAACTACCCCATCCCCGCGGACACGAATCCGACGGGCTACACCTCGGTGGTGATCTGGTGCGACCGGTTCAACGTGGCGTTCGGATCGGCCCCGGTCAGGCTGTGACAAGGACTGCTTCACGGCGGGTCGGGGAATTCTTCGACGGGTAGCGGTTCGTCGTGGGCGATGTAGGTGTGCCCGCTGGGCGTGGTCCAGGCGGTGGTGTGCGGTCCGGTGCGGGCGCTGCGGTGTCCGGCGTGTGTCTTCGCGCGGTGGTCGGATCGACATTTCGTGCCGAGGTTCTTTCCGGTGGTGGCCCCGTCGGGGACGGGGACGAGGTGGTCCAGGTCGCAGCGGGCTGCGGGCACCGTGCAGCTGGGGTTCTCGCAGATTCCGTCTCGGAACCGGATCGCCATGCCGAGTTTGCGGGATGGGAACCGGCCCATTTCCCTGACGTCGAGCAGGTTTCCCTTTTCGTCGGTGAGCAGCCGGTAGAACAAGGTGCCGGGCCGAGCGGCGAGGTCGCGGATGGTGTCGGCGGGGACCATGGCTGACCGGTCGATCAGCTGTCCGGGGGTGTTGCTGTAACCGAACAGGGATTGCATCGATACCACGACGCCAATGGTGACCGGCACCGGTCGCAGTTGGCCGCCCGGGCATTGGGTGACCTTCGCCCGGCCCAGTGGGTCCGGGGTCACCTCTGGTGCGGCTGGTGCGGGTCCATGGTTGTCGCGGTCCGGCGGCGCGTTGCGGGGGTCGGGGCGGAACACTGACGCGGGTTGCTCCCAATCGTCGGCGTCCCAGGCCTCCCTGTCGCCGGCGGTGTCGTCGCCGGCGGTGTCGTCGCCGGCGGTGTCGTCGCCGGCGGTGTCGTCGCCGGCGGTGTCAGTGTCGATGTCGGCGGCGCTGTGACCACCGCTGCTGTCGGGGTCGCCGTCCTTGGTGTCGCTGGCATCGCTGACGCCTCGGCGATCGTTGTCGCCATCAGTGTCCGGGTGCGCTGTGTGCTCGTCAGTGATTCCGACCTGGTCCTCTGGGTTGTAGGTCTTGTCGGCGCCGTCGTCACCGCCACCGGTGTCGGCATTCCCTACCTGGGCGGCGATGTCGTCGCCGGCTACGTGGGTTTCAAGGTCGTAGGGTTCGTCGAGGTAGTCGTTGCTGTCGTCGTTCGTGTCCCAGACAACATGGCAGCCATTGCTGACCCGGCCGAGCAGCACATCGACAAGCGCGTCGGCGCGTCGCTGCTGAAGTGTCCTGAGGTCCCCTGCGTCCGCGGCCGCGGCCAACGCCGTGAGCACCTGGTCAACCGCGGTCGCATTCACCGCAGACATCGACGCCGAAAGGAAACTCACCCCGTCGACGTCCGGGCGGATCGAGACGTACCGATCGTCCAGTGACCGGCGCAACCGTTCGTCGGTCTGGTCGGGTTCGATCTGGGCGATGAACTGATTCAGCCAGCGGCCCAGGATTTCCGGTGTCCGGCACACCGCGACGTCCACCACCACGGTGTTCAACACTTCTTTCGACCGATCGAACACGAGGCAGCGCAATGCTCGGTTGATTCTGATGGCCTTTTCCTGGTCGATGTCACCGGCCTGCCAGGCATCCCAGGCGTCGGGGGCGTCCATTTGCATACGGTGGGTCATCGCCGTGGTCCGTTCCACCGACCGTTTCGATGCCTTGACCGCCATGCTGATCTCTCTGGCCGCGAATTCCGCTGCCTTGAACCGGGCATCACCACCTTCAGCTTTCCGGTCGGCGATCACCCGCTTGTCGGCCATCCTGCGAGCCTCGGTGAACTCCACCATCAGCCCGGCGACCTGGGCTTGCGTCTGCGCGAGAACCCGCTGCCGCGAGCGTAACTCGTCGATCAATGCCGCCGCTCGATCCCCGGGTGGCGACGTCATCCGCTTCATACAATGAACCTACAACGCACCACCGACAGTCGGTCCTCAGGCGAGAACCGCTCAGCACCAGGTCAATTCAAGGAACCCATCGGCCGCCGAGTCTGCCGGACGCACACACCATCCGGGCACGGGCACCTGGTCCTGCCGATATGCTCTACTGAGCGCCACATTTCAGTACTCCGCGCCACCATATGTCGGCGCTCAGAACACAAAACCGGCGCGCAGTCCACAAACCGGGCGCGGAGTCAGGCACACCGGCGGCTCCCGAGCCCGCGACGAACCGGCGCACTACCGTACGAGACGAACCCCAGGCACCGGGTCCCGAGCCGAAACACTCATGGCCACCAATGCGACCACTTCTTGTTCCCGAGGTGTCAGCACCTGCAATCGATCCGGCGCGGCCGCATCCGATCATTCCGGCCTGTCATGGAATCTCGTGATCAATGCGGCCGTCGCCACCGGCGACAACAGCGAATCGCCCTGGTTGACCAATCGAATGGCATCGAGCAGGTCGTCGGGGCCGACGCCCTTGCCCAGGAGCCCGCTCGCGCCGGACCGCAATGCCTCGAACACGTACTCGTCGAGCTCGAAAGTGATGAGTATCAACACCTTCACGTCACGGAACGGGGGATCGTCGGTGATCGCCCGGGTCGCAGCAAGCCCGTCCGTCTCCGGCATGCGAACGTCCATCAGCACGACGTCCACCCCGCCCGCTCGCACCCGGTCCAGCGCCTGCCGCCCGGTGGCGGGCTCGGCGACCACCTCGAGATCGTCGGCCGAGTCGACCAGCACGCGAAAACCTGCGCGCAGCAACGCCTGGTCATCCGCGATCAGCACGCGGATCGTCATGGGATGAGTGGGAGCGTCGCGGTGACATCGAATCCGCCCGCCGGGCGTCGGCTCGGTGCGCAGCGTGCAGGTACCGGGCGATCCGCAGCCGCTCGTCCGCGACCCGGCGACGGGCATCCTGCTCGCGGGAGGCCTCGGCGCGCCGAGCCCGTTCCTCGATTGCCGCCACGTAGGCGCGGCGATTCCTGGTGGCTGCCAGCGCGATGGCCAGCACGCACAAGGCGGCAATGGCCAGCGGGCGAGGATGCGACCAGTCCTCGCCGTCGGTGATCCAGCCGACTGCCAGGGCGCACACCATGATCGTCACCGCGGCGCCGATAGCCTATCGCCGCTGTCCGGCCAGCGTAACGGTGGCCAGCGCGGTGACCGCGGCCAGGATCAGGGGTAGTACGTCGCTGGAGAAGAACTGCACCACCACGTACCCCGCCGCGGTGACGACCAGCACGATCCACGGATGGGTGCGGCGAAAGGCGAACGCGCCGCAGGTGACGGCCGCAGCGACGAACGACCATGCCTACGGGGTGACGGCATCGCCGAACGGCGAGCCGGCGATCAGCGCCGCGACCGTCAACAGGTAGATGGCCACCGCAAGGCCGAGGTCCATCAGGTGCGGGTGGTGACGCAGGTGCCGCCCGTAAGCCTGCGACCAGGGCCCGGGAAGTTTGCGGTTCGGGAAGCTGCTCGCCGATCGAGGCCACGTCTTGCACTGCTGAGACGTCCGGCACCGCCGCGCCGGAAGTCGTCGCGTTGCTCATGATGGCCAGCCTACGAACGATCCGGTGTCCCGGCGGCGGATCAGGACCGCGGCCCCGGCCAGCAGGACCACCAACCCACGAAAGAACGGTCCACAGTTTGATCCACTCGGAACGGATCACCCGCCACTGGGTCACCTTCAGCGCGTCGCCGTCCAGCCGCTACACCGGTGCCGGTGGTGCGGTGACCGTGGTGCGGTGACCGTGGTGCGGTGACCGTGGTGCGGTGACCGTGGTGCGGTGACCGTGGTCGACCCGGGTTTATCGAGAATGCTCATCAGGCGGCGCTCCTGTCGGGCTGGGCGAGGTCGGCGGGGCTGTCGGAGGGCTGGTCGGTGGGAATCAGGTGCGCGGGGTAGTCCACTGCGTCGCGGGTCAGGTCCATGAACGCCTGTTCCATCGAGACGGCCTTCGGCGTCAGCTCGTACAGCACGATGCCGGCGCCCGCCGTGCGCCGGCCGATCACCCGGGCGTCCAGTCCGGTCAGCT
>JADGOY010000120.1 GCA_017882715.1 Nakamurella sp. | reverse complement strand
GTGGTCACCCGGGCGATCGGGCGGCACTGCGAGTCCGCGACCAGGTGGATCTTCGTCGTCACCCCACCCCTGCTACGCCCCAAACCTTCACGATCCGGGGGGTGCGTGCAGCGCGTCGTACGGTGCCAGGTCCGCGGGACCGCCGGTGAGCAGGAATTCCAGGAACAGCGTCCCGGGGTCGAACCGCCACAGGGTGCCCTCTGGCGCGGTCAGGACGAACCCGCGGGAGGCCCGCCCGGCTCTTCATGTAACCACCATAACCAGGAGTAATAGGAAGAAGGAGTTGCTGTGCCGCTCGTACGGATCGATGTCCACGAGGGTCGCACGCCGGCGGACCTCGCTCAAAATGTTACAACATATTGACATAGGCCTGGTGGAGGTGTTCGCCACGCTGATGCCGGCGGCGACGCCGGTCGACCGTGCGGCACAGTGATCGGCGGCGCCTGCCGAGAGCGACCCAACCGATCGAGCCGAAGGAGCATCCTGTTGACAACTCCGTCCGATCCGTCCGACCTGCAGGCGTTGCCCGAGCAACCGCGGGACCAGCAAGAACGACTGCAGTTCCAGCGGTTCACCAATGACCACGCTGTTGATCTCGGCTGGCGGATCGTGGCGCTGGCGCGCGAGCGGGAACTGGTGATCACCGTAGATATCCGCCGCCATTCTCATCAGTTATTCCATGTGGCCCTGCCGGGCACGACTCCCGACAACGACTCGTGGATCGAGCGAAAGGTGCGCGTGGTCAACAGGTTCAACGAGTCGTCGTTCCTGGTGGGTCGGCGATTGGTCCTCGCCGGCCGCTCGGTGGATATCGCTCACGGCCTGGACCCACTGCTGTACGCGGCGCACGGCGGCTCCCTCCCGATGACGGTTCGGGACGTCGGCGTGGTGGGCACGGTGACCGTCTCCAGATTGCCGCAGGCGGACGACCACGCCCTGGTCGTCGAGGCGCTGACGAGCCTCTTGGGCATCGAACCCGTCGGCTGACGTGGGAGTCACCAGGAGCGCCGTGCGCGGTGCCGCGCCTGTCCTCGTGCTCGTCGGCATCGTACTGCTGTCGTTCAACCTGCGAGGGCCACTGGTCGCCGTCTCGACCGTCACCGGGGACCTGAAATCGGACCTGGGCATGTCGGGCACCGCCGTCGGCCTGCTGACCAGCCTGCCGGTGCTCTGCTTCGGACTTGCCGCGCCGCCGGCCTCGGCGTTGATCGCTCGCACCGGGGTGGAGCGAGCGGTGCTGATATCGCTGTTCTTCCTGCTGATCGGAACGCTGATCCGGTCGATCGGAACCATCCAGACCGCGCTCGCCGGCACCCTGGTGATGGGCCTGGCGATCACCGTCGGCAATGTGGTGACCCCGGTCGTCATCGGACGCGACTTCCGCCACAGGGCAGCAGTTCTCACCGGGGTGTACGCCGCGGCGATGAACATCGGCTCGATGATCACGCTCACCGCGACCGGGCCGCTGGCCACCCAGTTTGGCTGGCAGCTCGCGCTGGCCATCTGGGGGGTACTGACGCTGATCACCGGGGCGGTCTGGTGGCCGTTGGCCAGGCGCCGGACGTCGGAGAAACGGGCCGAACCCAAGAGGCCGGCGACTGCGGCCGTTGGCGACGCGGCGCACCGCCCGTCGCTGCTGCGGCGTCCCACCACCTGGATGCTGACGATCGCGTTCGCCGGTCAAGCCTTTGCCTACTACGGTCTGACTGCCTGGTTGCCGACGCTACTCGCCGACGAGCAGGGGATGAGCAGGAACGCGGCGGGGGCGGCATCGTCGATCTTCCAGGTGGCCGCGTTGATCGGCGCGTTCGGAACTCCGCTGGTGATCAACCGTCTCGGCGGCCCACGCGCCGCGTTCGTGATCAACGGTGTGCTGTGGGCCAGCATGCCCCTTGGCCTGCTCTGGGCGTCGGATCTGTGGGCGCTGTGGAGCGCACTGGGCGGTGTGGCCCAGGGTGGTGGGTTCGTCGCGGTGTTCACCGTCGTGGTGTACCGCTCCCGGACGTTGCGGGAGAATCGCCAGTTCTCGGCGATCATCCAGACCGGCGGGTACACGATCGCCTGCCTGGGCCCCGCGGTGCTCGGTGGCCTGCACGACAGCACCGGTGGCTGGTCGTCCGCCCTGGTGGTCGCGTTCGGTGCGACGGCGACGTTGACGCTGCTGGGGGTGTTGTCCTCGCGGGGACTGGCCCCGCGGTGATGAACTGCGTTCCCGCCGTGCGTGACTGCGAGCCCCTCGCGATTCGCCAGTTCCGAACGGTTCCAAGCCGGCCATTTCAAGGTCCAGGACTGGCGAATCGTGGACGGTTGGGCGCGTCAGCGCACCACGGCGTACACGAAGCCGTCGTATCCCTTGGACCCGACGGTCTGGATCGCGGTGGCCGCCAGCCGCTCGTTGCCCTCGAGCAGGTCGAACATCCGCTGCGTGCCACGGGCATCCGATGACGTGGCGTCGGGATCGGCGACCGTCCCGCCCCGCACGACGTTGTCCACGATGATCACCGTGCCGGGGTGCGCGAGCCGGATTGCCCACTCGACATAGTCGGCGTTGCTCTGCTTGTCGGCATCGATGAACACCAGGTCGAACGGGCCGATCCCGTCGGCTTCCACCCCCGGCAGCAGGTCCAACGCCCGGCCGACCCGGACCTCGACGGCGCCCGACAACCCGGCGGCGGCGATCGACGCCCGCGCCACCGCGGCGTGCCGCGAATCGTATTCCAGCGAAACGACCCGACCTTCCGGTCCGACTCCCCGCCCGAGACAGATCGTGCTGTACCCGCCGAGCGTGCCTATCTCCAGCACGTTCCGGGCGCGAACGCTGCGGGCGATCAGCTCAAGGAACCGGCCCTGCAGCGGCGAGACGGCAATCTGCGGCAGACCTGCGGCATCGCTCGCCGCCAGGGTCGCTTCGAGCGTCACATCCGGGTCGCGCAGCTTGCCGCCGAGGTAGTGGTCCACCCGATCCCAGTTCGTCTGGTCGCTCACGCGCCCAGACTACGACCGTCGCGCAAGGCTCAGTCTGTCGCGGTGAGCGCCCTGGTCACCCAGTCCAGGGTGTCCACGGCGCCCGCGACGAGGCGCCGCAGCAGCGTCAGGATCAGATCCGGCGCCGATTCTCCGAGAGCGTTCAGCCGCTCGACGGGCAGTAGCAGGGTGTCCACGGAACCGACCGCATCCGCGTCGATGTCAAAGGCGCGTTCGGCGACGGCGTAGGCGACGCCGAACGTGGTGCCCGCGGCGAGCATGTCGGCCCACCCGTGGCTGGGTGACGCCGACATCGACCGTTCCGGACAGCACCAGGAACAGCCCATGCGCCGGGTGCCCGACCGTGCCCGCCCGCGCCAGCAACTCCCCTTCGGCATAGGACCTCGAGATCAGCGCGGAACGGAGGACAGCCACGTGTGGTTCCGACAGTCCGGCGAGCAGCGGATGATCCTGGGCCGCGACGCTGCGGGCCAGCGCGGCAGGTCCGCCGCGCCGGGCGATGATGGCGTCCTCGGCGTAGTCGATCGGAGTTGCCGTCGAGGAAATACTGACCCGTAGGTCGGTCGCGGACTCTGTGTCTGACGGGGCATCCGGTGCCGCGGCAAGTCCCAGCACCGACCGTCCCGGATCGACGATCACCGCCTCGCCGCCCTCTGCCCGGAACTGGTCACGCAGGTCCGTCAGCAACGTGACCGATATGGCAGCAGTCTCGTCTGTTCCACGCACGTCCAGCACAACCACGTCCAGATCGCCTGCCCTGCGGGTGATCTCACGGATCACCGATTCCGCACCGACGAACGGTAGGTCACCGTGCAACTCGTATACCCGGGCTCGCCGGCCGCGCCGCAACAGCACCTGCTTTTCCTGCGGGCTCCGCCGCCGTCGCGAGGGTGTCTCCACCAGGTCGTCTGCGGATCCTCGTCCAGGATCGCGAAGCTGCGCAGCATGTACCCGATCGCCCGGTTCCGGTTGCCGGTCCGGTCCGGTCCGGTCCTCCGACGCGTACATGTGCTGATCCACCTGGCGGTCCCGGCCGACGGACCGCGAGCAGTACGCACGCAGCCGTTCGAAGCGATCGTCGGCACTGTTCCCGGCCACCAGCGACGCGGCCGTGATCGCCCCGGCGTTGATCATCGGATTGCGCGGTCGCTCGCTGATCGGGTCGAGGCTGATCTCGTTGAACGGGTCACCGGGAGGGCTCGACGTCGATCTTGGCGCTGGCCGACCGCGGGCCAACCCACGGTCGGCCAGCGCCAGCGCGTCGGTGAACGGCTTGGAAACCGACTGGATAGCAAACGTTTGCGGCTGGCACCCGCCTCGTACCCGTACTCGTCGCTGGTGGCCAGGCAGATCCCGAACGAATCGGGGTCGACCACGGCCAGCTCGGGGATGTAGTCCGCCACCGACCCGAACGTGTCCCCGACAGCTCCCGGTACACCCCGCCGGGATAGTCCAGCACCAGTGATCGCATCAACGGACTGTAGCCAGCGCCTTTCCCACCGGCTGCGGAGTGCGGCCTTCTTCGCAGGCGGCACCGGTGAGGTCGCCAGCAGTGAAGGGGAAATCACCCATCGGGGGCGAAACTTCCCCCAGGTGGCGGTACCGGCCAGGGGCGATTACGGAGATATTAAGGCGCTACTGAGGGTCATGTAGCCCGAAGCCTCGTCCGCCCCTGAGTTGTTACCGGCTCCAGTCCTTCTTCAGGCTCCAGTCCTTTTTCAGGCTCATCCCTTTTTCCGGCTCCACCCCTGACTTTCCCGACGGGAGACGGCACCCATGATCGGACACGCCTCGCATCGGCACCATGAACCGACCGAGCACGACCACGTGCACGGCGACGACTGCGGCCATCGGGCCGTGCCGCACGACGATCACCTGGACTACCTGCACGACGGTCACTGGCATGCACCGCACGCCGGGCACTACGACGAGCACATCGACTTGGACGGCTGACGCCACGGGCATCGAGGCCGTCACGTGCCTCAGGATCAGGACTCCCGGCGTCAGGGTTCAGGACCACTGGCGGCGCCGCAGCTGAGTCACGGCGTTCCGGGTGGTCGACAGCATCCTCGAAGCAGCATCTCGCCGATTCTGCGGGCTTCAATCTGCCTGGTGATGAGACCAATGATCCGGTGGAACTCGCCGACCTACTCTCGCGCCCTGTCCTTGCGGCTGGTGAACCTCTGGCCCACGAGGACCGCGAGCGGCCGGCCGTCTCCGCCGGGTTCACCCCGACGCCGACCGGACCGACCAGCTGGACAGCACCGCAGCGAGGTCGGACCAGGACGCCAGAGCGCCGTCACCTGGCGAGGACCGCGAGAACCGTGGCGCCGCAGCGGCTTCCAGTTGTCCGCTGTGTCGGTGCAACGTGCCTCGGGCGCGCAACTGCGGATACGACTCGGCCTCGTCGACAGACAGCACGGGGGAGACGCACGCGTCGGTCCCGACGAAGACGTCCGCCCATTCGTCGCGGGTCCGGCCGGCAAAGAGGTGAGCAAACATCTCGCGCATCGCCGGCCAGTTGGCGCTGTCCTCACGATCGGGAACATCGCCGGCGGTCAGGCCCAATCCGGACAGCAGTTCGGCATAGAACCGGTGCTCGATCGCACTCACCGCGACGAACTCGCCGTCGGCACACGTGTAGGTGTCGTAGTACGGGGCGCCGCCGTCGAGCACATTGTCCCCCCGTTGGTCCGACCAGAACCCGGCCGATCGCCAGGACAGCATCGGTTGCAGCAGCACAGATACGCCGTCCACCATCGCCGCATCGATCACCTGTCCGCGGCCCGATCGATTCCGTTCCACCAGAGCGGCCAGGATTCCTATCACCAGGAAAACAGATCCACCGCCGTAATCGGCGATCAGATTCAGCGGGACCGGCGGCCGTTCGCCCCGTCGTCCGATGGCGTGCAGCGCCCCGGTCACCGACAGGTAGTTGAGATCGTGTCCGGCGGTCCGGGCGGCGGGGCCGTGCTGACCCCACCCGGTCATCCTGCCGTAGACCAGGCCCGGGTTCGTGCTGCAGACCTCGTCCGGCCCCAAACCCAACCGTTCGACGGTTCCGGGCCGGAAACCCTCGATCAGCACGTCGGCGCGGTCGACGAGCTGGCGAACCTGGGCGAGACCGGACGGATCAGTCAGGTCGGCGCGCACCAGACGCCTGTTGCGGAGCACCGGATCTCGATCGGACGGGATCACCTGTAGCTCGCCACGGTCCGGTCGCTCGATCCGCACCACGTCCGCACCGAGGTCACCGAGGATCATCATCGCGTGGGGGACCGGACCGATGGCCGTCAGCTCGACGACCCGCACGCCGGCCAGCGGCGACTCGCCTGCGGGGAACTCAGGACTCTCGGTCACGGGACGGTCGGTTCCGGACCAGATGTCGCGATGTCACCGTGATGGCGTACGACATCGCGGGCATGGGCATACCGGATCGTCTCGAAGGCGATCAGCCCGACGAGGATCGCCGCCAGTGACGCCAATGTCGCCAACGCCGGAAGTGCAGCGACCAGGGGGATGAGCGCCAACAGCAGCAATGCCACCACCGTCCGCTGGCGGTTCACCGAATGGAGGTTGCGCCAACGGAACGCGACGTGCGCCAACAGGTACAGCGAGGCCCCGCCGTACAGGGCAACCAGCGGGATGCCGTACAGCGGGTCGGTCAGGCTGTGCCCGTCACCGCCACCGACGTAGCTCAGCACCTTCTTCAGCCCCAGCGACAGGAAGATGATGCCGATGACCATCGGCAGGTGCAGCAGGCTGTAGGAATCGCGGGCCAGTCTCGCCCGCTCCTCCCCCTGCGCCTTGGCCAGCACCCGCTCCGCGACGAGCGCCACCACGTCGAAATATGCCCACCACAGAGATCCGGCGATCATCAGCCCGAGAATCGACGCGACGATGATCGGCCAGGAGATCGGCAACGCGGTGACCCCGATGCCGATCGACACCACCGACTCACCGAACGCGATCAGAATCACCAGGCCGTGACGTTCGGCGAAGTGGCTTGCTGAGTTGACCCGCCAGCCGCTGGCACCGGCCAGGACGGTGCCGAAGTAGTCACCGACGAGCGCGGCCAACCATATGATCGTCTGCACCGGTCCGGTGAGTTGCGATGCGACGAGCAGCAGCCCGGTGCCGATCACCAGTGAGGGAATGAACCTCACCAGCTGGCGCCGCAAACCCGGGTCACCATATCCGGCCGACCAGAACATCCCGAAATGCGCCAGCCGCACGATGAAGTAGCACACCGCGAAAACGACCGGGCCCGAGAGACCGCCCGGAAGGTCGGTGAAGGACTCGGGAATGGTCAGCGCGGCAATGAACATCGCTGCCATCGCGACGAACATTGCGATTCTGGTCGTTCCCTCGTCCGCGCGAACCAGATTCCCGAGCCACGCCCAGCCGACCCAGCACCACCAGAGCACCGACACGACCAAAACGCCGCGAACCATTCCACTGACGGTCAGATCGCCCGCCATCAACGTGGTCACCTGGGTCAGCGTGAACACGAACACCAGGTCGAAGAACAGCTCGATGGGCGTCACGGTGGCGTGCTCGTCGACCGCGACCGTCCGAATCCGTTGCCTGCCTGCCATGGCTCGCGATGCTGCCACAAGGATGTGGCCGAGGGATTGCGCTGTCAGCGGATCTTCGACCCTCCGGCCGGTTGGCCGTTGATCGGGCACGAGCCGAACTCCACGCTGCATCATGATGCTGTTGCGCAGACACGCTGATGCGAGGATGCAAACATGAGGACGACACTCAACCTCGACGCCGACGTTGCCGCAGAGGTCGAGCGCATGCGACGGGACGAAGGGATTGGGCTCAGCGAAGTGATCAACCGCCTCGCTCGACGTGCCATCGCGTTCCGTGTTGACCGACACATCTACGAGCCGGAGTCGGTCCCGCTCGGTCTTTCCGTCGGTGTGTCCACCATCGGAGACGTGCTCTACCTGCTCGATGACGCGCGCTGATCATGCTGATCGACGCCGACGCGCTGCTGTGTGCCACCGACAGCACTTCGCCCGAGCACGAGACTGCGTCATCGTGGCTGACGAAGGCGTTGAACGGCGACCGCCGAGTCGGTATTCCCTGGCAGACAATCGGCGCATTCCTCCGGATCGCGACCCGTCCTCGTGTCGCGCGCAATCCGCTGACCGGAGCACAGGCCTGGGCGCTCGCCCGGAACTGGCTTTCTGCCGATCCGGTTTGGATCCCCGCAGCGACGGAGCGCACCGCTCGCGTGTACGGCGACCTGAGCGATCGCATCTCCATCACCGCCAATCTCGTTCCCGACGCGCAACTGGCCGCACTCGCGATCGAGCACGGGCTGACCAGGTATTCCGCTGACTCGGATTTCGCGCGATTCCCAGGGCTGGCGTGGGTCAAGCCGTTGCGCCCTGGTCCTTGATCTGCCTGGTCCACGCCCCGACAATGGCGGAATCTCCATGACGGGATGATCTCTCGCGCTTCCCGTGGCCGCGTGAGCCGTACGCACTGTCGTCAGATCCAGCCTCGTTCGGTGGCGATCCGCAGCGCATCCGCCCTGGTGCGAGCGCCGGTCTTGCCGATCACCGAGGACAGGTGGTTGCGGACCGTGCCCCCTCGGACAGGAACAGGCGCGCGGCGGTCTGCGACACGGTGCCACCGTCCGCAGTCGCCGCCAACACATCCAGTTCCCGGCCGGTGAGCGGGAATCCGCCCAGGCCCAGGCTCGCCGCGGCGAGCGTCGGATCCACTACCCGAAGCCCCGCGTGCACCCGGCGGATGGCGTCGACCAGCAACGCGACGTCCGGGCCGGTGCGCAGGGCCGCGGGCACCACCTCGTCACCCGACCCGACCTGGGCCACGACCCGCATGTCCGGTTCCAGACCGAGCAACGCCAACGCGTTTCGTGCTGCGGTCAGTGCACCGCGATCGCGCGGAGCTGTGGGTCGCCTTCGTCTGCGTGGTAATCCGCACCCTTGGTCGCGTCCCGGCCGTCGCCGATCCTGGCCACCCGCACCACGAGCGTGACCACCAGCGCCACCAGCAGGTTGGCCACGAGCGCGACGATGCCCACGTAGATCTGGACGGTAGAGCCGGCGAACGGTTGCCAGCCCAGGATCGACAGCTGCGACAGCGTCAGCGCCGAGCCCCCGAAATGGTCCTTGCCGATGGCCGGGTTGGGGATCGTCCACAGCAGATACAACGCCCAGGCCATCCCCACGATCCATCCCGCGATCAGTGCCTTGGAATGCAACCACCGGGTGTACAGCGCGATCGCGACGGCCGGCAGGGTCTGCAGGATGATCACCCCGCCGATCAGCTGCAGATCGATGGAGAACTGCGGGTCGATGAACAGGATGAACGCCACCGCGCCGAACTTGACGACGAGCGAGGCCCATTTTGCCTGCTTGGCCTCCTGTTTCGGGGTCGCAGCCTTGTGGATGTATTCCTTGTAGATGTTGCGCGTCCACAGGTTCGCGGCGGCGATCGACATGATGGCGGCCGGCACCAGCGCTCCGATACCGATAGCTGCGAAGGCGATCCCGGCAAACCAATTGGGGAACTGACTATCGAAAAGTGCCGGCACCAGGGTGTTGCCGTCCGGCTTGCCGGTCGACTCATTGGTGATCGGCGTGACTCCCGCCGCGATGGCCACATAACCCAGCAGCGCCAACAGGCCGAGCAGGAAGGAGTAGGCGGGCAGCGCGATCATGTTCTTCTTGATGACGTTCCGGCCGCGCGAGGCCAGGATGCCGGTGGCGGCGTGCGGATACAGGAACAGCGCGAGGGCCGACCCCAGGGCCAGGGTGGCGTACTGCAACTGGTTGTTCGAGTTCAGCAGGGTTCCGTCGGCAGGTGACGGCGTCGCGGCGAACTTTGCGGACGCGGCGTCGAAGATCGACCCCCAGCCGCCCAACGCGGAGGGCAGGTAGATGACCGCGGCGATGATCACGACGTAGATCAGGCCGTCCTTGACGAACGCGATCATCGCTGGTGCCCGCAGACCCGACTGGTAGGTGTACAGGGCCAGCACCAGGAACGCGATGAACAGCGGCAGATGGCCGATGAACCCGGCACCGTTGATCCCCATGGTCCGCAGCACCGCCTCCAGTCCGACGAGCTGCAGGGCGATGTAGGGCATGGTCGCGACGATGCCGGTGACGGCCACGATCAGCGCGAGCGTGGGCGAGCTGTAGCGCCCGCGGACGAAATCGGCGGGGGTGACGTACCCGTGGGATCGGGACACCGACCACAGCCGCAGGACCGGCAGGAACACGATGGGATAGAGCACCACCGTGTAGGGCAGCGCGAAGAAGCCGATCGCGCCCGCGCCGTACATCAGCGCTGGCACCGCCACGAACGTGTAGGCCGTGTACAGGTCACCACCGACCAAGAACCAAGTGATCCACGCGCCGAACTTGCGGCCTCCCAGGCCCCATTCGTCCAGGTGGTCCATGGTGTCGCCCGCCTTCCAACGGGCGGCCATGAACCCCATCACCGCGACACCCGCGAAGAGCAGGATGAAGATCAGCATCTCGGTGACGTTGATCCCGCTCATCGCCCTGCCTCCTCGTCGAAGTCGCCGGCTGAACCCGCCTGCCGGTGCTGGGTCAGTCGGGCGCGGTTCCTCGTCGCGAAGAAGACGACGGCCACACTGGCCACCCCGACGAAGACAAAGGCCAATTGGTACCAGTAGAAATATGGCATCCCGAGCAGCGCCGGTTCGTTGCTGTTGAAGATCGGCGTGATCAGCATGGAAAGCGGTAGCAGGAGGAGCAGATTCCACCAACTGAATTGGATGGCATTGCCCTCGTTACGCCCAGTTCCTTCGATACGGCCGAGCGGGTTACGACTATCCCAATCGGTCGGATCGCGCTCCTCGTGGTTCTCGCTCATCATCGTGACCACCCACCCGCCTGATTTGTGCCGGAATGTCCGAGGTGCATTGAACACCCGAACTCCGTGGTGACGGAAGGGCAGAGGGGTTGACAAGGCAAGCGCAAGGGTGGAAGGCAAGCGGGACGGGCGCAACGGGGAAGCAAGGGCAACGGGGAATGGCACAGCAGAACAGGGCTCCGCCAAACATGTTGACCCACAGTTGCTCGGCAGCCGAGGTTGTCACCCTCACTCGACGCTGACCGGAAGACATGGACCGGCTGACCGGAAGCCTCTTACCCTTGGTGGGTATTCGGCTACGTTCGCCATCACTGGTACCGAAACTGGGGTGAGCCGCCATGACGGTGTTTGCGATGGCGCAGTTCTGCATCACGGACCGCGCGGCTTACCGCCGCTATCAGTCCGGCTTCACGGACGTTTTCCGGCTTTTCGACGGACAGCTGCTGGCGGCCGACGAGGCACCCACAGTCGAGGAAGGCAGCTGGCCCTACCACAAGGTCATTCTGATGTCGTTTCCGGACGAGCGGGCCTTGCGCGCGTTCGCGGACTCTCCGGAATACCGGGCCATCGCGGTCGACCGGTGGGCGGGAACGGACGGCGTTGTGCTGATCGTGCACGGGCTGACCTGACGGCGTGTTCGGTTCACCCTTCCCGCCATCGGCAGCCGGGCGTCGGCTACTGCGGTGATGGCGGTTCCAGCAATGGTCGGGTTACTTCCCGCCGCGGTGGCCGGGCGTCGGCTGCCGCAATGATGGCGATCTGACCAGTGATGTCGAGGGGAACCAGTGATGTCGAGGGGAACCGCGGTGCTGGTGGGGCTCTGGAGGTCGGTGTCCGGTGGTGGGGTCCCGGTGCTTGTTGTCATCACCCTCGCAACCCCCTGCAGGATCGACAAGCAGCTCGTACCGGTGAACGGCACACCTCTTTCGGTGTGCTCGTCTCGGTGTGCTCGTCAGCCCTCATCAGCTGGCGACGACACGGCGTGCCCGGGTTCTGCGCCCGCGGTAGCGCAGGCCGCCGGGACGGCACGGTCGGCTGATCAAAGGCTCTGGCCATCTGAGATTGCCAGACGACACCAGAGATGGCCAGAAACCGTGATCTTCCGAACTCTGGTCATCGTCCGACCAGCTCTTTGCGCCGCCAGTTCGAGCAGACCGCCTTACCGGCCGCGGACCATCGCGAATGCGACGGTCGGGTTGACGGGTACCAGAACGGAAACTACCGGGCCCGAAACGAGATGAACCGCGAATTGCCGGGCCACCCCGACCTGGGTGAGCGGCGTTTTCGCAGATGATTGGCGGTAGCGGTGGGATTTGAACCCTTTCCGAGGTGCTGGTCACAGCATCGCAACTGGCCCTGAGCTGCGAATACAGTCATCTCAGATCACTGCGGATCACACCGCGTACCCACAGATTGTGGGTGTTCTGTGGGTACGTAGACGATCACTGGGCGGTCGGGCCAGCGGCTCGGTCGCCATGCCGCCGGCGTCAGGGGCTGCTCGCACACCGGGGTGCTAGTCGCCGTTCTCATCGGGCTCCAATCCGGCTGCGGCGTAGCCGTTGGTCAGCCTGGCGGAGCCGGTAGAGCTCCGCAACCTGGTCGTCGAATCCGACGGGGACGCACTCGTCATGGCTGCTCTCCAACGCTGCAGTTGAGTGGATCAGAAGGTCGTGCCGCCCCATTACAGCGCCAACTTGCTGTCAGCCAATGCGTTGCCGCGACAGTGCCAAAACAGCCACCTCTTACCGGCAGCCAGGTGTCGGAGAGTTAGCGCAAAGCCATCCGCCGGTGCTCGATTCTGACGGATCATGTCCTGGGCAGGATCCCGGTCGACGCCCTGATCTGCAAACCTCAGATGCCGAACCTTCCACGCGCTGGATCCGCCAGCAGTTCCACCAGGAATACTGACGACCAGTCCAGCCTGGCTGCTGCACCGCCTCCACCAGGATTCTCGCCCAAGCGGCCGGATGTCGTCCGATCCATCGGTACCCACGGACACATCCTGGGAATCGTCCGGTGCAGCGACAATGCCCCCGCAGCTCACCGCGGCACCGAGCGAAACGTTGCGTTGCTGCTGTCGATGCAGCGGGCGTAAGTGTCCCGTCGCGCGGAATGCGCCTGGCGGCGTCAAAGCACACCCGTCGGCCCAAGCCATCCGAAGAGGCGTCTAGCGGCAACCTGCGAACGACGATCTACTCGCCTTCCATACCCGGTATTCAGCGGGTTCGGGGTTCGAGTCCCTGATGGCGCAC
>JADGOY010000282.1 GCA_017882715.1 Nakamurella sp. | reverse complement strand
CACCGACGCAGCCATCGCCTACAGCGACGGCATCCTTGCCGCCAACCCACACGCCACCGGCACATTCACCTGGAACGGCATCGACTACCTGCAGACGTCTGTGCAGTACACCTTCGTCGACGGCTCCAGCAATTTCGCCGGCGGCGCATTCAGTCCGCTCGCCTGGATGCTGTTGGTAATCGCGACCGTGCTCGTCGGCCGACTCTGGCGAATGCCGTCTGTGTGGCGTCGTCGACGCGCAGCAACTCCCACGAAATGAGCTGCCCGCATTCCTCGTGTGCGTACCGCGCACTTGCCCCAAGTCAGGGCCGGACGGACTCAACGCACGAATCTCGCAACCTACGGTGTTCCGTCGACCGCTCCGGGGCGGTTGATCGGGTTCCCGCAAACCGAATGGTGACCGGGCGCCACCGACGATCCGGCCTCTGCCGCATCACGCGACGCCGACGACCACCTTCCCGAGTGCGCGCCCTTCACCGACACGAGCGAGCGCGGCGGGCACCTCGTCGAGCGCGAAGACGCGGTCGATGTGGATCTTCACCCGGCCGGCCACGCACATGTCGGCCAGCGGCTCGAAGTGGGCCGGGCCCTGCTTCACGGCGAGCACCCCGATCGATCGGCCGGTGAGTCGCCCGACCACCGGACCGACGGTGAGCACCCGGAGCAGCGTGCCCACCGACGCGCCCACGCACCGATACCTGCCACCGGGCGCCAGCGCCCGCCGGTAGGCGAACACCGACCGGTGCGCGACCATGTCCAGGATCAGGTCGTACGGCTGCGTGGTGCGCGTGAAGTCCTCCCGGCCGTAGTCGATCACGTCGTCCGCGCCCACCGACCGCATGAACTCCTGCTTGGCGGCGTTGTCGACTCCGGTGACGTGAGCGCCGAGATGCGCACAGAGCTGGATGGCGAAGGATCCGGACCCGCCGCCGGCACCGTTGATCAGCACCCGGCTGCCCGCCACGGCCGTGCGGACTCCCTGCAGGGCGATCGCGCCCGCCTGCGGGATGGTCGACGCCTCGGCGAACGTGAGCCCGGCCGGCTTGTCCGCGAGCACCGATACCGGCGCGAGCGCAAATTCCGCGAAACCACCTTTGAGCGCCAAGTTGTCGCCGTACACCTGGTCCCCAGGCCGGAACCGGGTGACCCCCGGCCCCACGTCGTCGACGACGCCCGCGATGTCCGACCCGAGGGTCCGACGAGCCGGGTGACGCAGCCCGCCGATCCGGGCGTATGCCGGCGATCCGCGCAGGCACTCCCAGTCGCTGAGATTGACCGACGTCGCGGCCACCTTCACCCGCACCTGGCCCGCGGCGGGCGAGGGGATCGGGACGTCCGCGACTCGCAACACATCGGGGTCCCCGTACCGGTCGTACACGACCGCCTTCACGCCCACCCCGCGCGACCCATGGTCATGGCAGCAACCTACGGCCTGAGCGGAGCGAGGCCGCAATCGGGCGCCGGCGCGTGCGGCCACTTGCAAGAACACGCCGCGGGAACGCCGCGCAAGCTCACCCCACGCAGGTCCGCCCGGTCACCCCGTGACACGTCCCGCTCCACCGCTGGTTGCAGCGTCTGCCGACTCGGTGCCCTCTCCCCCCGCCGTCTTGGCCTGCTCGACCAGCCCCGGTGTAACGTGCGATGTTTGCCCAGCCAGAAGGCCGACCGCTCCCGCACCTGGTCACTACGAAATGGTGACGCGGACGCCGGTCGAGGTCGCCGCCAACTCGGGCCGCTTCGATCCACCGCCACACAGTCCCGCAGCGAGACACCCAAGCCCAGCTGTCACCAGCCGGGCATCATCGGTCGTCAGCTGGCCCTCACATCCAGCGCCATCAGCCGCCGCACCGCCTGGTCAGCCCGGCTTCGGTGTTCCGGCGCCGCAGGTATTCGTCGTTGACCGAACGCGGCCGCATCTCACGGTCGTCCGTGGATGACACTGTGACGGACACTGCGGGAGCCAGTCGCCTCGCCCGCCTAGATGCCGGTGCGCTCTGACGCTCGACCCTGAGAGCTGTTGTCTCGCAATCGATAAGCCCGCGGCACGGCGTCGAATGTCCGTCAGCACCGTGTTTCACGGCGAGTGGCGAGGTCCTGGACCGAGCGATGCAACCGGCGAAGTCCCGAACTGATCGGACAAAAAGGCAGATGCCGCCGACGATGCCCTGACCAGGGAACTGCCCCGGGTATCGACGACGGCGCCCGGGTCCCCAAGATCAGTTGCCCAAAACGTCCTCGGCGGCGTCCTTGACGCTGTCCCCGGCCTGCTTGACGTTGGCCTTGGCTTGCTCGGCCTCGCCACGTGCCTCGAGGTCCTCGTTGCCGGTGACCTTTCCGGTGACCTCCTTGACCTTGCCGACTGCTTCCTCGCCCGCGTGCTTGATCTTGTCGCCCATGCTCAAAACGTGGTCCCTTCTGTGCTGTCTGTCAGACGCCCGCCCTCAGATCTAGGCTTCTGACAGGGTCAGAGAGCGGTGCACGCACGTGTTCATCGTCTCCATCGGCAAAGGTCCTCGCCGTCACACCGGTGTTCGGGCCGGGGGATGTGGTCGCCGCGATCGAGCTCGCCGTCGAGTTCCCCGTGCCGGCGGTTGTGGTCAGGCCCTCACCATCACCGCGTAGGACCCGACGCCCAGCAGCCGGGCCGCGTCGATCGGTCCCTGCTCGAGTAGCAGCGCGGCGAGTCTGCCGATGGTGGGGTCGAAATCGACGTCCAGCACGGTGCCGAGCTGAACCCCGGAGGTTGTCAGCACCCGCTTGTGCAGCAGGGTGTGCGGCTTGCCCGCAAGCTCGGCCAGATACGGGTCCGGTTCCACGACGGCGGCGGCGCTGGGCACCGTCACCGCGTCGACCCCGAACGCGATGATGTTCGGCCATGGCAAGGCGCTGCCCTGGGACGAGGTTTTGGACAGGATCAGCGCGACGACTCCCGGCAGCCGTGGATCCACCACATAGTCGCTGACCCTGCCGACCGTCGACGCGGTGTCCGTCCTGACGACCGAGCGGCCCAACGCTTCGGAGAAGAGCATCAACGCTGTCCCCTCAGGTGGGCCCGGAAATCATCGACCGCGGCTCCGAACCCGGCCAGGTCGTCGGTGACGAACTCGCGGGCCGCGGCCGGCACCATCAGGTACTCACCGGACGCGGACATGGTGTCGGGCAACGGGATCAGCATCCGGTTGGTGCCCCGGCCCACCCCCTCGGCCGGGTCGATCTCGTATCCGACCACGTCGGCCTGCCCGCCACCCCCATCAGCGACCTCGATGACGACGTCGACGACGACGCCCAACGCGGCGCCGTCATCGGTCAGCACCTGCGAGCCAAGGATGTCACCGGCCGACGGCCCGCCGGACTGCATCGCGGCGAGCAAGGACTCGGTCGGGGTGAGCGCGCCCTCGTCCCTGATGACGACCGCGTCGGGACCCAGACCCACCACACTCTCCCAGGGCAACGCGGTCTTCAACGGCCCCGAGAACATGCCGCGCCCGTTGAGGGTGAACCCGCCGATCTGGCCACCGTGGGCGGCGTACATGATGTCTTTGACCTGTGCGATGTCCTCACCGGCGAAGGTGACGACCGGGAGTTTGTTGATCTCGCTGGAGCGCAGCAGAATGCTCACCTGGCGGCATCGTTCTCGTTGCGGTCATTGATGATGACCCCGCCGGTGCGGCGGCGGGCCTGGATCGCCAGGACTCCACCGATCACGACCACGATGATGATCACCACGATGACCAACCACACCCACCACTGCACCGCGCACCACCTCGGTTTCGGCCGGGAGCGGTACCGCCCAGGCCCGGGTCAGGACTTCCCCCCGACAATAGTCGTGCCACGGGAATAGTCGTGCCATGGGCGGGCACCGGCGCCCCACGGTTGTAGGAGCGGCTGATCCCTCCGGTGATCAGCGGTTCAATGCTCTGTCGCTGACATGGCCGAAGCCGGCGCCGACGGTATCGGCGGGCAGTCTCGCGGCTACGGTTCTCCGGTGACCGCCGAATCCGGCGGGAACGCGGCGACCGCCGCATGTGCACAATCTGTCATCATCGATGATTGATCCCCGGACACCCGAGACCGGCAGTGGTGCAACGGGTATCGGCGCGCTGCTAGGAGGCTCGGGTCGGAATGCCGGGAGCATCGTCGGTGAAGATGGTCGCCGCCGGCCGCGTGACCTACGTACCGAGACCTGCCGGCCGTGACCGCGCGAGCGGCGGCGTCCGCACCCTTTCGCTGCTGGACCTTCTGGTGAGTCAACGCGGGTGATATGGGCCTATTGTCGGAATAGGTACCCTGCCGGCGTAGAACCCTTCGGCGAATCGGCCGGGCGAGGGTGAGGCTCGCGTGGTGACGTCGACCAGTGAAGGTGTCGCGGTCGGGGATCGGC
>JADGOY010000119.1 GCA_017882715.1 Nakamurella sp. | reverse complement strand
GCCCGCAGAGGGTCAGCCGTGAACGTGTGCGGCGACGGCGAGGAATTGCCGTTACCGCGACCGCCGTTCCTGGCCTCAGCCTGATTCAGCCGGCCATATCGGGACGGACGACCACGACGGGGCATTTGCTGTGCGCGATCAGCGCACGGCTGGTGGACCCCAGGACCAGACTCGTCAGCCCGTGACGCCCTCGGGAACCGACAACGACCAGTTGGGCGTCGTGAGTATGCGCCAGCAAGATCGGTGCCGGCCGGCCATGGACGACGATGTGCTGGACGGGCACGTCCGGGTACTTGTCGCGCCAGCCGGCCAGCTGCTCGGACAGCGCGGCGTGTTCCTCCTGCTCACCCCCGTCTGCCACGGTGTCGGTGAAGGAATGCACGGCGACCAAATCGGTTTCGTGCACAGCGGCGGCGTCGAAGGCGAACGCGACGGCGGCCTCGCTGTTCGGTGAGTTGTCGACGCCGACCACGACGGGCCCCGGTCCACCGATGTGATGGTCGGGATGGATGACCGCGACCGGGGCGGGATTGTGCGTCGCGATGGACAGCGCCACAGATCCGAGGAAGACGCTGGCGACCCGGCCGGTGCCGTGTGAACCGACCACGGTCAGCAGAGCATGCTCGGATTCACGCCGCACTGCGGCGATGGCGTCGTCCTGCACCAGGAGCGTTGTCACGCGTAATGTCGGGTGCGCTCGACCCAAGCTCTCGGCCACACCTGACAGGAGGCGCTGGCCCTCGTCATGCACTTCCCGCTCCAGGCCCTCGGGATCGGGAAGGTAACCCGGGTAGCCAAGAGCCGGGACGGCCCCAGCATAGACGGCCGGATCGGTGACGGCGTAGGCATGCACCAGCACCAGGCCGGAGCGTCGAAGGTCGGCCTCGGCGGCGGCCCAATCGGCGGCGGCTCCGGACCAGGCCGATGCGTCGAGCCCCACGACGATCAGATCGGATCGCGCGCCGCCGGTCGGAGTGTCATACGGCTGGGTGGTCAGGTTGGTAACCATGGTGGATCCTCTCGCGGGCACGACAAACAGTCGCGCCTCACCTCACCCTCTCGCGCGCGAGAGGACCGGGTTAGAGGCCAAAGGCCCGGCCAACCGGGCTGATCGCCCTGTGGTGATCTTCACAGGGGTAGAGCAGGGTAGAGCAAGCCGAGTTCAGCGGTGGTGTGAGCCCGCAGGCAACCCATGACCAGGCATGCTGGGCAGCCCGTCGTGCGGCGTCGATCGATCGGACCACCGCAACAAGGCACCGACCCCGTCGGCGAGATCGGGATCGCCGGGATCCAGCAGGGTGACGCCGGCGTCGCTGTGTACCAGCGCCCAGACCAACGCGGAGTCCGCCCTGGTCTGCACCGGCTGCGGAAAGCCCATGGCCACGACCTCGCCGCGGTTGACGGCCAGCTGCAGGGGTTCATCGCCCACCCAGACTGTCCGGGCCGACGACGGGTCATCGTGCAGCAAGAGTTCGACGACCTGGGCCCGGCGGACTGCGTCCACCACGTCGATAAACCCCTGGACTGCGTCGTCCTGGCGCCCTTCGGCGGCCCCGAAGCGGTTCAGCAACTCAGTACGGACGCGCCGCTCCCGGTCGGCCATCGCCGCCTGCAGTTCGTGATCGCGGGCAGTAGCCGATGTGCCATCCGCGCGGCCACCCGATCGCAGCACGACCGCGAGTTCGGCGAGTCGGTGGCCCGCGGCAGCGAGCAGATCGGAGACGGTGACCGGATCACCGGCCAGCAACACCACCGCCGGATGGTGACGAGAGACCAGCCCGTCCAGCGCGCCGGCGATCTCCGCTGCGTTGCGCTCCCACGAGTCTTCCGCGCGGGCCTGGATCCGACGCTGCGAAGTCTGGCCGCCGGGGACCTTGTGCACGACGTCGTGACTGCCGCGGATCTCCAGGTCCTGCTCACTGGTGCCGAAAACGTCCACCATGGCGACGGCGGCACCGGTTCGATCAACCTCGGCCAGCAGGTAGGAACAACGGCCGTGCAGTGCGCGGAACACCGGCAACAGGTGAGGCGCGGGTCCGAACACCACCTCCTCCCTGGCGGGCGGTTGGGGTAACACCACGTCGAGAGCCACCCCTTCGGGATCGACGACGACCAGCCGACCGACTTCGCCGGCTCGCCCGGTCGGCCCGAGCAGCGCCGGAGCCGCCGCGTCCAGCATGGTTTTCGGCGCTCCGCGCCGGGTCAGTTCACGATGGTGGCCCTGCCAGCGCAAATCCAACTCGCGGGCGGAGGACTCCGCGGTCCGCGACACGTCCATGCTCACCGAGACGAAGGGGCCACGACGCCCGGACAGCTGTTTCAATACGGCTGCTCTCATGTCACCTCACTCACCGGACCGGTCGGTGCCGATCCTGCTCGGGGCGGCCACCGGGGTCGTCCGGCAGGCCGACGGCAGCGGGACCACGCGCAGCATGGCATGGCAGTGAGCGGTCCCTTCCTCCAGCTTTACCCCACATTGCCGCCGGGTATGCCTCATCCCGGCGACGCGGTCGCCCGATCCGGGGCATGCGCTGTCTTCTATTGAACGATTTCTCTGCCCATTTGGCGAGCTTTGTCCGGGTAGGGTGACGACGCATGACGGTCGAGGGCGGGTCACCCCAGGGTCACCCCCGGTCGATGCTGCCCCGAGCCCAGGACAACAGGAGGATCACCATGTCCGCTGCTGTGCGCAGAACCGCCCTCGTCGCCACGATTGCCCTTGCCTGCGCGACGGCTGCCGTGGGGATGAGCCCGTCCGCCGCCGGCGTGGGAAGCGCGTCGAAAAGCTATCGGGTGCAAGGGATGCAGAAAGCGGTCGGCACTTCGCCTGGCCTGTACACGATGCAGTCCGACACCGGACACGCGGGTCTGGTGGGGGACTGGGCCATCACCCCGAAGGCGCACCTTGTGTCACCCCCATGGTATTTCGAGACCGGCACCGAACAATTCAACGGCTGTCTGGATACGAACGGCGATCATTCCTGCAAGGGCGAGCCGGCCGGGACGATCTCGTTCAACTACGCGGCTTGGCTGAAATTCGATGTGACGGCCACGACCTTCACCGAACTGGCCGGTGGATGCGTGCATCCGATCACCGGCGGAACCGACGACTTCCAGCGCGTCAAGGGGTTACTGACGATGCGTGATACCCCGCTCGACGACGGCACGATCAAGACCAGCTATCGCGGGACTGTCACGTTGTCGGCCAAGGCCGGGGCGGCCGCGACCGAAGAATCCTTGCCGTCAGCGACGCCGGACGCATCGACTGCTGCCGACGCCACGACGTCGGCGTCCCCGAGAGTCTGTTGATCAATACCCAGGTATCCCAGGACGCGGCGCGGGACTGACCTCCGACAGCACGTCGGCCGGGCGAAGGTCCCGCTCGACCACGGCCTGGGCAAGGGCGGTGAGCCCAAGGTGGTGCCGCCGGGCGTGGCCGCGGAGCAGGGTGAACGCCTGGTCCATGTCCACTTGCCGGTGCTGGGCGAGCACGCCCTTGGCCTGTTCGATCACCACTCGGCTGTTCAGCGCGTACCGCAGTTGTTCCTCGGTTTCGGCACCTTCCCGTACGGCGCGTTCCTGCAGCACGCCGATGGTCGCGACGTCGGCCAGGGCCTGCGCGGCAAGCCGGTCCTGCTCGGCCAACTCGCCGATCTGGGTCCGGAACATGTTCAGGGCGCCGATCGTCTGGTTGCGCAGCCGAAGCGGAACGGCGTGTACCGATCGGAATCCCTGTTGCAGGGCCAACGGCGCGAACTCCGGCCAGCGCTCCGCCTCGCGCGCCAGGTCTGGGATGGATCCGGGCTGACCGGAGCTGAAGCAGTCCCAACAGGGGCCCCGGCCGGTGCGGACCTGCAGGATTTCGAGCAGGTCGGTCCGCTCGCTGGTGGAGGCGAGCACGTCGAGCCGGCCCTGTCCGTCAGCCAGCAGGAGTCCGGCGTCGGCGGCGTCGAACAGTTCGACGGTGGTGTCGACGAGGTAATGCATCAGCTCCACCAGGTCGTAACCGGCGACCAGGGTATCGGCCAGGGTGACGAAGGCCTGGGCAAGTCGCATCTCCCTGACCTGGTTCATCGGTTCACCGTAGCCCGCTCCCGCGCCTGATTGTGCATCATCGGAAATCACTGGAAATCGCTCGGAAACCGCAATTTCCGGCTGACTATTTCGTGGGCCACCTCGGCCACCGCGCTGTCGGTGGCGAAGGCGTGCGCTCGCAGCCGAGCAAAGGCGGCGCCGACGGTCAGGTCGAGCTGATCCATGATCATGCCGGTGGCCTGGTGGATTTCTCGTCGGTTGCGCGGGGACTCCTGCCACGGATCCAGCGAAAGGGTCGAAGCAGCGGTGCCGCCGGTGGATCCGGCCCCCTCGGCCTCCTCGGCGGCGACCGTGGCAAGAATCCGGCGCATCAGTTCGATCGCCAAGGTGTCGGCGAGCAGGCCCGCATCCCGCAGCGCCTGATCGTCGAGCGGACCCGCGGTGGTGCGATACAGGTCCAGCGCCCCGATCCCGGTGGCTCCGATGTAGAGCGGGAACGCGAACAGCGCGGCGGCCGAGGTTTCCCGCACCGCGTTGTTGAACACCGGCCAGGGTGGGCTGGGTCCTTCCCGGAGGTCGGCAATCAACACCGGACGGCGAGACGCGAACGCCTCCCAGCACGGCCCCTCGCCGAGATCGAATTGCAGTTCGTCGATGCGGAACGCGACATCGTCACTGGCGCATACTGTCTCGTTGTTGATCGGGCCGCTCAGGGTGGACACTGCCGCGCCGGTCACCGGCAGGATCTCGATGCACGGGCCGCACAAGCCGCCCGGTCGGGCCGAACCCGAACCGGAGGCCAGTATCGCCTCCTGCGCCGCACGCAATGCCGGCTGATCAGCCATCAGCAGGGCCCATGGGGCGGGCCGGCGGAGGAGACATGATCGGCTGGGCCTCATCCTGTTGCTGGCGTTGCCCGTAAGCCAGGACGCGCGACACGATGACTATCGAACGCAGCCGACCCCGGGCGGCATGCTGGCCAACTCAGGGTATCCTGATTCGCCGGTATCCGTCGGCTGTCAGGGCTGCCGTCCGGTCAGGGATCCTCCCGTCGTCTGACCGAACCTGTCGGCGCCCAGCGCCACGGCCACCAATACCGCCACCGAACCCCGGGCTCAGGGGAAGGCGGCCACCGACACGGTGCCGCCCGGCTCGATCCGGCCGCCGGCGCCCGGTGTCTGATTCCACACCGATGCGTCGTCACCGCCGAAGAGCGCCGTCACGCCGAGCCGCAGCCCCAGCTTGTCCAGTTCCTGCTGGGCCTGCTTGACGGTGCCGTTCGTCAGAGTGGGAACCGGCACGGCGTTGGACGGAACCAGGAAGATGCGTGGATCACCCGGATCGACCCGGGTGCCCGGCCCGGGATCGGTGCGCAGGATGTCGCCTGCGTCGATGTCGGCGTCGAACGCGGGGTCTCCGACGGTCACCGTGAAACCGGCCGCCTCCAACGTCTTTCGTGCCTGGTTCGTCGCAGTTCCGCGCACATCCGGCACCGTGAGGAAGCCGGCGATCAGCAACGAAACCGGTGATCCGCGGGGCACGGTAACGCCCGCGGCGGGATCGGTGCCCAGTACTGCACCCGCTTCGGCCTTCGGGTCGAACGATGCGCGCTGCGGGCCGACAGCGAAACCCGCTACGACGAGCTTGTTCTCGGCGTCGTCGGCGGACTTGCCGGCGACATCCGGCACCGCGACAGGGGCCGGTCCGGCGGACAGCACCAGAGTGACCTGGCCCTTGACGTCCAGCGACGTACCGGCGGCGGGTTCGGTGCGGACGACCGCTCCGACGGGCACCGCGTCGTCGAAGACGGGCCCGGGGCCCCGCACCGCGGTCAGGTCGGCGGCGGTGAGCGCCGCCGCTGCGGCGTCGGGGTCGGTGCCGGGTGCGATGGAGGGGACCGCGGGGCGTCCGGTCGACACCAGCACATCCACCGTGGAGCCGCGGAGTTGGCGAGTGCCGGCGGCCGGGTCGGTGCCGGCGACCTGCCCGGACGGCGCCTGATCGTCGTGCTCGGTTCGCACCTGCGGGACAAGCCCGGCGTCCCGGGTCGCGACCTCGGCCGCTGCCTGGGTCATCCCGACCAGGGTGGGCGTCGCGGACCACCGACCGGCGAGCCAC
The DNA here is from genome assembly GCA_017882715.1 of Nakamurella sp. Classification (GTDB taxonomy): domain Bacteria; phylum Actinomycetota; class Actinomycetes; order Mycobacteriales; family Nakamurellaceae; genus Nakamurella. The sequence continues at coordinate 7,064 of JADGOY010000119.1, read as the reverse complement.
CAGCCGCTAGCGGCCGCGGTCAGCCCGAGCAGCAGCACCACCAGGATTGCGATCAGCCACCGGGTGCGCCGACGGCGGCGGAGCGCCGCCGTGTGGGTCTGCGCGGTGCGGTGATCTGGTTGGGGACCCGACTGCTCGTCAGGGTTCGCGGGGGCGGGTCGGGCAGTCACCGACGCCGGCTGCGCCGCGGCGGGCGGCTGCGCCGCGGCGGGCGGCTGGGCCGCGGTCATCGGACCGCCCGCGGCCATCATCCTGGTGCCGCTCGGCCCCACCGACTCCGCGCCCACCCCGGCAGGCAACGGGTAGCCGCGGGTGCCGTCGGAGTCCTGCGCCCAACCGCCCGGCGGTCCGTGCCGGCCATCCGGCGTGGTCCAAGGGACCGCACCGGCCGGGCGCGCCGGCTGCGGTGCGGGAACGACCGGTCGCGGTAGGCGCCGGTGTGGCACGGGTATCGGTGCCCGGCGCAACCCCATCCTGGTCCGGATCCCGACCAGGGCCGAAAGGAATGCCGACGCGTCCCGAGGACGTGCGAGCGGATCGCGCCTGGTCGCGGCCACCACCAGATCGTCCAGCGATTCCGGTGTCCCGGGAGCCGCGTCGGATGGCCGGGGAACATCGGAATGGACATGCTGGTAGGCCACCGACATAGGGTTGTCCCCGCCGTAGGGCGGCCGGCCGGTGAGCATCTCGTACGTGACGATCCCGGCGGCGTACACATCCGACCGTGGGTCCGCCGCTCCGGTGGACACCTGCTCGGGCGAGAGGTAGGCCACCGTGCCGAGGATGACGTCACCGGTGGCCATGGTCTGCGACGTCACCGCCCTGACCAGACCGAAGTCGGCGATCTTGACCGCGCCCTTCGAGGAGATCAGCACGTTTTCCGGTTTGACGTCCCGATGGACCAGACCTGCCGCGTGCGCCGCGCCCAGCGCGGCCAGCAGCGGCTCCAGGATCGACATCGTCACCGGCACGGACAGTGATCCGCGCTCGCGCAGCAGATCGCGCAGGGTGCCGCCGTCGACCAGTTCCATCACCAGGAAGACCAGATCACCGTCGCGGCCGTAGTCGTAGACGGCGACGACGCCGGGGTGCCCGAGGCCGGCGGCCAGCCGCGCCTCCCGCTCGAACCGGCCGAGAAACGCCGGGTCGCTCGCGTAGTACGGGCTCATCACCTTGATCGCCACGGGACGGTCAAGTCGCATGTCGATCCCTCGGTAAACCATGGACATCCCGCCGCGGGCGATCAGCGCGCCGACCCGATACCGGCCGTCGAGCACGGTGCCGCTCGGTAGGCCGGAGAAGGTGTCCACGACTGTCGAGTCTAAGTTGTGCGAGGGTCCGGGCGGTGGCACCGAAGAGCGGGGATGGCACGCTGATCCCGTGTCCACTCCATCATCTGAACCGTCATCCTTGCTGCCCACGTTCGTTCCCGTTCCCGAGATCGCCACCCGACTGGGCATCGTGGTGACCAAGGTTCATCAGCTCATCCGCGAGCGCGCGCTGCTGGCCGTCCGGACCGACGGCGTGCTGCGGGTTCCCGCGGAATTCGTCGCGGACGGGCTGGTCGTCAAGGGATTGCCGGGCACCGTCACGCTGCTCACCGATGGCGGCTACCGCGACGACGAGATCATCGATTGGCTGTTCACCCCGGACGACACGCTGCCCGGTACCCCTATCGCGGCGTTGCGGGAGAATCGCGGCCGGGAAGTGCACCGCCGCGCGCAGGCCGCCGGTTACTGATGGTTTGCGCTGGGCTGTTCACCGCAGCCGGTCGGTCACGATCTGGGCCAGGTCGATCAGCCGCGACCTGGCTGCCGGCGCCACGACGGCCTCGTCGCGCTCGTTGACTGTGGACAGCGCGGCGAGGCCGGACGCGACCAGGTCGGCGATCCGGCGCTCCATCTGCTGCGGGGCGCCGGTGGCCGCGATGATCGAGGCCAACCGCTGGACGTCGGCGCCCGCGCTCCCGATGCCGGCGTCGAGTTCGGCCAGCACGGCCGGCTCGCCGGCCAACGCCGACCGTGCGGTGGCCAGCAGCACGGTGCTCTTGCCCTCCACCAGATCGTCCCCGGCAGGCTTGCCCGTCACCGCCGGGTCGCCGTACACCCCGAGCAGGTCGTCGCGCAGCTGAAAAGCGACACCGACGTCGGCGCCGAAGCTGCGCAACGCGCCGATCGTTGCCCGGTTCGCGCCGGCGAGCGTGGCGCCGAGGTGCAGCGGCCGTTCCACGGTGTACGCGGCGGTCTTGAACCTGTTGACGCGCATGGCATCTGACGCCTGGAGCGCCGGGTCGGCGCCGGACCGGGCGGTCGCCGCCAGGTCGAGCAACTGCCCCGCGAGCACCTCGGTGCGCATCGCCCGCCACACCGGGAGCGATCGGTGGACCGCGTTCAGGGCCTGGGCGCCGGCGGTGTACAGATCGTCGGCCCAGGCCAGCGCCAGATCCCCGAGCAGCACGGCCGCCGACAGTCCGAAGTGCTCGGAGTCTCCGGCCAGCCCGGCGTCCGCGTGCTCGTTGGCCACCGCGCGGTGTGTCGACGCCACGCCGCGGCGCCGTTCGGAGCGGTCGATGACATCGTCGTGGATCAGCGCGCAGGCCTGGATGAGTTCCAACGCCGCGGCGACCTGCAGCACGGGTGTGACGTCGCCCCGATGCCGGGGCGCGCCGGGCGCGTCGGGCGGCTGAACGGCGGCCAGCCATCCGCACCACAGGAATTCGGGTCGGATCCGCTTCCCGCCATCGCTGACGAAGCCGATCACCCGGTCGACGAGGCCGGCCAGCCGGTCGTCGATCGCGACGACCTCGGCCCGGCGACGGGCCATCTCGTCGACGATCACGGCGTGCAGGCGGTCGGGGTCCACGGGGTCAGTCTGCCCGCGGCCGGGTGATCCGGTGGTGACCCCCGGCCGATAGGCTGCGGGCCATGGTGACCGTCCGCGACCGACTCGACACGCCCGGGCCGCATTTCTCGGTGGAGTTCTTCCCTCCGCGCACCGACCCGGACGAAGACATGCTGTGGACGGCCGTCCGCAGGCTGGAGCCGCTGCGTCCGGCCTTCGTGTCGGTGACCTACGGCGCCGGCGGATCGCATCGAGAGCGCACCATCCGGATCACCGAACGCATCGCCGGGGAGACCACCCTGCTGCCGGTCGCGCACCTCACCGCGGTGGGTCACTCGGTGGCCGAGCTCCGGCAGGTGATCGGGTCGTACGCGTCGGTCGGCGTGTGCAACATCCTCGCGCTGCGCGGCGATCCGCCTGGTGACCCGTTGGGCGAATGGGTGGCACATCCGAGCGGATTGGAGTATGCCAGAGAGCTGGTGGTGCTGGCCAAGTCGCTCGGCGAATTCTCGGTCGGCGTCGCCGCCTATCCGGACATGCATCCGCGCTCACCCGACCTGGACACCGACACCCGCTACCTGGTCGACAAGATCGCGGCCGGGGCCGACTACGCGATCACCCAGATGCTCTTCTCGGCGGAGGATTACGTCGCGCTGCGGGACCGCATGATGGCGGCGGGCGCGGATGTGCCCCTGCTGCCCGGGATCATGCCGATCACGTCCTACCAGCGGCTGATGCGGATCCATCAACTCTCCGGGCAACGCGTTCCCGACGACCTGGCGGCCGCACTCGAGGCGGTCCAGAACGATCCGGCGGCGAGCCGCGAGGTGGGCATGGAACATGCGGTGCGGATGAGCGAGCGACTGCTCGCCGAGGGCGCGCCGTGCCTGCACTTCTACACCTTCAACCGATCCAAGGCGACCATCGAGGTGCTGACCGCGCTGGGTCTCGCGCCGGCGTTGCGGCGCTGAGAGCGACCTTCCGCCAGCGAGTTCGCGCGACCACGCAGGACCTGGCAGAAAGGGGCGCGGATGGACCAGGAGACCATCCAGCGCGCCTTCGGGTTGACGTCGGTGGTGTTGTTGGTGGCCCTGGTGGCGGTCCGGCTGTCGCGGCGCCTTGGCATGCCGTCGCTGCTGCTCTATCTGGGCATCGGCATGATCCTGGGCAACGGTGTCATCGGCATCCCGTTCGACAACACCATCCTGGCCGAACAGCTCGGCCTTGCCGCGTTGGTGTTCATCCTGGCCGAGGGCGGCCTGACCACGCGGTGGGAGAACGTCCGGCCGGCGCTCGGACTGGGAGTCTCGCTGGCCACGGTGTCGGTGGTGGTGTCGATCGCGGTTGCCGGGGTCGGGGTGCACCTGGTGATGGGTTACGACTGGCGCACGTCGCTGCTCTGGGGCGCGGTGCTGTCCAGTACCGACGCGGCGGCGGTGTTCTCGGTGTTGCGCGGCGTCGGGGTCAAACCGCGGCTGGGTGCCGCGCTGGAACTGGAATCCGGTCTGAACGACGCGCCCGTGGTGATCGCCGTGGTGATCCTGGCCGGCACCGACCCGGTCACCTGGGTCGACCCGGTGTTGGTGGTCTTCGAGCTGATCGCGGGTGCCGCCGTCGGCGCCGCGATCGGGTTCGGCGGCGCCTGGTTGCTCCGCCGCGAGGCGCTGCCCGCGGCCGGGCTGTACCCCTTGGCCACCCTTGCATTCATCGGCGGCGCGTACGCGGTGGGTGCATTCGCGCACGCATCCGGTTTCCTGGCGACGTATGTGGCCGCGGTGATCCTGGGCAACTCCCGGCTGCCGCACCGGGCTTCGACGCTGTCCTTCGCGGAGGGATTCGGGTGGATGGCCCAGATCGGTTTGTTCGTCATGCTGGGCTTGTACGTCGACCCCTTCGATCTGCCGAGGGCACTCTTCCCGGGCATCGTGATAGGGCTCATCGTGCTGGTGGTGGCCCGGCCCGCGTCGGTGGTCGCGGCGGCGCTGCCGTTCCGGCTGCCGTGGCGCGAGCAGGCATTCCTGTCCTGGTCGGGGTTGCGCGGTGCGGTGCCGATCGTGCTCGCGATGATCGCGCTGGTCACCCGGGGCGACGTGACGTCGGATTTCCTGGTCGACGTCATCGTCGTGGTCGTGGTCATCTACACGCTGGTGCAGGGCACCTCCTTGCCCTGGGTCGCCCGGAAGCTGGGTGTCGTGCAATCCGGGCAGGCCGAGGAGGTACAGGTGGAGGCCGCGCCGCTGGACGAGATGAACGCCCACGTCCTGCAGGTGACGATCCCGCCGGGTTCCCGGATGCACGGCGTGTACGTCTCGCAGTTGCGGCTGCCGGCGCCGTCGGTGATCGGGTTGCTGCTGCGTGACGGCGAGCCGTTGCCTGTCGTGCCGACCGTCCGGTTGCAAGCGGGCGACCAGTTGCTGATCGTCGCCCCGGAGCGGGTGCGATCCAGGACGGAGCGGCGGCTGCGAGCGGTGAGCCGGGGGGGCGCGCTGGCCGGTTGGTTCGGCGAGCGGGGAGACCGGCAGCCGGCGGAATGATCTCTGGTCGGCCGACGCGCGGCGGCTGTCGGGTGAGCGGTTCTATTGGGCCACTGTTGTGACGGTCGGCGGCTGGAGACGCGGACGCGGTCCGAAGTGCCCGCAGGGTTTGGGACACTGGCGGGGTGACCGACCGACCCGAGTACGAACCCAGCCGCTCGCCGGAGGCCCCAGCGCCCACCGAGGACCTGGTATCGCAGGACGGCGACGAACGGGCGGCAGCCACGTCGGGGCTCACGGGATCCACACGGCCCGACAGGCCCGAAGAGCCCGAAGAGCCCGAAGAGCCGCAGACCCCCGAGCAACCCCGACGGGTTGGCCTGCTCGCCGCCGTCGCCCTCAGCGTGGTCGCGCTCGACCTGCTCACCAAGATCATCGCGGTAGCGCTGCTGACCCCGGGAGAATCGCCGCGGATCCTCGGCGGCCTGGTCTACTTCTCGCTGCTCCGGAACCCCGGTGCCGCATTCTCGATGGCCACCGGGATGACCTGGCTGCTGGCGCTGGTGGCCATCGGCGTCGTGGTGGTGATCATCCGGATGGCACCGCGACTGCGGTCGACCGCGTGGGCGGTGTCCCTCGGTCTGGTGCTCGGCGGCGCGTGCGGCAATCTGATCGACCGGATCTTCCGCTCGCCGGGCTTCCTGCAGGGGCACGTGGTGGATTTCGTTTCGGTGTTCGCACCCAACGCCCAGTACTTCCCGGTGTTCAACGTCGCGGATTCGGCGATCACCGTCGGCGGCATCAGCCTGGTGATCACCGCGATGCTCGGCATCGACTTCGACGGCACCCGGGTGAAGGACCGCAAGAAGGGACCGGCGCCCGCCGCGACACCCCCAGCGACACCCCCGGCGGGTACCGAACGTGGCTGACGTCCGCCGGCTGATCGTCCCGGACGGGCTGACCGGCATGCGGCTGGATGCAGGCTTGGCCAGGTTGCTGGGCATGAGCCGGACCAGTGTGGCCACCCTGATCGACTCCGGCGACGTGCTGGTGGACGGCGTGGCGACGGCGCGCTCGGAGCGGCTGAGCGCGGACAGCTGGCTGGAAATCACCCTGCCGGAACCGGAACGGCCCGCAGTGCTGGTGCCGCAGCACGTGGACGGGCTCACGGTGCTGTACCGGGACGCGGACATCGTGGTCATCGACAAGCCGGTCGGGGTGGCCGCGCATCCCAGCCCGGGATGGACCGGCCCGACCGTGCTCGGCGCGTTGGCCGGCCTCGGCATCGGGGTCGCCACCTCCGGTGCCGCCGAGCGGCAGGGCATCGTGCACCGGCTGGACGTCGGGACCACCGGGGTGATGGTGGTCGCGCTGAGCGAGCGGGCCTACTCCGTACTCAAGGATGCGTTCCGGGACCGGACCGTCGAGAAGATCTACCACGCGCTGGTGCAGGGTCACCCCGACCCGAGTACCGGCACCATCGACGCGCCCATCGGCCGTCACCCGACCTCGGACTGGAAGTTCGCGGTCGTCGAGGGCGGCCGGGACAGCGTGACCCACTACGAGACCCTGGAGGCTTTCCGGGCCGCGAGTCTGCTGCAGGTTCATCTGGAGACCGGGCGCACCCATCAGATCCGGGTGCACTTCTCGGCGACCAGGCACCCCTGCGTCGGCGACCTCACCTACGGCGCGGACCCGACCCTGGCGAAGCGGCTTGGCCTGACTCGGCAGTGGCTGCACGCGCGCAGC
>JADGOY010000281.1 GCA_017882715.1 Nakamurella sp. | reverse complement strand
CAGGCCGCCTCCGTGCGCCGGATGGCCAACCGGTATCCCCGAAGCGTCACCTCGAGGGGATCCCCCAACGGCGCCGTGCCCACCACCTCGACCGATACCCCCGAAACGAAGCCCATCTCGACCAGCCGCCGCCGCACGACCTGCGGGCCCTCCACCCGCACGACAGAGCCGGCCTCTGACGGATGGAGACTGCTCAACGGGCGGTGGCTCATTTGCGGTCCTTCGAAGCGTGCGGTTCGCAATCTGCGGCAGTCTTAGGTGTGCCTACCCCAACCTTCCGGCCGCGAAACCTCCGCGGAAGGGCCGAAAGACCCGTCGTCCGACGCCGCGGACCATTCCAGGGTCGATGTGCGCCCCTGCGAGAGCCCAGTCACGGGCTCGCCGATCCACGGTCGGCTGACGTCGGGATTCGCCTGTAGGACCCAAGTGCGGTGCCAGCAAAGGGCAGGAGTGCCTCGCGCGGGTGACTTCGTCCATGTGGAGAACCTGTTCGGCTGGGTCAAGGCCCCGCACAGCGCAACGCCGGCGGGAAGCCTGGCGCTGGCCGCCGCCCGTTCGACTCCGTCGCCGCCCGACCGGCGCAGGTAAGGGAGACCGGACTACTCGGGAGTGTTCTTCGCCACCAAGGTCCGACATGGCCATGCTGGCCGGCACCGTGCCTCACCTCGGAGCACAGCGGGAACCTGACAGACAACCGCTGCGATCAACGCCACCTGCAGAGACTCCACCTGATGGCTGGACGATGGGAGCCGTGTAAGCCGAGAGGCTTCCGCACGGTTCTGCGAGCGGCGGGGGGTGCGATTCCCCCCGCCGACTCTCCTCGTCCCGCGAGCCGCATGAGGTCCCTCCAGAAGAGCCACACCCAAACCAATAGGCCCCGCCCGGTCCGGAAGCCGATCGGGAAATCGACCGCTCCGGTGGGACCGCCGTCAGCCAAGCAGCCGCGCAGTGCGCCCGCGAAAACTTCGGGCAACCTCATTCCCCTTCACCATCCCCGCAGCCCGCGCCGGCATCGGGGGCGCCGGCATTTCCCCTTCTACCATGGTCGTCCCCACTCAGTTGTGGTGTATGCGCCACCATGCAGGTGGGGTGGCGGACCGGGAGCCTGTGGAGGACGCATTGGGTGAATCAGTCGAGGTGTCCAAGACGCGTCACAGTTATGACCTGATCGCCGTCGCCTACGCCGCGGCGATGGCGGACGAGTTGGGCGGTAAGCCGCTGGATCGTGCCTTGTTGGACGTCGTGGCCGAGTTGGCAGCCGGCGGCGCCATCGTCGACGTGAACTGTGGCCCCGGACAGGTGATGGCTCATCTGGCTGGTCGCGGAGCCCGTGTCGTGGGCCTTGACCTGTCGCCGGTGATGTGTGCCACGGGGGCCCGGGCCACGTCGTTGCCGTTCTGCGCGGCGGAAATGACCGCGCTGCCCATCCGGTCCCGGACCTTGGCGGCGATTGTCCGTTTGTATGCGGTGATCCATCTCGGCGCGGCCCAACGTGGGGCGGCCTACCACGAGTTCGCTCTACGGGTCGTGCCCTCGCAGGGCCGGATCTCGGCGACGCGGCTGTTGCCGCCCGGGCCGCGCGTACGAGGGCTCGGCCCGCAACTTCCGTCGCCTGGTCGCGGCGCAGAAAGCGTTGTGGCGCAGGGATCATCATAGTGGTCGGCGGCCGGCGGTGTGGACACCGGGTGAGTACCTGGTCATCGACTGGGCGGCCGTCGGCGTCGGGTTGCACCTGTTCTGTGCGGGCTGGGTGCGGTTCAGGTGATGGCGTAGCTGATGCGTTCCGCGGCGGCCTCTAGCGCACCGATGAGACCGGGGTCAGTCAGTGGCAGTGACAGCTCCGGGTTCAGCGGGAAGGAGTCGGCGGCGGGCAGGAACAGGGCGGTGGCGTTCTTGCCGGTCATCGATGATGTGTACAGCACCCCGTCGACGGCCTGTGGGTGGACGGCGATGGCGTGCGCCCAGCGCCGGCACACCGGGTGCGGGCCGGTGTTGATGGCGTGGGAGGCGCCCTGGCGGATCGGCCAGGTTCCGCGCAGGTCCAGCAGCCGCAGGGCGCGACCGGCCTCCCACACGGTCAGGTAGGGACCGTTCGGCGCGGACGGCTCGATGACCCGACCGCGCTGAAAGACCTCGGCGAGCGCCGTGTCGACGTCGGCCGCGGCATACATGACCGCGAAGTCGGCGTGCGTGGCCGACGGCGGGGGATGTGGGTCGAACCGGGTCGGGGTCGGTCCGAAGTGTCGGAGCTGGTGCCAGTGCAGGGTGTGCGGACCGACCGTCCCATGGATCCGCACCATTTTCTGGTGCGGCCAATCGAGCAGATCGGCGTCGTCGATGGTGAGCTGGCCCGGATCGCGGGGCAGTTTCACCATGCGTACAGCTGCCGCACGATATCGACGACCACCCCGGGCTCGTTGCCGGCGAGCAGCCAGTTCCGCGGCGAGACGGGCTTGCCGTCGACGTAGAGTTCCTCGCTGGGCTGGGTCATGACCCGCTCCATCGTCACCGCGGAGGTGCCCTCCGGGATGGCCGCGATGACCTTCCGCAGGTGGGGGAGGGGGTTGGCCTCGTCGAGCTGCCACCGGGGAATCAGCCAGCTGCGGCCCACCTTCACCCCGTACAGCGACCCGTCGGCGATCGCACCCCGGATCCGAATCACCGACCTGCCAAGACGGTCGGCCGCGGCGGCTGCCGGCAGCGCCAGTGAGTTCTCCTCCAGTAGTCGGGCGGCCTGCTCGACCAGGCCGCGGTCCGCCTGACGGTTCAGGTCGGCGACCGGCACACCGACCGCGGCCAGCACGTTTCGATCGTGCAGGGACAGCGCGCGCGGGTCGACGGTGACCCGGCGCCGCATCAGGTGGCCCAGCTGGTCGGCGAAGTCGTCGGCCTGGATGCCGTTCCCGTAGATCTCCAGGACGTTGTCGATGCTTGTCATGATCGGGTCCTCTCGTTCGACCGGTCATCCACAGTGTAGACGAACGCTCGGAGACCTTGGGCCGTTCTTTCTGGGCGAGCCGGTGGACCCGAATTCGCCCGGTGTGCTGGCGCCGCCGGTTGTGTGCTCGGGCGGGCGAGGGGATGTTCACGCCTGGCACCCCAACCCGTTCCGCCGACTCTGGTTCCTGTGTGCGGTTACTCCCATCAGTGGAACGCGCCGGAATATTGCGGCGGACGCCGGCTACGGCGACACCACCGCGTTCCGGCTCGGCCTTGAAGAGCGCGGCATCGGCTACGTCGTCGCCGTCAAGGGCGCCACCAGCGCCTATCCCGCCGACGCCCGGCCGGTGACCGCTCCCCGCACCGCCGGCCGTGGCCGGCCACCCCAACCCGGCCACCCGGACCGCCCACCAACTGCAAGGACCTCGTCATGGCCGCCGGGCGCGGCGCCCGGCAGAAGGTCACTTGGCGGCAGGGGACCAGAACCGGCCCGACCAACCGCACCGCCGCGATGCGCTCGGAGTTCACCGCCATCCGCATCCGACCGGCCAACCGGGACATCCCCCGCGCCGACGACGGCTCCCTGCCCGAACGGTGGCTGATCGCCGAATGGCCACCGGGCAAGGCCGAACCCACCGACTACTGGATCTCCAACCTGCCCGCCGACACCCCGATCGCAACCCTGGTCCGGCTGGCCAAGATCCGCTGGCGCATCGAACACGACTACCGGGAACTGAAAACCGGTGTCGGGCTCGACCATTTCGAAGGCCGCAGCTGGACCGGCTGGCACCACCACGCCACCCTGGCCACCGCCGCCCACGTGTTCCTGACCTGGCTGCGACTCGCCAACCCAAAAGCACCTGGGCAGGCCTGACCCTGTACGCACTGCCGCGCAAACTCCAGCAGTTCCTCGCGTATTGGATCGGCGTCTGCCCCACCTGCCACGCCCGCTAACCCTGGCTTGAACCCGGTGATCCGGGGGTGGGGCATGTACTATCGGCGCGCCAATGTGCGGCGGTTGTTCCATCGACTCAACCAATGGATGGTGCGACGAATCTGGGGATGGCGGTTCAAACGATGGCGCAACGCCGGTTGGCGTACGTTGCCGGAGAAACGCCTTTGCGGTGAATACGGGCTCGTTAACCCTCTGCTACTGATTCCCGGTATGCGCGACTACTACCGCCAGAAGGGCTCCATGGGTCGGCGTCGTCACGCCGATCGATCCTCGGTAGCCCCGCGACGACGGTGGTTGGGCTTTGGGCGGACCTGCTCGCAACTTCACGGCGGGTTTGGATCGCGACACGATCGGGCGGCTTTGCGGTCCAACAATGGTCGGCGGCAGCTACTGTAAGTAGCAAGCCTGAGCCGCTGCTCTGCGCATTCCGGGTGGTTCCTGGAACGGCCTTTGGCGGTGGTGGCTGACATGGTGGTTGCCTCACCCCGGCTGCGGTGTCCGAGATAGC
>JADGOY010000118.1 GCA_017882715.1 Nakamurella sp. | reverse complement strand
CCCGGAGCAACGCCAGCGCCGAGGTGCACCCGAACCGGTCCGCGACCCGGCGGGTGTCCAACTCCCCGGCCAGGTGCACCTGCGCGGCGTACACCAACCACTCCCCGTCCGTACCGGCCTTGCCCGGGATCCGCGCGAGCCTCGGTGCCTATCCAGCCCTCCTCGCGAATCGCAACACAGAACAACCATGGGCGGCTGCGCCAACGCGACTTCCTCGGAGTGCAGGACAGGCCCGGCGATCAACGGACGCGTGAGAGCGCGCCCGGCCGCGGAGATCACCCGAGCACCCACCACGCCAGTACGTATTCGCGGCGGGGAGCCAGCAAGAGGGACAGACGCGGCCACCGCGACCGAGATCAAGCGCGCCCGACGAGTGTTTACCGTTGCTGGGGATGACGACGACCAGGGTGGTCACCGTCATTGGTGGTGCTGACGTGGGATCCGGCGGCCTCACCGCGCCCCGCCGCACCGCCCACCGCGCCCCGCCGCACGGTAAATGGCCGCGCGGTCAACTTGTGCCTTTGGGCGACTGATGAAGAGCTCACCTGCACGACATCTCAGGAATGGAGATGTGGGTTCGCACGCCGGTGCGGCCGGTCCACCCTGCGAGCCGCGGCGGACGAAACGTCACCAGCCGGTCGAGCAGGCCCCATTGACCCGGCAACATCGCCTCGGTCGGCTGCCAAGCCAACTGTCTCGACGTCAGTTCAACGCGCTACCGCCGCCACGGCCTCGGCGATCGGCGTCTCACCACTGACCAGATCGAGCGACAGCCCCGCCGTGCCTGGGGTATGGAGCAACGCCAGTAACACGGCCGCGACATCCTCGCGGGGAATCGATCCGCGCTCGGTCCGATCGGCCAGCCGAACCTCGCCGGTTCCCGAGTGGTCGGTCAGCGCGCCGGGCCTGAGCACCGTCCAGTCCAGGTCTCTGGATCGGAGGTCGTCGTCGGCCGCCTTCTTCGCGGTCAGGTATGCGGCGAAGACTTCATCGTGATCCGGCGAGGGCCCGTCCTGGGCGCCCATCGCGGAGACCATCACGTAGCGGCGCACTCCTGCGAGTTCCGCGGCGTCGGCCAACAGCACGGCCCCGCCCCGGTCGACGGTGTCCTTCCGCGCCGAGCCACTGCCGGGCCCCGCGCCGGCGGCGAAGACGACCGCATCCGCGCCCTTCAGGTGCGATGCCAACTCGGACGCAGTCCCGGACTCCAGGTCGAACAAAACCGGGTGCGCCCCGACGGCGATGAGATCCGCCTCGTACTCGGGTTTCCGGATGAGGCCGGTGGGGCGCTCGTGGCGCTCGGCGATCAGACGAGCGAGCCGCAGCGCGATCTTTCCGTGTCCTCCAGCTATGACAACCTTCATGGCCCCTACCGTACGCAAGGACCTTCCCGGCTGCGCCCGGCCTGCCGACAGCGGGCGGCGCTCCCGGCCGCGGTCGACCTCCGCGACCGCCCTGGTCTCAGCAGAGCGCGCTTGACCAACCCCGCGGGGGGTCTCAACGCGGGCCGCACCGCATCGGTGGCACCTGCGCGGGTAGCAGTTGCGCTCCGTGTTCGAAGCGCCGAGCCGCCTTCGGAACGCGCCGCCGGCGTGTGGGAACCGACAGGTCGGACGAACACGTTGATCGGCACCAGGAGGAGCCGATCAATGATCAGGTCGGCACCTGACCCGAAACATCCTCCGGCCGAAGGTGGTCCGTCCGACCGACATCGATATCACCCCGCCATGGGTCACGACGATCGCAGCGGACCCTTCGCCGAACGGGCAATCTCACCCAATGCAGCCTCCATGCGCCGTCCAGCGACCATCGAGGAGTCGCCCGTGGTCGGAGTGAAATCCCCGTCCGAACTGGCCGTCACCCACTCGGCGAGAAATTCCGTGACGCTCAACCCGGATTCCGGTCCCGCCCAATCCGTCCGCTCGCTGAGTCGCGCATCGACGACAACCCGCTGCGGTCTTCCCGGTCCGCGACAACTGCTTGCGCCGTTTCCAGGGCCCGCTTCGACGGACTGGAGTAGACACTTGGTGAATCCACCGACCACAAACGTGCCGCGACCGCGTCGGCCTGCCGAAGCCCGCAGCAGTCAGGCCGGGGTCCATGGATCCCGACACCTTCTCCGCGTGCTGGACCGGGATGATCTGCATACGGCTATTGTTCGCCGTCCGACAAACGATGTATTCCTCCCACTTCCGGCTGCCAACGTGATCCGCGCCCGCGACGGCCCGATGGCTATCCTGACTCGGTGACCAAACCCGTCTTCGGCGATCCATCGCCCGACATCTTGGGCGAGGGGTACGAAGCGATCACGATCGACCTGGCCGACGACTATGAGGGTCCGGTCCAGGCCACGCTCGTGCGCTATCGCACGGACCGGAGCAGTTCTCGCGGGGTGCTCTACGTCCACGGATTCGCGGACTACTTCTTCCAGACCGAACTCGCACGGTTCCACGCCGCACGCGGCGAAGACTTCTATGCCATTGATCTGCGCAAGTACGGCAGGTCTTTGCGGCCCTACCAGACGCCGTACCAGATGGCTGATGTCTCTGACTATTACGCCGAACTGGACGCGGCCCTGAGTCTCATCAGGAACGAGGGACACGACCATCTGGTGATCAACGCACATTCCACCGGCGGTCTGATCGTACCGCTCTGGCTGCACGACAGGCGTTTGCAGGGCGACGATCTCGAATCCGTGCGCGGCATCGTCCTGAACAGTCCGTTTCTGGAGATACCCGCCAGCCGGGCACTACGGACCCTGGCGACACGGCCGATCAGTGCGGTTGCCAGGAGCCGGCCGCTCGCGGTCATCCCGTCGCTCGGTCCGAGTTTCTACAACCAGAGCATTCACCGCGGCGCCCGGGGCGATTGGGAATTCGTCGAGGAATGGAAGCCGATCACCGGTGGCGTCGTGCGGGCAGGCTGGTTTGCCGCCGCTCAGCGAGCCATCGGCCGCGTCCAGGCCGGTCTGGGATTGCCCTATCCGATCCTGGTGATGTGCTCGAGAAGAACGATCCGCGCAAAGAAGTGGACCGACGACTTCTACGCCGGTGACTCCGTCCTGCATGCGGACGCCATCGCTCGATCGTCCATCCGACTCGGCACGCACGTCACCTGCATTCGGATCGACCGCGGCATGCACGATTTGCTGCTGTCCGCACCTGACGTCAGGCAGCGGGTCTACACCGAGATCGACCGCTGGATGAACGCCTACGCGCCGGCCGACGACCGCTCCGGGCAGGCCTGACCGCGGATTGGCCACATCCCTCGTTTCGACCGGTTGGCACGAGCCGAGGCAACACCCGCCCACGGTCCAGGATCTACGGCCGCCCTTTGGGGCAGCCATAGTTGCGTGGCGCCCGCCCAGGCCGCACCCTGAACGAAGGGTCGACGGGCGAGGTGAGCCGACATGCGCGACGAGCGAAGCGGTTCCGACCCGCGCGGTGCCGAACGAAGACGTTCTGCGCCGTCGGCAGCGCCGCTGTCATGGTGGCAGCCAGCAGCGGTACCCCGTCACTCCGAACACGTAGCGGGCGAGCACGAATGCCACCAACGGCATCATCACGACCTTGATCGCCACGACCAGAGCCAATTCTGCAGGCCCCCGGCATCACGAAAGCGATGGGCGCCAACACCATCAGCTGATACAGCATCACCGGCACCACCTACGACGCGTCGCCGAAGACGTAGACCGCCAGCATTCGCGCAGCCCGTTCAACAGCGTCGTGGTGATCCGCGCGCCAGCAGGTAGCCGACCCCGATCACCACGCCGATGGTGAACAGACCTTCCAGGACCGGCAGCATCCACCTGCCGCCGTCAGCTGATCAGGTCGACGGTGACCCGTGCGATGGCCAATTCCTCGTTCGTCGGGACCACCATGACGGTCACCGGGGATCCGTTCGGCGAGATCACCCGCGGTTCGCCGGATCTGACCGCGTTGCGTTCGGGATCGACCGAGATGCCCAGCGGCTGGAGGTCTCGCAGGATACGAGCACGGACGACGTCGTCGTTCTCGCCGACACCCGCCGTGAAGGCGATGACGTCGGCGCCACCGAGCACCGCCAAATAGGCGCCCACGTACTTACGCACCCGGTGGCAGTACACGTCCAGCGCGGTGGCCGCGTCGGCATCCCCCGAGGCGATCAGCTTGTGCAGATCACGGAAGTCGGTGACGCCGGAAAGACCCAGGATGCCCGACCGCCGGTTGAGCAGGCTGTCGACCTGGTCGGCATCCAGGCCGCCGTTGCGCAGCAGGTGGAACACGACGCCCGGATCCAGATCACCGCTACGGGTACCCATCACGAGTCCCTCGAGCGGCGTGAGACCCATCGACGTCTCCACCGCAGCCCCGCCACGTACCGCGGACGCGGAGGCGCCGTTGCCCAGATGCAGCACGATCTGCTTCAGCTCGGCCAGGTCAAGGCCGAGAACCGTCGGCACCAGGTGCGAAACGTACTGGTGCGAGGTTCCGTGGAAGCCGTAGCGCCGGATCTGGTTCTCGGCAGCCACCGTGCGGTCGATCGCGTAGGTCGCGGCCGCTGCGGGCAGGTCGCGGAAGAACGCCGTATCGAATACCGCCACCTGAGGGATCCCCGGGAACGCGACCCGCGCCTGCTCGATACCCCGCGCGTTCGCCGGATTGTGCAACGGCGCCAGCACTGACAGGGCCTGGATCTGTTGCAGCACATGGTCATCGACGACGACCGGATCGCCGAATACCGGGCCGCCGTGCACCACCCGATGGCCCACCGCGACCAGCGCGTCGCCGATCAACGGGCTGCCGGCGTCGTCGAACAACTGCTGCATGATCCGCAAGGCGCTGCCGTGGTCCGGGATCGAACCGACGAACGTCTCGGCCTTGCCGTCGTGACTGTGGGTCGCGGAGCCTTCGGCCTCGCCGATCCGCTCGATCAGCCCGGTGGCCAGCGCCCGGCCAGCGGCCGCGGCGATGAGCTGGTACTTCATCGACGACGAACCAGAGTTGATCACCAGCACGTTGTCGCTCACTGGTCCCCCTTGACGGCGCTCGACCCCTGCGCCTGGATGGCGGTGATCGCGACGGTATTGACGATATCCGCCACCAACGCCCCACGTGACAGGTCGTTGACGGGCTTGTTCAGACCCTGCAGCACGGGCCCGATCGCCACGGCGTTCGCGCTGCGCTGCACCGCCTTGTAGGTGTTGTTGCCCGTGTTCAGATCGGGGAAGATCAACACCGTGGCCCGGCCGGCCACCTTGGAATGTGGCAGCTTGGTGGCCGCCACCTCGGGATCGACGGCCGCGTCATACTGGATCGGCCCCTCCACCAGCAGATCGGGTCGCTTCGCGTGGACGATATCGGTTGCCAGCGCAACCTTCTCGACGTCGGCCCCGGCACCAGAGCTGCCCGTCGAATAGGAGAGCATGGCCACCCGCGGCACGATCCCGAACTGGGCGGCGGTGCCCGCCGACGAAATCGCGATATCGGCCAGCTGCTCTGCAGTGGGATCCGGATTGACCGCGCAGTCGCCGTAGACGAGCACCTCATCCGAAAGGCACATCAGGAACACGCTGGACACGATCGCCGTGCCCGGTGCGGCCTTGATGATCTCGAACGACGGGCGGATGGTGTGCGCCGTGGTGTGCACGGCGCCGCTGACCATGCCGTCAGCCATCCCCAGGTGCACCATCAACGTGCCGAAATACGAGACGTCGCTGACGATCTCGGCGGCACGCTCCTCGGTCATTCCCTTGTGGGCGCGCAGCCTGGTGTACTCCTTGGCGAAGCGGTCCACCAGCTCTGGATCCTTCGGGGAAAAAATCGTGGCGCCGGTGATGTCCACGCCCACTGCGGATGCCCTGGCGCGCACCACGGATTCCTCGCCGAGCAGGGTGAGATCGGCGACCCCCAACCGCAGCAGGCTGTCCGCCGCACGCAGGATCCGCTCGTCGTCACCCTCGGGAAGTACGACGTGTCGGCGATCGGCACGGGCCCGCGCAATCAGCCGGTACTGGAACATCAACGGAGTGACGACATCGGACTCGGCGACGTCGATCGCGTCCAGGATGGCGTCGCCGTCCACCGAGGCGGCAAAGACCCGCAGCGCCGTTTCCAGCTTCACCCTGGACGCTGCCGTCAGTTGGCCGTGCACCCCCGCCAGAGTGGACGCGGTCTCGAAGGTGCCGCCCGGCGTGATCAGGATCGGCAGGTCCTGCTGTACCCCGTCGATCAGCTCGGCCACCGGCTCGGACAACATGTACCCGCCGGTGAGCACAATCGCGGACAGGTGCGGAAACGTTCCCGATTGGTGAGCCAGGATCAGTGCCGGCAGGAGATCGGAACGATCTCCCGGGGCGATCACCGTGTAGTCCTCCCGCAGCCGGGTCAGCACGTTCGGCAACGACATGGCGGCGACCAGCAGCCCCATCGATTCGCGCTGCAGCCATTCCGGATTGCCTCGCACCAGCCGCGCGCCGCAGGCTCGCTGCAGGTCTGCCACGGTAGGGGCGGACAGCAGCGGGATCTCCGGGATGACACCAACCGGCAGGCCGGTCTTCGTCAGCAGAGCCCGGACCGTCTCCACATCGTCCGGGTTGACCCGGTTGGCGACGACGGCGACGGGTTGGGCATGTTCGGAGATGAGCTCACTGCATGCGAGGTCGACCGTGGACGCGATCAGCTCCGGGGTCCTGCCCCGCCCATGGACCACCAGCACCACCGGTGATCCCAGGTTGGCCGCGATGGTGGCATTGGAGTACCACTCGTTGCCCGTCGTCACATCGGTGTAGTCGCTGCCCACCACCACCAACGCGTCGTAGCGGGTGGTCAGGCCGCCGTATCGGTCGACGATCTTCGACAGCGCGGCATCGAAATCCGCATGCAGCGCGTGATAGCTGACGCCGACGGTGGTGTTGTACGGCTGGTCGACCGCCGGATGGGACAGCAACAGATGGACAACCGGATCGACCATCTCGAGCGTCTCGGTGACCGGACGGAAGACACCCACCCGCCCCACTCGACCTCTCAACAGATCCAGCAGGCCGTAGGCGACCGAGGACTTGCCCGACAGGCCCTCCGGTGAGGTGATGTACACGCTCCGAGACATGGTTGAAGGCTAACTGCGCACCTTCCGGCCCACCGCGTGAGGCGGGCCAGTGATCCGGTCACGACCGGCCGTGGCTTCGCCGACCGCCCGGTGACCACCCGCCGCCTGCCGTCAGCATTGCCGTTCACTGTGGGCAATCCCGACAGATTCCACCATCATCGGGGAGCACCGGTCGGAATCGATCGGCCGACCATTGGCGTACGACAATGCGCCTTCTGGAACAGCCTCGGTGCCTGACCGCCCCAACCCGGCATCCGCACTGTCCGTACAGTCCACCGCGTGGACTCTGATTGGCCCGCGGGCGTGCCAGTTGTGGTCAGCACCTCCACGGTGCAGGGTGGCTACATCTGCAGCACCCAGCGGGCCATCCTTGCTGACGGCCGGGACGTCGTCATCAAGCGGTGCCCGTACCCGGCGGATCAGGAGGCCGAGGGGCTGATGTCGCTGCGAGCCGCAGGTGTTCGCACGCCCGGCATCGTCGGGGTCGGAGCCAAGGTGCTCGTCCTGGAGTTCGTCGAAAGTATTGGCGGGCAACCGGACTGGGCCGATTTCGGCCGCGCCGTCGCCCGCATGCACAGACACACCGGCGAGCAATTCGGCTGGCATCAGGACAACTACGCCGGGCGGTTCCCCCAGGACAACCGGTGGTGCACGGACTGGCCGACCTTCTATGCGCAGCGCCGAGTACTGGGCCACCTGGCGCATGCGGATGTCCCGGCCCCGCTGCGCCGTCGCGTGGAGCGGGCCTGCGCGGGACCGTTACCGGCCCTGTTGCGAGCGCACCCGCCGGCGTCGCTGACCCACGGAGACTTGTGGGCCGGCAACGTCATCGCCGGCCGTTGGCTCGTCGACCCGGCCGTGAGCTATGCCGACCGAGAACTCGATCTCGCCTACATGCGCCTGTCGCCCGACCTGCCACCGGAGTTGTTCGATGCCTACGAGGCGGAATGGCCGATCGACCCGGGATTCGAAGAGCGCCGGCCGGCGCTGCAATTGCACAAATTGCTGGTCAACGTTCGGCATTTCGGTCCCCGATTCCTGCCGAGGATCGAGGCGACGCTCGACGGATACGGCTGGTAGCGGCCCCGGTGGCCGGCGGGCTGCTGAAATGCGTTGGTTCGCAGACACTCTCGTATCAACTGGAGGCGACAACCCGGCGGTACACCCTGGCCTCCCACGGCAGCAGCGACAGCCGGGGCTGGGATGGCTCCGGAGCTGGGGCATTGGTGAGCAGCAGCTCGCTGTTCTCCCATTGTCCGGCGTAGGGAATCTGGTCGGCGATGGCGGTCCGGCCCGAGACATTGCCCAGCACCAGCAGTTCCACGTCGTCCAGCCGGCGGGTGAACGCGTAGATCTGTTCGTGTTCGGGGAGCAGCATGGTGAAATCGCCGTACGCCACCGCAGGTTCACCATGCCGCAGGTCGATCAGCGCGCGGTAGTGGTGCCACACGGATTCCGGGTCCGCGAGCGCCGCGGCCGCATTGATCTCGTGGTAATTCGGGTTGGCGGGAATCCAGGGTTCGCCGGTGCTGAAGCCGGCGTTGGCCGAATCGTCCCACTGGACCGGCGTTCGCGCATTGTCGCGGCCCATGGTTCGCAATCCGGCCAGCACCGAATCGACTGACTGTCCCACCGCCCTCGCCTCGGCGAAATGGTTGATCGATTCGATGTCGCGGAAATCGCCGATCCCGGCGAACGGGGCGTTCGTCATGCCCAGTTCCTCGCCCTGATAGACGTAGGGCGTTCCGCGATGCAGGTGCAGCAGGGTGCCCAGCAGCTTCGCCGACCGCACCCGGTACTCGGCGTCGTCACCGAATCGGGATACCGCGCGCGGCTGGTCGTGGTTGTTCCAGTACAGGCTGTTCCATCCGACGTCGGCCAGGCCCGCCTGCCAACGGCCGAGCGAGCCCTTCAGGTCGACCAACTTCAGCGGATGGATGTCCCACTTGGTCGCTCCCTGGTCGAGTTGCACGTGCTCGAACTGGAACACCATGTCAACCTCGGCCCTGGCCGGATCGGTGAACAACCGAGCCTCCTGGACGGTGCAACCCGGCATCTCGCCGACGGTGAGCAACTGGCCCTGCCTGCCGGCGAACACCTCTCGGTGCATCTCCTGCAGGTACTCGTGCAACCGCGGGCCGTTGATGTAGTAAGGCGAACCGTCGCCCCACCGACCGCTGCGGCTGTGTCCGTCAGGCAGCGCCGTGTCCTTGGAGATCACGTTGATGACGTCCATCCGGAACCCGTCGACGCCGCGATCCAGCCACCACCGCATCATCTGGTAGACCGCCTGCCGGACCTCGGGGTTCTCCCAGTCGAGGTCAGGCTGCTTGCGGGAGAACAGGTGCAGGTAGTACTCGCCGGTGTCCGCGTCGTACTGCCAGGCCGAGCCGGAGAAGAACGAACCCCAATTGGTCGGTTCCGCACCGGGATCACCTCCGTGCATACCGTCGCGGGCCGGTCGCCACCAGTACCAGTCGCGCTTGGGGTTGGTCGTTGAGGACTTGGACTCGACGAACCACGGGTGCTCGTCGGAGGTGTGGTTGACCACCAGGTCCATCACCAGCTTCATCCCGCGCCGGTGCACCGCGGTCAGCAGGGTGTCGAAGTCCGTCAGCGTGCCGAAGACGGGTTCGATGTCCTGGTAGTTGCTGATGTCGTAGCCGGCGTCGTCCTGAGGGGAGGGGTACACCGGTGACAGCCAGATGACGTCGACGCCCAGGTCGGCGAGGTAGTCGACCTTGGAAGCGACACCGCCCAGATCGCCGACCCCGTCGCCGTCGGAGTCGGCGAAGCTGCGGGGGTAGATCTGATAGACCACGGCGGACTTCCACCACTGCCGATCTGCGGCTGACCCGTCCGAGGTCGCGGTGCCCGGCACCAGCATCTGGTCGGTGCTCATATCGATTCCCTTCGCCGGGGTGCGCGACCGCCTTCCCTGGGAGGCTTCCACATGTCCGCCGCCGCCGCATCGGGTGGTCATCGAGGGCACGGGGTGGGACCGACGACTGAGCCGGTCAGCCGGTGTCCTACCGTCGGGCCATGGCGCCAAACCGGCCGGAATCCGCAGCGACCCCCGCACCTGCAAGCCCGGACCCGCAGCCGAGCGGCCGACGATGGCTGGCCAGAGCATCGCTGGCCGCGATGGTCGCATCGGGTCTGGTGGTGGTGGCCTCAGCCGGGTTCATCGGGCTGACGCTGGTTGCCGTCGGACTCATCGGAGCCAGTGTGACGCTCGCCGGGGGCTACTGGTTCCTGGCCGAGCGCGGCGTCCGCCGGTGGGCCGGCCTGACCCTGGCTGTCATCGCGATCTGCTGGGTCGTGCTCACCTTCTTCCGGCAAGAACTCGTTGCGGTGGCGTTGATCTCGCTGGCTCTGCTGGCCCTTGGCGGGACCGCCGCCCGGCACGCGCTGCGCCACACCGCGCAGCCGTGGATGCCCACCACCACGCCCCCACCCGCCCGGCACCCGTTCATCGTGATGAACCCCCGCTCCGGCGGCGGCAAGGTCAACCGTTACGACCTGAAAAACAAGGCCGAACAACTCGGCGCTGAAGTCACCCTGCTGGACGGACCCGGCCAAGTCGACATCCCCGCCATCGTCCACGACGCCATCCGGCGCGGCGCCGACCTCCTCGGTGTCGCCGGTGGCGACGGCACCCAGGCTCTCGTCGCCGGCATCGCCGCCGACGACGACCTGCCGCTATTGGTGATCAGCGCCGGCACCCGCAACCACTTCGCCCTTGACCTCGGCCTGGACCGCGACGACCCCGCCAGCTGCCTGCAAGCCCTCACCGACGGCGAAGAGGTCCGCGTCGACCTCGGCGTCATCGCCGGCCGACCATTCGTCAACAACGCCTCCTTCGGCGCCTACGCCGAAATCGTGCAGAGCCCGGAATACCGCGACAACAAAGAACGCACCATCCTGAACATGCTTCCGGACCTGCTCAGTGAAGGCGCCCACCTCACCGTCCGCACGGGCACCACGGGCAGGGACAGCGGACCGACCACCCTGGACGACGTGCAGGCCGCGCTGATCAGCAACAACCCCTACGGCTCGGGCCGGCTTCTCGACCTGGGCCGACGCACCCGCCTGGATCAGGGCGTCCTCGGCATCATCGCCGGGCGACTGGGCAGCGTGACCAGGGCAGTCGGCCTGCTGCGGCGCGCACACGGGCAATCCATCAAGGTGCTGACCGGACACGAGGTTGTCGTCGACAGCACCGAAGCGAGCATCCCCGTCGGCATCGACGGCGAGGCCGTCACCGTCGACACCCCCGTGCAGTGCACCATCCGACCACGAGCACTCCGCGTCAGACTCCCGAAGAATCGCCCCGGCGTCCCGCCACCCCGGATCGACTGGAAACTGCTGTGGCACATCGCATTCGATCGCTGACGAACCCTTCCGGCACGAAATCCCGGGCCGATTGCGCCGGAGCGACGGAGGCCGTCGGGGGTTCACGATGCGACATCCACAGCTCATCTTCAGCGCGGATATCCCCTCTGACCACCATGCCCCATCGCTGCCGGGAGCGCCACGGCCTGCCCCCTGGGGTGGTGATCGCCCGGCGAGCTACTCGAGCGGGCCTGTCGTTTCATCCGCGGCGGATGAGGGCGGAGCGACCGCCCGACCGCTACGGTGACATCCCAGAGCGAGCGGAAAATCCAGCAGGAGAGGGACTCCTATGCCCAAGGTCGAGATCAAGAGGAAGTCGCGGCTGACCCGGCAGGAGGTCGCCGACCGGCTGATCGCGCTCGGCAACGCCCTGGCCGGGGGGTCGGAGATAGAGCTGAGTTCGGGCGGCGACTCGATCGAACTGGCGGTCGCCGATCAGATCGACTGGGAACTGGAAATCGAAATCGACGGTGATGAAACCGAACTCGAGATCGAGCTCAAGTGGAGGGACGCAGCGGAGAGCGACGGCGGGTCGGCCGAACCCGAAGAGGGCGAGGACGCCGGGGCGTCCGAGATCGATGGCGACGAAGAGCTGCAGCCGGCGGACGAATTGGCGGCAGCAGCCGCCGGCGAACTGGCGATCGCCGCCGAACTAGAAGACGACGCCGAGACCAGACTGGAGATCGCCGCCGAACTCGAGGAAGAGGCGGCGGCCGAACTCGTGGTGGCGGCCGCACTCGAGGACGACGCCGAGGTCGAACTCGAGACCGCGGAACTCCTGGAGGTCGAATCCGCTCTGGAGGCCGAGGAATCGGCCGAAGGAGCAGCTGAACAAGCGGCAGGAGAAGGTACCGAAGACAGCGCCGACTCGCCCGGCCGACCGAAAACCGGAGGCCGACGCCGCGGGCCGAAACCGGAGGCCCGCGCCGCGGACTGACCGCTCGGAACTGGGCCCGAGCGCTGACCCGCGTCTCAGCGGCATGTGCGCGATATCTCAGCAGCGAGCCTGACGATTTCCGCGAGCACCACCACTCGAGGAGATCGCGCCGCATCGTCGGGCTCACCGAGCAGTACGCCTCGGTCGACGAGGACGTGACGGGCACCCAGAATCTCGTGATGATCGGTCAGCTGCTGAACCTGACCACCAGGGACGCCCGCGCCCGCTCGGCCGAACTGCGCGAACGGTTCGACCCGACCGACGCCGCCGGTCGGGTGGCCAAGACGTACTCCGGCGGGACGCGGCGCCGCCTCGACCTGGCGGCCAGCCTGGTCGGCCGGCCTCACTCCCGCTCGGTCGATCGGTCCCCTCGTCGGCGCCGGTCATCGCGACATCGGCGGTACCTCGTCCTGTGCATCGTCACCCTCGGCTTCGGCATGATGATGGGCTTTCGCGTCGAGACCAACGCGATGGCCGCCACCGCCGGTTTCGGGATCTCCCTCGCCTTCGCGCTGTGCTTCTGCTGGATCTCGATGTTCGTCGGGATGAAGGTCAGGACCTCCGGGGCGGTGCAGGGCGTCGTGTTCCTGATCGTCTTGCCGCTGTCCTTCTGCGATTATCTTCGGTCGGCGCTGTGGCTAGTCAGGCACCCCGCGGCGTCGGGCTCGTTCTCGGCGCACCACTAGACTAACGGGGCTTCGCCCCAGCCCGACGAGGCATGCCGTCCATCGCTGCCGATTCGAGGGCAAGCTGTCGCAGGGACCCGCGGTCAGGTGGGCCGACCGCCACCACTCGCTGCGCCGATGAATTGTGACCTTGACGCGAAGTGCGTATGTGCAGGTCAGGTGCGCT
>JADGOY010000280.1 GCA_017882715.1 Nakamurella sp. | reverse complement strand
CACCATCTGGGGTGATGAAGCCGAAGCCCTTCTCAGCGTTGAACCACTTGACGGTGCCTTGTGCCATGAATCTCTCCTGACGACGTTCCGGTTCACACCACAGCAACGTGCCGTGGCGCGGGCTAGTCGACGATTTCGACCTTGCTCGGATGTAACGTCGTCCGATGGTCCCGAATCGCGGCGATTTCCTGGGACCGTCATGACACGAACTCAAGAACTACTAACCACCACCAGCATGACATGGATCCGTCCGCAGTGCGAACCTGGGTCCATGCAGCAGCGCACGGTGGGTCGTCCAGGCCAGGGCGTAGCTCGGGATGTGTCGGTCATCGGGTTGGGAACATGGCAACTCGGCGCCGACTGGGGAGAGGTCGACGAGGGTCAGGCGATGGCGGTGCTGGACGCAGCCGTCGAGGCCGGCGTGACGTTCTTCGACACCGCCGACGTGTACGGGGACGGGCGCAGCGAGCAGCTGATCGGCGCATTCCTGCGCAATCAACGAGATCAACGAGATCAACGAGATCAACGCAGCGAGCTCAGCCGGCAAGCCAACGTGACTGTGGCCACCAAAATGGGCCGCCGCGCCCCGCTGGACCCGGCCGAGTACACCCCGGCCGCGTTCCGCGCCTGGACCGACCGTTCGCGGCGAAACCTGCAGGTCGACACGCTCGATCTGGTGCAGCTGCACTGCCCGCCGGAGGACGTGTTCCACGACGATGCCGTCTTCGACGCCCTGGATGATCTGGTCACCGACGGCCGAATCCGCGCCTACGGGGTCAGCGTGGAAACCTGCGACCAGGCTTTGTCCGCCATCGCCAGGCCCGGTCTGACGTCCGTGCAGATCATCCTGAATGCGTTCCGCCGCAAGCCGTTGGAGGCGGTGCTGCCCGCCGCTGCGGCAGCCGGGGTGGCGGTGATCGCCCGGGTGCCGCTGGCCTCTGGTCTGTTGTCGGGCAGATATCGCCACGACACGGCCTTTGCGGCCACCGACCACCGTGCCTACAACCGGCACGGCGAGGCCTTCGATGTCGGCGAGACCTTCGCCGGGGTCGACTACGACACCGGAGTCGAAGCGGCGCGGGAGTTCTCCGATCTGGTCGAGAGATCCGCCGACGGTGGCCCGACCCCCGCGCAGGTCGCGCTGCACTGGATCGTGCAACAACCAGGAGTGACCACCGTGATCCCCGGCGCCCGCTCGGTCGAGCAGGTCAGGGCCAACGCAGCGGCCGCGTCGATTCCCGATCTGAACACCGATCTGCTCACCGCAATGAGCGATCTCTACGACCGTCGCATCCGGCCGTCGGTGCACGACCGTTGGTGATCAAACGGTCCTCGACGACGAGCGGTTACGCCCACGGCGCAAGCCTCACGACCGCGCCCGCGGAGCCCGCACCGACCCACCACTGTTGGGCATGATCGCAGTGACTGAGCGGATGGAGAGTGCCGATGACCGGAGCTTCACCGATGGGCGCCGCCGGCCGGCGCATGATGCACCAGGACAGCTCGATGGCGAGCAAGAAGCTGGCACCAGGGACGATCCGGCGGGTGGTGTCGTTCGCCCGGCCCTACCGCAAGGAACTCACGATCTTCCTCATCCTGACCGTCGTCTCGTCGGTGATCGGCGTCGTCACGCCGCTGCTGGCCGGCGAGGTGGTCAACCAGATCAGCTCGAACGGCACCGTGCGGGCGGTGGTGCTGATCGCCGCCGTGATCGCCGGGCTGGCCGTGGTCGATGCCCTGCTCTCATTGGCCACCCGGTGGTACTCCTCGCGCATCGGTGAGGGGCTCATCTTCGACATGCGCACCAAGGTGTTCCAGCACGTCCAGCAGATGTCGCTGGCGTTCTTCACCCGCACCCAGACCGGCGCACTGGTCAGCCGCCTGAACAACGACGTCATCGGCGCGCAGCAGGCCTTCACCTCGACGCTGTCCGGTGTGGTGTCCAACGTCATCGGGCTGATCCTGACGGCTGCGGTGATGTTCACGTTGTCCTGGCAGGTCACCACGATTTCGCTGATCCTGCTACCCATCTTCGTGGTGCCCGCCCGGTGGTTCGGCGGGAAATTGCAGGCGATGACCCGGGAGAGCTACCAGCTCAACGCCTCCATGAACACCACCACCACCGAGCGGTTCAACGTCTCCGGCGCGCTGCTGGTGATCCTGTTCGGCCGCCCCGAGGTCGAGGCCGCCTCGTTCCGGGACCGGGCCGGCCGGGTCCGGGACATCGGCGTGACGACAGCGATGTACGGGCGGGTGTTCCTGGTTGCGCTCGGTCTGGTCGCAGCGCTCGCCTCCGCGCTCACCTACGGTCTTGGCGGCACCCTGGCCCTGAACGGTGCGATCGAGCCAGGTGCGGTGGTCTCGCTGGCCCTGTTGCTGTCCCGGCTCTACGGACCGCTGACCGCGCTGTCCAACGTCCGGGTCGACGTGATGAGCGCGCTGGTGTCGTTCGAGCGGGTCTTCGAGGTACTGGATCTCAAGCCGCTGATCACCGAGAAGCCCGACGCCCGGACGTTGTCCGTCAGCACACCGTCGGTCGAGTTCGACGACGTGCGCTTCGCCTACCCAGGCGCCGACGAGGTGTCGCTGGCGTCCCTGGAGGACGTCGCGGTCCCCGATCACAGCCCGCGGCATCCGGTACTGCACGGCGTCAGCTTCCGCGCGGAGCCCGGCCAGTTGGTTGCGCTGGTGGGCCCTTCCGGCGCGGGCAAGACGACGATCTCCCAGCTGGTGCCCAGGGTGTACGACCCGGACACCGGCACCGTACGGATCGGCGGGCTGGATGTGCGGGATGCGACGTTGCAGTCACTGCGGGACGCCATCGGGGTGGTCGCGCAGGACGCGCACCTGTTCCACGACACGATTCGCGCCAACCTGCTGTACGCCCGGCCCGATGCGAGCGACGACGAGCTGATCGAGTCGCTACGCGCGGCCCAGATCTGGGAGCTGGTATCCCACATGCCACAGGGCCTGGACACCGTGGTCGGCGACCGCGGACACCGGCTGTCCGGCGGGGAGAAGCAGCGGCTGGCGATCGCGCGGGTGCTGCTCAAGGCGCCGGCGATCGTCATCCTGGACGAGGCCACCGCGCACCTGGACAGTGAATCGGAGGTCGCGGTGCAACGCGCCCTGGCCGCCGCGCTGCAGGGCCGGACGTCCCTGGTGATCGCGCACCGGCTGTCCACCATCCGCAGCGCCGACCAGATCCTGGTGATCGACGGCGGCCGCGTCGTGCAGTCCGGGCGGCACGCCGAGCTGATCGCCGCCGGCGGACTGTACGCGGAGCTGTACCGCACCCAGTTCGAGCACCAGGCAGCGGATGTCGCGCCGCTCAGCCGATGACGGTCAGCCGATCCGGCGGCGCCGCCAGGTTGGGATGCGCGGTCAGGTACGCCGTGAAGGCGTCGAGGTCGATCGGTCCGCCGGTGACGTCGCGCCCCGCCCGAAGACCGTGAACCCGTCTCCGCCGGTGTCGAGGATGTTCACCGACACCGGTAGGACGCCAACTGGCCCACCGGCGCGCTGCAACAGGCCGAATTGGTGTTCGGCTTCAGCCGCATACGCACGCGCGTCCGGCGAGGTCGGTGGACAGCCTCGCCGGACGCGCATTGTCTGCCTGAGCCGGCGACGGTAGCGTGGGCCCGCCGAGCAGGTTCCCTGTGCGTAGGTGACCGGAGAGAGCGCCCTTCGGCTGCCCGGAAGGCTTCTCATGTCATCGTCACCCACGTCGTCGTCCGTCATCGTCGCCAGGCTCCGTGCGGCCGGTTGTGTGTTCGCCGAGGACGAGGCGCGACTGCTGCTGTCCTGCGCAGCAACGCCCGCCGATCTTGCCGCCATGGTGGATCGGCGGGTTGCCGGTCTCCCGCTCGAGTACGTCCTGGGCTGGGCGGAGTTCTGCGGGCTGCGGATAGCCGTGGACCCTGGAGTCTTCGTGCCCCGTCAACGCACCGAATTCCTGGTCCGGGAGGCGGCCGCCCTGGTCCGCGAGGCCGCTGGGACCGCTGACACCGGTCGGGGGACGGCCGACACCGGTCGTGGCGGCGACACGGCAGATTCCACCGGTCGGGCGCGGCCACCCGTCGTCGTCGACATCTGCTGCGGCTCGGGCGCGATCGGCGTCGCACTGGGCGCGATCCTGGGCCGGATCGAGCTGCACGCCGCAGATGTCGACCCGGCTGCGGTGCGGTGTGCCCGCCGTAACCTCGCCCCGATCGGCGGTCGGGTGTACCAGGGCGACCTTGACGGGCCGTTGCCAGCGACCCTGCGGGATCGGGTCGACATCCTGGCCGCGAACGCGCCGTACGTCCCCACCGAGGCGATCGAGATGATGCCCCCGGAGGCGCGCCTGTACGAGCAACCGGTCGCACTCGACGGCGGCGCCGACGGGCTCGACGTCGTACGGCGGGTTGCTGCGGTGGC
>JADGOY010000117.1 GCA_017882715.1 Nakamurella sp. | reverse complement strand
TGTCGCTCTTGAGATCCCAGCGGATTCGTCCGGTCCGGTTGTCACGGAACCAGGATGACCTGCTCGCCCTGACCGAGCTCCTGGAATCCGGAAAGGTCATGCCGGTCATCGGCCGGACCTACCCACTGAGCCAAACCGCCGAAGCCATCGGCTACTTCGGCCAGGGACACGCCCGTGGAAAGGTCGCCATCACCATCTGAGGACCCTTCCAAAATGGGGCCTCGCGCCGCCCGCGCTCGTCGCTAACGACAACGACAACGACAACATGCTCGCCACCAGCTGCGCCGGCCGCGCTCGGGTCCGAACCCGGGCCATTTTGGTATCCGACACAACCAACAACCAGAGCGGACAGAATGCTCGTGACCAACAGCAGCATCAGCATCATCAGCATCTTCGATTGGAATGCCGAACCGCCATCGTCGCCGTCTCCGGACGAGCGGAACGCGAGGTGCGAGTTCGGCCGGCTCGGGCCGAGGTTCCGATGCCGCGCCGACGGGCGCCAGACGTGCATGTGTGCTCATGAAGAACCTTCAATCGCAGCAAGTCACCTTTGAGCCCATCTTCACGCAGAGTGTGAGGACGGATACGGTTAGTAATGAATCGGCAAGGTCTGCCGAACGCGTCATCCCGCGCCCGACGCGCTGTCGCGGTCAGGACCCTTTTCACCCGTCACTGCGCCACAACCCCATTCGTTGGCGTCGGGTCGGCTCGCGCCGGCGTGAACAGCGATCGAGGCGATCTGGGGTCGCCGGGACCGACACCCTGGTCGGACGCGGCGCCGGTCGCCCTGGGCCGGCTCGGCTACATCGTCGAGGGCATCGCCTTTGCCATCGTCGGCGCGCTGTTCGGCTGGGCCGCGATCACCTACGAACCGGAGAAGGCAGGCAGGCAGCCTCGAAGACGAGTTGCGCACCGTGAACGGGGCACCGTTCGGAGCAGGACTGCTCACCGTGATGGCACCGGGTCTGGCCTGCTTCGGCGTCTACTGCTTTGCCCGGGCCCGGCATCCCAAGGTGCCCGCCGACACCCAGCGGTAGCCGCGGATCGCCGGCCGCGCCCGCCCGTCCGGTGCACGCCCACCAGGCATGACAAGCTAAGGGGTGAGATCAACAGACTCGGGTCCGACAACAAACGGGCGACTCCGAGTGATGACCCAGGGAGCGTCGAATGGCCCATCACGAAGCCTCACGGACGGACGAACCGGTCAAGCCGAAGAAGATCCCGAAGAAGGCGTACGAGGCGGAACTCAGGCGGCTGCAAACCGAGCTGGTCACCATGCAGCAGTGGGTCAAGGAGTCCGGCACCCGCGTCGTAGCGATCTTCGAGGGACGTGACGCCGCAGGCAAGGGCTCGGCAATCAAGCGCATCACCGAGTACCTCAATCCCCGCAACGCGCGCATCGTGGCGTTGCCCGCGCCGACGGAACGTGAACGCACCCAGTGGTACTTCCAGCGCTACATCGAACATCTGCCGGCCGCCGGCGAGATCGTGCTGATGGACCGCTCCTGGTACAACCGGGCCGGCGTCGAGCGGGTGATGGGCTTTTGCACCAGTGACGAGTACCGCCGATTCCTGCATCAAGCGCCGATCTTCGAGCGCTTGCTCGTCGAGGACGGGGTCCTGCTCCGCAAGTACTGGTTCTCGGTCTCGGACATCGAGCAGGAGAAGCGATTCAAATCGCGGCTCACCGATCCGATGCGGCGCTGGAAGCTGTCACCGATGGACGTCCAATCCATCAGCAAGTGGGAGGAGTACTCCCGGGCCAAGGACGAGATGTTCGTGCACACTGACATTCCCGAGGCGCCGTGGGTCACCGTGGAGAGCGAGGACAAGAAGCGGTCGCGGATCAACGTGATCGCGCACCTGTTGTCCACGATTTCGTACGAGCATCGGGATCCGCCGCCGGTCACCATTCCGGATCGGCCGCAGGCCCGGTTCTACCAGCGGCCGCCGCGCGAGGAGTTCCGGTACGTGCCCGACCACGCGGCGTCCCTGGTGAAACCCTCGGCCTGAGCGAATCTGGCGACGAGCCGGTCGCCCGCAGGGCGCTCCGATCGACACGTTGGGCGGCAAGCGCTGTGCCTTTGTGGCACGGTTCTTTGAGTGTTGGGGTGTCGTCTGGGGCGGGTTGCTGCTGCCAGGATCGGTTGTGGTGCCGGGGAATGTCTCTGCGCGGATCTTGCCCCTTCCGTGTGCCTTGAAGTTGACTTGTCTTCCCGGGTGCCGGCGTCGGCCTGGCCCACCTTGTTGGCTTGATCAGAAGCCTGTCCGTATATCTCCTTGCGGGGGTGCGTGACTCATCACAGATATGCCGTGAAGTGACCCTTTCCCAGGCCGGCGCCGTCCCTGACCCCTGGTCTGGAAGGAGACCCGGATCGATGACCACGCTGGCAGAAGAGAACGATGAGATCGCGGACATCCCCATGATGGCTGCGGTGGTCGGGGTGATACCCACCGGGACACCCATCACCTGGAGATGCTCACCGGGCTCGGAACGCTGATCTGGACGGTCACCATCGACGACGCCGACGGGTACGTCGCGGCGGTGGCGTGGATCGCCGGGCACGCGCCGGGCCCGCGGGTGCTGATCGGGTTGGAATTTACCCGCAGCTACGGTGTCGGGTTGTCCCGGGCGGTGCAACCGCGGCGGTGACCGGCAACTCAACCGGGCCTTGCACACCAATCATGCTGACCGGCTGGCGGGACTGCCCCCGCACCCGCGCCTACATCGACGTCGTGGTACGTCGGGTCGATGCTTCCTGGTCCGACCCGCTGGATGCCATGGCCGACCGCAGGGTGGAAATACGTCAAGACCACGGCATGAGCGACCGCGACATCCGCCGCTGCCTCAGGCGCTACATCGCAAGTGAACTCTTCCGCGCATTGACCGCGGCTGGGGGTTGACAGACATAGAAGCGTCTGCGTCCCGCGCGCGGATTAACGGGCTCCTTTTGGGGCGCATGTTCACCGAGTCAACGACTTCATCCGCGCGGAAGAAGTTGATCCGCGCGGATGAAGGAGGGACCTGCTGGTGCACGACCGGACTCACCCGAACAGCGGCAGGCCCAACTCGGTGCGGATGCGCCGGACGCGTTCGCCGACGTCGGCTCGGATGGCCTGCTCATCCAGGGTGGTCAGCCGACGGTCCTCCAGCACCCGCCGCCCGGCGATGAACACGTCGGTGACGTCGGCACCGGTCGCCGCGAACGCCAGGAACGACCGGGGATCGGTCATCGGCGTCGCCGAGGGTGCCGTGGTGTCGACCATGACGAGGTCGGCCGGCTCACCGACGCCCAGTCGCCCGGGCAGCCGGTCGGCCAGCGCCGCCGCCCCGCCGCTGGTGGCCATGGCCAGGGCCTCGAGTCCGGACTGCACGCCAGGGTCGTGGTGCGCACCCCGCTGCAGCAGGGTGCCGATCTTGATCTCCTGGAACAGGTCGGCGGCATTGTTGGACGCCACCGAGTCCGAGCCCAGGGCCAGTGCGACGCCCGCCGTCCGGTAGTCGGCGATCGGCGCGATACCGGCGCCCAGTTTCAGGTTCGAGATCGGATTGTGCGACACGGTGATCCCGGGCGCGGCGAGCAGTTGATGGTCGCCGGGTCGCGGGTGCACGGCATGGGCCACATGGGTTCTCAGGGCGAACAGGCCGAGCCGCCCGGCCAGGGCGATCGGTGAGATCCCGTGACGGTCGATTGACTCGTCGACCTCGGCCCGGGTCTCGGAGAGGTGGATGTGCACTCCCAGCCCGTTCACTGCGGCCCTGCTCGCGACGTCCCCGAGCAGCCCGGGCCCGCAGCTGTAGGGCGCGTGCGGCCCGTAGCTGACCCGCA
Organism: Nakamurella sp.; assembly: GCA_017882715.1. Classification (GTDB taxonomy): domain Bacteria; phylum Actinomycetota; class Actinomycetes; order Mycobacteriales; family Nakamurellaceae; genus Nakamurella. Next base: position 9,558 of record JADGOY010000117.1, on the reverse strand, counting down.
CCAGATCCTCACCGGCGAACTCCGCGGCGAGGTCGGGTGTGCGGTCGAGTACCTGCGCACCGGTTTCCGGGGTGGCACCGGGGTAGGCCACCGCGTCGTACCCGAATACCGCAGGCGCGGCCCGGACCCGCATTCCGGCCGCGCACACATCGGCCAGCAGGGTGCCGTCCCACAGGTGCATGTCGACGAACCCGATCGTTCCGCTGCGGATCATCTCCACCATGGCCAGCCCGAGCCCGGCTCGGATGTCCTCGAACGTCATCCGAAGTTCGAACGCCCTGATGGCGGTCAACCACTCCCGCAGCGGGACGTCGTCGCTGTGCCCGCGCAGCAGCGTCATCGCAGCATGCGTATGGGCGTTGACCAGCCCCGGCGCGACGATCCGATCGCGGGCATCGACGTCGACGGGGCCTGCCGGACCACGGATCGGGCCCAAGTAGGTGATCAATCCCGACGATGGCGACAGCGCGATCTCCGCATGCGCGAGCACAGCGCCCGGATGCGGCACAACAGATGCGCCGACGATACGGATTTCGGTGCTCACGTCATCCCTGCGCGCCGACGTCCGCGACGGGGTTGGTCACAGCGCCGAGTAGGTCAGCCACTTGTCCCAGGGCAACGCCCAGATGTAGATCTCGCCGTCCTCCGGGCCGAGTTGCACTGACGTGCCGCTCACCTCGACCGGATCGCCCCAGATCGCGGAGTGGAAGTACGCGTCCGCATCCTCCAACGACAGGTTGACGCATCCGTGGGTGACGTTGGAGTTGCCCTGGGCGCCGCTGCTTGCCGGGTTGGCGTGGATGAACTCGCCGTTGTTGCTGATCCGCACGGCCCACTTCTCGGGGACGTCGGAGTAGCCGTACCTCGGGTTACTCATCAGCTTGGTCTCGTTCAGCTCGTTCACCACGTGGGTCCCGGACCGGGTGATCAGGTTCGGATCGCCGGTGTCCTCCCCACGTCCATACGAGGCCGGGTAGCTGGCGACGGTGGCACCGTTCTGCTGGACGACCAACTCGTGCGAGTTGACGTCCGCGATGACCACCTGGTTTCGGCCGATGGTGAAGTCACTGGTGATGTCCGCCTGGCCGTAGGCGTTCGGACCCAGCTTCAGCCCGTACAGCTTCGCCTCGACGTGCACCTGGGTGCCGGCCGGCCAGTAGTCCTTGGTTCGATAGTCCAACGCCCAGCGACCGTCGTCGTGCTGGACCCAGCCCCACGCACCCTCGACGACCGGCACCGTCGTGATCGAGATGCTCTTCTGGACCAACGCGCGATCCGCGGGCTCGACGCCGAAGCTCACGCTGATCGGCGCCGCGACGCCGACCACCGCTCCGTCGGCCGGGTTGATGGTGTTGCGGACTTGGGCGTCCTCGCCGGCGGTCGTGTAGGTGCCGGTGATCGGGATTTGCCTGCCGTCGGTTCCGGTCGCCGTTCCCGCGACGGTGTAGGTCTTGCCGAACCCCAGCACTTCGCCCACCGTCCAGGTGGTCCGGTCGGGCGAGATCGACCCGAGAACCAGCTTCCCGTCAGAATTGGTGACGGTCAGGTCGTCGATGGTGCCCTTGGCGACCGTCACAGTGAGGGGCTCCACGGGCGAGATCCCGGTCGTACCGAGTGCAGGAGTCGCGGAGACGGACGCCACCGGTGGTGTGGTCGTCGTGGTGGTGGTCGATGCCGAACCGGACGCCGAAGAGCCGACCGGAACGCCCGCGGTCGAGGTCAACGTGGTGTTCGCCGCGGTCAGGTTGCTGCCGCTGCACCCGGCAATCACCGCGAGCAAGGCCAGCACACCGAACGTCGTGGTGAGCAAGCTGCTTCGTCGCGCCGCCATCATCCTGGTACCGCCCTATTCCTGGGGTATCCGCGGACAGGAGCAGGCCGTGCCACGGCAGCCGATCCCATGCACGGCCAAGACGACAGGATATCCCGGCCGACGGTGCGGGCCGGGTGAGCTCGCTGGCCCCGTGTGTCCGCGCGCCGCGTGAGTGGTGTCCCCGTTGCCGGCCTAGCGGAACAGCCGCCGCAGGACGACCAGAGCCAGCAGCGCGCCTACGGCGATCAGGGAGTACTTGACCTTCGGCTCGGCAAGGGTGGAGGCGAGGGTCTGCTTGCCCTGTTCGATCACCCGCTTGGGGTTGGCCCGAGTGGTGAGTTCGTCCACCGCAACGGCCAGCGCGTCGCGCGCGCGCTCGATCTCGGACTGGATGGTTTCCGCGTCGCGGGCCACCGCACCTCCCGTGGTCCGGGACCGCTCTGGATGCGGCCCGCGGGTCATTACCCTAGCCGCATCCTGAGCTGAACCATCGACGCGGGCGGTCCGGTTGCGTCCGTCTCGTTGTGCTTCGACGTGCATCGCGAGGTTGCGGTCGGCCGGACTCCACCCGGTCGAGGTTCACCAGCGTTCCGGTCGCGGCGGCGTTCTTCCGTCCGGTCACCCTGACCGTGGTGACATGCTCGGTGTCGGTGAGCTCCCCCGCGGTCCGACCGGCCGGCAGACACGCATAGGCGCTCGCCCGGCCGATCAGGGTGACGCCTGATCACGTTCCGCCGGTCACTACCCTTGCGCCATGGAAAGCTCCTCCCCCGTTGCGGGCGGCGTCGCCCCGCCGTTCACCCTCCCTGACGCCGACGGACGGCCGGTGTCGTTGGCGGATTTCGCCGGCCGGCGGGTTATCGTCTACTTCTATCCGGCCGCGATGACCCCAGGTTGCACCGCTGAGGCCTGCGATTTCAGCAGCGCCCGGGGCTCGCTCGACACTGCCGGCTACGCCGTGATCGGGATCTCGCCCGACCCCCCGGCCAAGCTCGCCAAGTTCCGTGACAAGGAGAGCCTGTCGATCATCCTGCTGTCCGACGCCGACCGGTCCGTGCTCACGGCCTACGGCGCGTTCGGCGAGAAGAAGCAGTACGGCCGGACCATGCAGGGCGTGATCCGGTCGACGTTCGTCATCGGCGCGGACGGCAGGATCGAGCAGGCCTGGCGGAACGTGAAGGCGACCGGACATGTGGCGCGGGTGCTGCAGGATCTGGGCCTGGCCGGCTGACCGACCGGCACGCTGTGCGACAGGCCGGCGTACGGGGGCGTGCGGGGGCGCCCGCCGTCCTGGGTGATGGATGCGGGCGATCACTGCTCCCGGGAACAGGTCAACACTTTCCTGCTATTTCACCAATGCCCAGCGACCGCCGTCGGTGGATTGCACAACTCCCGGCCGTCGCGAGTGACCGCGGTGAATTGAGCCCTGCGGAGGGGCGATGGGTTCTGCGCTTGCCCAGTTGCTGATCCTCCTGTTGCTCATCATCTGGGTGTTGGTCTGGGCTGCTTTCGCTCAACGAGTTGCCCGACTGGTCCCGCGCTGTCCTCAAGGCCGGAATCATGGATCGGCTACTCTCCGCCGGTGGTAAAGTCCACCTCTGGCCGACCTGGGATCGATCGAATCCGTCGCCGAAGCTATGTTCGGAGCGTGACCTGGCGAGATCTGCGGGAGTGGGATCCCTTGCCGCGCAGGCGCCCTGGTGCTGCCCTGGTGCCGATGTTGTGATCAATCAATTGGACGACTATATCCGCGTTGCGAATGATCTAAACAAACATCCGGCCACCAGATGTAGCCCGCGAAGGGACCTCGCCCCCTCTGACCGAGGGAATCATCTGAAGCTTCAATACCTCAAATGGATGAGTACGACAGAGTGCGCGCCCAGTGATCCGGAAGTGATCACCCGGGATCGTCTCCTGGTCCCGGTTCCTCGTCGGGTGTTGGTGTGAGTCCGGTCCGCGCGCCGGTTCAGTCCGCCGGTCTGTCGTTCCGGCGCTACCGGTCGGGCTATGCTTCGCGCTGCACACGCCGCGGTGGTCGTTTCCGGCGGGCGTGACGGGGCCGTAGCCCAATTGGCAGAGGCACACGGTTTAGGTCCGTGCCAGTGTGGGTTCGAGTCCCACCGGCCCCACCGTGATCGCGCAGTGTCTGCGCAGGTGTCCCGACAGGCGCGCAAGTTCTGCGCAACACGCGGGTCGGTGATCCCGCGTGAACGGCACTGCACAAAGGACGATTGACCGCAAGGCCCAACTGGGTCGTACCGCGGTACGACGAGCCAGAACGACCACGATCACGCACCAAAGGGGCGCACATGACCGGACCGAACCCGTCCACATCGTCACCGGCAACGAGCAGCGAAGAAGCGGGCGACCTGGGTGCGGAGTCCTCGCGCCGGGCCGGCGGAGGCGGTGGAGGCGTCACCACAGTGACGTCCGAATCGGCCTACTCCGACGAGGTCGCGAGCAGCCCTTACGGCCCCAACCCTACGGGGTCGACCAAGAAGGCGGCCAAGGACAGCGCGTCGCAGTGGACCGGCAGCCCGTACGAACCGCTGCCCTCGGGTGACACCGGCGCCGGTCTGACTTCGGCATTCGGCTATTCCGACAGCACGTATTCCCCGACCGAGACGAGCGTCTACGAACCCGCTCCGATCGACCCAGCGCCCGGCGGCGCGACGTCGACCCAATCGCCGGGATCGGGTAGACGGACGAAGTCGCGCACGCGCGCCGGCGTGATCAGCGCGATACTGGGCGCCCTGCTGGTGGCCGGCGGTCTGTACCTGGTCGGCGAATTCGGCTTCCGGATCTTCGACGCGATCCTCAAGACCCAGACCCAGCCCGAGACCTGGGACATCGTCTGGACATCGACCGGCGGCGCGCTGTTGTTCGCCGCGGTGCTGCTCAACGGATGGTCTCCGTGGGCGACGGCACTGCCCGGACTGGCACTCATCGGCACCGGGGCCTGGTCGATGGTGTCGTTCGACGGTGCCCACCGGGTGGCGAACACGGTTGACAACCTGTACGCACGACCAGAAATGGTCGTCTGGGGGGTGACCGGCTGGACCCTGATCATCGGACTGTTGCTGCTCGGTGCCAGCGGAGCCGCCGTCATCGCCAGAGGTGCCGGCCGCCGTCGCGGCCGTCCTCGCAGCTGATACCGCCACCTGCCACACATGGCGAACAACGTGCGGTGTCCCCGAGGGGCGCCGCACGTTCTGCATTCCGGCGCGATGAGGCCTCCGGGCGGCCCTCGGCCGTCGCAGGAAGACCTACTCCTGGCCGACGAGTGACCGGCGAACCTCCGGCAATATCAACCTGATCGCCCGCCCGCGATGCGACAGCGCGTCCTTCTCCTGCGACGCCAACTGGGCCGAACTGCGGCCGTCCCCACCGGGGACATCCGATTCGGCCGGCACGAACAGCGGGTCATACCCGAACCCGTTGGTCCCGGCCGGATCGAGCCGGATCCGGCCCCGCCACTCCCCCCGCACGACCGTGGCCGGTGCACCCGGCACCGCCAGGGCCAGCGCACACACGAACGCAGCGCCGCGGCGATCCGCCGGCACGTCGGCGATCTGGGCGAGCAACAGCGCGTTGTTTGCGGTGTCGTCACCATGGCGACCCGACCACCGGGCCGAGAGCACCCCAGGCATCCCGTTGAGGGCGTCCACGGCAAGCCCGGAATCATCCGCCAGAGCGATCTCGCCGGTGGCTCGCGCCGCCCGGACCGCCTTGGCGATCGCGTTCTCCTCGAAGGTCGCCCCCGTCTCCGGTCCTACCTCGAACACGGCAACGTCCGCCAGGCCCAGGACCTGCACGGAATGGCCCAGCATGCGCTGGAGTTCGGCCAGCTTCTCCCGGTTGCGGGTCGCCAGCAACACCCTGCTCACGACGTCGACCCACCGGCCCGGACCTTGCCAGATCCGGCCGAGGCCGCCGGCTGGCGAGATCTCGCCACAGACCGAGGCTTGCCGCCACTGTCCTTGCCGGCTGCCGTCACCGGCCTGGGCGGCAACGCGACCGCCAGGGCCTCGCGCTGCAGGACGGCGAGCTCGGCGATCCCGGCCAATGCGGCGTCGATCATCGCATCGAGGGTGCGCCGGGCGAAGGTGGCGCCCTCGGCGGTTCCCTGGACCTCCACCAACGTGCCGACGTCGGTCGCGACGACGTTCATGTCCACCTCGGCCCTGGCGTCCTCCTCGTACGGCAGGTCCAGCCGGACCCGGCCTCCGACGACACCGACCGAGACTGCGGCGATCTGGCAGGACAACGGCTGCGGATCGGCCAGCAGCCCCTGGTCCCGCAGGTATGTCACCGCGTCGGCCAGCGCGACGTACGCACCGGTGATCGCCGCGGTCCGGGTCCCACCGTCGGCCTGCAACACGTCGCAGTCCACCGCGATGGTGTTCTCCCCCACCGCCGCCAGATCGACGCAGGCCCGCAGCGATCGGCCGATCAGCCGGGAGATCTCATGCGTCCGCCCACCAACCCTGCCCTTCACCGATTCGCGGTCGTTGCGTTGATGAGTCGCCGACGGCAGCATCGCGTATTCGGCCGTCAACCAGCCAAGGCCCGAACCTCTGCGCCACGGCGGGACACCCGGGGTCACCGATGCGGCGCAGAGCACCTTGGTGCCGCCGAACTCGGTCAGCACGGATCCCGCTGGATAGGTCTGGAAGCCCCGGGTGAAACGCACGGGTCGCAGTTCGTCGTCGGCTCTGCCGTCAGCTCGCACCATGCAATGCAGGCTAGTGTCACCGGATCGCAGGGGTGGTGCCGGTCGGGGATCACACCGGCAGGCTCAGCGCCGAGACCACGCTGATCTCCGGGCCGAGAAACCGCTGGCCCAGCCGGGCGAACGGCTCAGGATCGCCGGTGGCCAGGAACTCGTGCGGCCCGGGCGGAGTGCTGCGGCCGGACAGCAGGTCGGCCTCGGTCAGCCGTCGGTAGACGTCCTTGGCGGTCTCCTCGGCGCTCGACACGAGGGTGACCTGGTCCCCCATCACCAACGACAGCGCGCCGGTCAGCAGCGGGTAATGGGTGCAGCCGAGCACCAGGGCGTCCAGATCTACCCGCTGCAGCGGCGCCAGGTACGCCTGCGCCAGACCCACCACCTGCCGTCCGGAGGTGATGCCCCGCTCGACGAAGTCCACGAACGACGGGCACGCCACAGCGTGCACGTGCACGCCCGCAGCCGCGTCGAAGGCGTCCTGGTAGGCGCCGGACGCGATGGTGGCCGAGGTCCCGATCACCCCCACCTCACCGGTGCGAGTCACCGCGACAGCGCGTCGCACCGCCGGCCGGATGACCTCGATGACGGGCACGTCGTACCGTTCGCGGGCGTCGGCCAGGCAGGCCGCGGATGCGGTGTTGCAGGCGATGACGAGCATCTTCACGCCGCTGTCGACGAGTCGGTCGGCGATCGCCAGGGCGTGCCGCCTGACTTCCGCGATCGGCAGCGGCCCGTAGGGCCCGTTCGCGGTGTCCCCGACGTAGCGGACCTGCTCGCCCGGTAACTGGTCGATGATCGCGCGGGCCACGGTGAGGCCGCCGACCCCGGAATCGAAGATGCCGATCGGCTTGGTCGACTCAGCGTTGATCGGCGCCCCGTTCGTCGACCCGGCGTTGATCGAACCGGCATTCACAGCGATGACGCTACCTGCAGGCCGGCGCTCAGGAGCTGATCACCGGGCCGGCTGCGCCCGCCGGCCGGCGTGGCCCGTCTGCCCTGCTCACCAGGAACGCGGCCAGCAGGCCGCCCAGCGCGCCGAAGAGGTGCGCCTGCCAGGAAACCGTGACCACACCGGTGATATCGGCGGCGGCGACCCGGACGATCCCGGTCCAGAACAACCCGCCGTACAAGGCGAGCAGCACCACGCCGAGCAGGATGTGCTGCCACGAGCGGGTGAAGACACCGCGCGCGATCAGGAACGCGAGCCAGCCGAAAACGATCCCCGAGGCGCCCAGCGTCACGCTGCCCGCCGGCGCGACCAGCCACACGCCCAGCCCGGACACCAGCCAGACCAGCGCGGTGACCGCGATGAACTGGCGAATCCCGCCGAGCATGATCAGCACCCCGAAAATGATCAACGGCACCAGGTTGGAGAACAGATGTCCCCAGGAGGCGTGCACCAGCGGGGCGGTCAGCACATTCCACAGGTCGGACAGGCTCCGCGGTTCGACACCGAGGGAATCCAACCGATAGCTGGTCGCCCAGTTGATCGTCTGGACGATGATCATCAATGCGGCCAGCGCACCGACGGTGATCAGCGCGGGCTTGACTCGTTGCGGCAGCAGCGCCGAACCGGACTTCTTGGCCGGCGACGTCGAACCCCGACCCGGAACCGGGCCTGCCCCGAAGCCCCCCACCGGGCTACCGGACCGTGACTGATCGAACGGCTGCGAGGGCGGCATCGACGTGCTCATGAACCCCAGGCTACCGACGATGCGACCCGCCGGAATCGGGGTGAACCCCTAGATGTCAGGGGGTCTGGACTCCCTTTCGATCAAGCCGTCACGCCCAGAGCTGACCTTCCAGGCCATGCGCGGCCATCGCATCGTCGTCGGCGTCGTACACGCCGGTGGACAGGTATTTCCAGCCCCCGTCACACACCACGAAAGCGATGTCGGCACGGGCGTCGGGGCCGTCGCGGACGATCCTCGCGGCGATGCCGAGCGCCGCATGCAGGATCGCGCCGGTCGAGATCCCGGCGAAGATGCCCTCCACCTCGAGCAACTCGCGGGTACGTCGCACCGCGTCATCGGGTCCGACGGAGAACCGGGAGGTCAGGACCGACGGGTCGTACAGCTCCGGCACGAACCCCTCGTCCAGGTTGCGCAGCCCGTACACCAACTCGCCGTAGCGCGGCTCCGCGGCGACGATCGCGATGTCAGGAACCTTCTCCCGCAGGTAGCGACCGACGCCCATCAGGGTGCCGGTGGTGCCCAGCCCCGCCACGAAGTGCGTGATGGTCGGCAGATCCGCGAGCAGTTCCGGGCCGGTTGTCGCATAGTGCGCGCCGGCATTCCCGGGGTTGCCGTACTGGTACAGCATGACCCAGTCCGGATGGTCCGCGGCCAGTTGCTTGGCCAGCGCCACCGCGGCATTGGAACCGCCGGCCGCCGGCGAGGAAATGATCTGCGCACCGTAGGCCCGCAGTAACAGCCGGCGCTCCTCCGACGTGTTCTCGGGCATCACGCAGATCAGCCGGTAGCCCTTCACCCGGCAGACCATCGCCAGCGAGATCCCGGTGTTGCCGCTGGTCGGCTCGATGACCGTGCAGCCCGGCCGGAGCTGTCCGGACCCCTCGGCCTGCGCGACCATCGCCAGCGCCGGCCGGTCCTTGATGGAGCCCGTCGGGTTCCGGTCCTCGAGTTTGGCCCACAGCCGCACGGCCGACGACGGCGACAGCCGGGGCAACCCCACCAGCGGGGTGCCGCCGACCGCGTCGAGCAGGCTGTCGTAGCGGGCCATCGCAGCATCAGCCCCGTATCGAGGTGGCGCCTCCGGCGACCGTCGCCGAATTGTCGCCACCGGCGACGGCAGGCAGGATCGTCACCTCGTCGCCCTGCGCCACCGCGGTCTCCAGCCCACCGGTGAACCGCACGTCCTCGTCGTTGACGTAGATGTTGACGAAACGATGCAGCGAACCGTTCTTCACCAACCGATCACCCAGGCCCGAGTAACGGCTGTCCAGGTCGGTGATCACCTCGGCGAGCGTGGACCCGTCGGCGGTGACGGTCTTCTC
>JADGOY010000279.1 GCA_017882715.1 Nakamurella sp. | reverse complement strand
GTGGTCGCTGGACAGCAGCACCGCGCCGAGCCGGTCGGCCAGCAGACCTGCGACGGTCGACTTGCCGGCGGCCGGCAGGCCACCGATCAGGATCAGCCGTACCCGCCCGGCCCGCAGATGCTTCAGGGCCAGCGCGGCGTACGAACGGGCGGCGTCGCGAGCAGCGACATCGCCCTGGGCATAGCTCAGGCAGTTGATCTTGGCGCGGACGAACGCGCGGTAGGCGAGGTATTGGTGCAGCAGCGCCGGCGGAACCGGGTCTGACATGTACTCGGCGTAGCGATCGACCAGCAACCCGGAAAGCCTCTCAGCACCCAGATGCTCCAGATCCATTGCAAGGAAGGCGATGTCATCCAGTCCATCGACGTAGCGGAGGCTGTCGTCGAACTCCAGGCAATCGAGCACTCGCGGCCCGTCCGGCAGGCAGAAGATGTCATCGCAGGTGAGATCGCCGTGGCCATCGACGATGCGGCCATCGGCCACACGTCGATCGAACAAGACCTCACGGCCGGCGAGGAAATCCTCGACAAGACGCTCGATCTCGTTCACCTCGTCCGAGTCCAGCACGTCGCCGTGGAAGGGTCTGACCTGCCGAAGGTTGGCGCGCCACCTGGAGCGCAGCGCATCCCGCCGACCCTGGGCGGAGATTTCCGGTGCCCGGCGCGAAGCGGCGTGCAGGGCTGACATCATCCGGGCAAGTTGCACGACCACGTCTTCCAGTGGTTCGCCCGATTCGACCAGCGTGGTCAGCCGCCGCTCGTCCGGCATTCTGCGCATCACCACCACCGGCTCGCCGTCCGCGCCATCGACACCGGAAAGTGTTGCCACGCCGCGGTACACATCCGGGGCAAGCCGACGGTTGAGATCGACCTCCCGACGGCAGGCGGCCTTCCGCTGCGCTCTGCTCCGGAAGTCCAGGAATCCCAGGTCGACCGGCTTCTTCACCTTCAGGGCGCAGTCACCGAGGAGAACCACCACCCCGGAATGGGTCTCACGCACTGCCGCATAGCGGACACCCGGTGTCATCAGCGGTTCCTCCTCCCGACCCACCGCCGGGGCTCGTCCGGGGACCACACCGCTACCGGGAAAGCAGCGTCATCAGGACCACCCACACCGGCAGCTTGCTGTGCCGGAGACAAACTGCATGAAGATCATCGCGGCGCCAAAGGCGACCTCGACGACCATGCTGCCAAGAAGCAACCGGTGATCGGGGAATCCAACGATTCGACCATGCGCCTCGACCGTGCCCTCCGACCGTCGCACCTGGATCAGCATCAGGGCCGCATTGAGCAACACCACCGTGAGGATCGCGACCATCACGGTGGTCGCCGCGACCATCCAGGACAGACCGGCGGCCACCCACAGCAGCAGAGCCAACGGATTCCTCAGCTGTCGCGCCAGGTCCGCCGCCCAACGGAGCCGATACCGAACGGGCGACTCGTTGCGTCCGACGAGCTGAGGCCGCCGTGCTGTTTCCCGGCTCGACAGACCGGCTGCGCCGGTGCTGAGTCCCTGCTGCGACAGCCGGACAGGCTCGCGGGCATCGACCACCTGTTCGGCATCGCAAGCCCCAGCCGGATCCTGCGTTGGTGACGCTGACACGTTCCCAGCGTGTCCGACCCCGGCGGCATCCCCACAGGGCCATCGGACCCGTTTCCTGTTGTCTTCTTCGCCACCACTATCACCACGTCCGGTCTCACGCGGGCCTTGCAGGACCTTCGGTTCTGGTGGGACGACGTTGCCGCGCATCGACCGGTCGTGACGAATCGGTGCCGGTCGCAACCCGGCGAGCCGCCCGGGGTCAGCGGCACGGAGTCCGACGGCTGACGGGAGCCCGCGGAGAGCCCGACTCCCCCCACGATCAACTCGGCCGTCCACGGCAGTGATGCGACGGTGTTCCGGTAGCGGTTGAACGGCGGCGCCGCCGTGTCGTTGGTCCTGGCCGCACGGGGCGGTCGACCCTGGGCGGCGTCGCGGGCGCGGCGAACGATTGAAGGCAGCTTTCAACCGGAAGGGTTGCCGTGTCGATCATCCAGCTGCCCACAGTGATGGACGAGGCGGGGCCGGATCCGCGCGAGCCGATCGGACGGTTGTTGCGGGACTTGGCCTCCGGTGCCGGTGGCCTGTCGGAGCGGGAGGCCGCCCGGCGGCTGGAGCGGTTCGGGCCGAACGAGCTGCACTCCCGCCGTGGGGCGACCTGGCCCCGCGCGCTGGCCAGGCAGTTCACCCATCCGTTGGCCGTGTTGCTGCTGCTCGCCGCGGTCCTGGCGTACGTCGCAGGCACGGCGCAATTGGCGTGGGCGATCCTGATGGTCATCGGGCTGAACGCCGGTTTCGCCTTCTTGCAGGAACGCCAGGCCGGTAGGGCCGTCGAAGCTTTGGGGCGGTACCTGCCGCCGCACGCCCGGGTCCGTCGCTCCGGGGTGGTGCGTGTTGTGCCGGCCGTCGACGTCGTTCCCGGGGATGTGGTGCTGCTGGCCGAGGGAGACCGGGTACCGGCCGATGCCCGGTTGCTGTCCGGCGAACTGGAGCTGGACGTTTCGGCGTTGACCGGGGAGTCGGCGCCCGTGGAGCGGCTCGCCGGCGTCGTGGACAGTGCGGCGCGGATCCTGGACTCGCCGGTGCTGGTGTTCAGCGGCACCGGGTGCGTCGGTGGATCGGCCGAAGCGGTCGTGCACGCCACCGGCGCACACACCGAGATCGGCCGGATCGCGGCGCTGGCCGGGCGCCGCCCGGCCAGCGACAGCCCGTTGGAACGGCAGGTCCGCCGTGTCGCGTACCTGATCGCGGCCGTCGCGCTCGCTGTCGGGATTGCGTTCCTGCCGCTCGGCGTGGTGGCCGGGCTGACCTGGACCCAGGCCGCGGTCTTCGCGGTCGGGCTGCTGGTGGCGAACGTTCCGGAGGGACTGCTACCGACCATCACCCTGGCCCTGGCCGCCGGTGTCCGCGCCATGGCCCGGCGAGGTGCGCTGGTCAAACGCCTTTCCGCGGTGGAAACTCTCGGCTCGACGACCGTCATCTGCACCGACAAGACCGGCACTTTGACGCAGGGCGTCATGCACGTGCAGGAAATCCGTGATCCGCGTGGCGCCGTCGTGCCCGTCCCGGGTCGAGACCTCGCCGAAGCGGTCGCCCGCTGCTCGACGGCCGACGCCGGCGCGCGCACCGGAGATCCCACCGAACTTGCGCTGCTGGACATGGCCGCCCAGGTCGGCGTTCGGATCGACCCTGGCGCCCGGGACGCCGACCGGTTGGTGCTCTTCCCGTTCGACCCGCGCCGCAAGTCGATGGCCACCGTGGATCGGGTCGGCGGCGCCGTGCGGGTGCATGTCAAGGGCGCGCCGGAAGTGCTGCTGCCCCGCTGCGAACTGGCACCAGCACAACGAGCCGCGCTGACGGCAGCGCTCGAGGACCTCACCGGCCGCGGATTGCGGGTGCTGGCCATCGCCCGGCGTGACTGGACTGCCCCCGGTCAGCCCGACCGTGATCAGGCCGAAGGGCCGGGGCTGGAACTTCTGGGTCTGATCGGACTGCTCGATCCCCCGCGCCCGCAGGTGCCCGACGCCATCGCGGCATGCCATGCGTCAGGGATCCGGGTGCACATTGTGACCGGTGACAACGGCCGTACCGCCAGCGAGATCGCCCGCCGCGTCGGTATTCACGTCGACCGGGTCGTCGACGGCGCGGCGCTGGACGCGCTGTCCGACGCCGAGCTTGAGCATCTCCTGACCGGTGGTGGGGAGATTGTCTTCGCGCGCGCGGTCCCTGAAGCCAAATTGAGGATCGCCGACGCGCTCGAACATGACCGTTACGTGGTCGCGATGACCGGTGACGGCGTGAATGACGCCCCCGCGCTCCGGCACGCCGACATCGGCGTCGCGATGGGCCGTAGCGGCACCGAAGTCGCCCGCGAGGCAGCCACCATGGTGCTCACCGACGACAACTTCGCCACCGTCGTCGCCGGCGTCGAGGAAGGCCGGCGGGTCTACGACAACGTCCGCAAATTCGTGCTCTACATCTTCACCCACGCCGTGCCCGAGGTCGTCCCGTTCCTGGTCTTCGCCCTATCCGGCGGTCTCGTACCCCTGTCCCTGACCGTGATGCAGATACTGGCAATCGACCTGGGCACCGACACCCTTCCCGCGCTTGCCCTCGGACGCGAACCCGCGGAACCCGGGATCATGGCCCGACCACCCCGACCCCGCGGCCAGAACGTGATCGATCGTTCCATGCTGCTGCGCGCCTGGGGCCTGATGGGCCTGGTATCCGCCGCGCTGACCATTTCTCTGTTCCTGCTCGTCCTGTACACCGCAGGCTGGACCCCAGGCGACGCCACCGGCATCGGCGCACCCCTGCACGACGCCTACCTGCGGGCCACCACCGCCAGCTTCGCCGCGATCGTCGCCTGCCAGGTCGGCACCGCCTTCGCCGCCCGCACCCAACACGCCTCGCTGCGGCAGATCGG
>JADGOY010000116.1 GCA_017882715.1 Nakamurella sp. | reverse complement strand
GACGATCGGGTTGACCGACAACCGCATGACGGCCAACACCACACCGAGGCCGATGCCGATGATCATCGCGGCGATCGTCACCCAGACCGTCAGCCAGACTCCCTTGAGGATCTGCGGGGAGAACAGGTACTGCCAGACCGTTGACCAACCCCACGCGGGGTTCGTGATGAAGCTGTTGAGCAACATCGCGGCGAACACCAGCAGTACAGCCGCGGAAACGTAGCGCCAGGGATGACGCTGCGGAATCGCCTTCATCGGCAGCGGAGCGTCCCGGGGCGGCACCGTTGGATCGGTCACGGTCGTCATCGTGTTGTCCTCGTCTTGTCAATCAACCGGCGGGCGGTCGTTCATTCACTGAGTAGCTCCGTTGACGGCGGCGGTGGTGATCGCACCTGACGAGACGCCCCAATTGTCCAGGATCTTCATGTACGCACCGGAATCGATCAGCTTCTGCATGGCTTGCTGCACGGAGGTCGTCAGGGCCGCGGGATCCTTGGGCAGCGCAACACCGTACGGCGCGGTGCCCTGGTCCTGGCCGACCTTCTCGAACTTGTCGCCGGTCTGCTTGACGGCGTAGGCCACGACCGGGCTGTCGGCCAGGTAGGCGTCGATGCGGCCGGCGGCCAGCGCGGAGTTGACGTCGGTCTGCTTCGGGAAGCCCTGCGCGATCGGCGCCGGTTTGCCGGCGTCCGTGCAGGCCTTCACCACCGACCCGTCGACGGTCGGGTCGTTGAGCAGATCCAGCTGCGTCGTGCCGTTCTCCGCACCCACCGGGCGACCGCACAGATCGGTGATGGTGGTGATGTTCTGCGGATTACCGGCCAGCACCATGGTCGAGGTGCCCGCCTCGAAGTAGGTGACGAAGTTGACCGACTCCTCGCGTGCCTTGGTGTCGGTGAAGGAGGACAGCGACATATCGTACCGTCCGGCATTGATGCCGGCGATGATGCCGTCGAAGCTGGCGGGCTCCACGGTCACCTTCAGCCCGAGCACCTGGCCGAGGGCGTTGGCCAGGTCGATGTCCATCCCGATGGGATCGTTGCTGCCCTCAGGCAGGAATTCGTTGGGCGCGTAGCTGGGGTCGGTGGCGACGACGACTTTGCCCGACTGCTTGTACTTGTCCGGAAGCGTCGCGGCGATGGTGCTGTCCGCCGTGAGGTTCAGGTTCAACGGAGCCGGGACGGCCTCCGACACGGCGGCCGATGACCCGGCGGCCGATGACTCGGCGGCCGATGACCCGGCACTCGAACCGACGGCACTCGAACCGGCGGAGGTGGCGGCCTTGGACGTGGTGTCCGAACCCGGGGCGGTGGTGCTCGCCCCGCACGCGCTGGCCAGGAGCAGGACTCCCAGAGCAGCGATCGTGTAGCGGGCGCGACGCGAGGACGAGGTGGTGGTCAACAGCAAGGCATCTCCCGAAACAGTTGGTGGCCCACAGCCACGCTGTGGTTGGCGACTTCACCGAATACTGCCACGCCAATGATGACGGCTGTGTGTCAACAGCGCATCGGTTTCACCCGGTCACCAGCTGCGACGATGCGCCGATCAGGTGTGCATTACCCCGAAGGGCCCAAACGGTGGTGCGGTTGACGGTGCAATACCGCGCGCTGAAGATCTTTGAGCACCTGGCGGTCGGCGGGCAGCCAATCGACCGTGTCCAGCTCGGTGGCGCCCAGCCAGCGGGTGGCGTCGTGCTCGGTCGGTACCGGCCGCCCACCGGCCAGCTCGACGCGGTAGCACCGCAGCATCGAGTTGTCGCCCAGGTCGACGTCTCGCCCGATCCTGCCGACAACCGTGACGTCCACCCCGAGTTCCTCGGACAACTCGCGGCGCACGGCCTGCTCGTCGGTCTCCCCCGGTTCGACCTTGCCGCCGGGCAGCTCCCACAATCCGGCCACCTCCGGCGGCCCCGCCCGGCGAGCGGCGAGCACCCGCTGCTCCACGATGATCGCGGCGCCGACCACCGTCACCGGCTCCCGGGCGACCAACGTCATCATGCTCAACAACATCTGCGCGGCGTGCAGGATCCGAGCGCGCAGCAGCGGGGTGAGGAACCCCGGCGTGGCGGCAATCCGGCAATCGACCGTGGCCACCGTGCCAGCCGCGGTGGAGACGGTCTCCACGTTGATCCGGCACGACCGCAGCGGCCCGCTGAACAGGGTCAACGTCGGGACCGGGCGGGGCGCGGCGTGCCGGCCGACAGGCACCGACGGGTCCGGGTCCGGATCTCGGTCGGCGCCCGATTCGTACTCCACCCGCAGCATCAGCGCCCGTGCCGGAAGGTGCAACGCACTCGTCAGCCGGGAGATGGGACTGTCCACCCGGATTCGGACCAGGTCCCCGGATCGCAGCGGGGCCCGCGGACCCGTCGCGGGTCCGGCTACCTCGAGCCGGGCGCCGAGAGCGCTGGCCGTCCGTGTCCAGGTGTCGGTCCGCGCGAGCGCCCGCCGCACCGAACCCTCCGGTGCGTCGATGATCAGGCTCGCGCGCAGAGGGTTCACGATCGAAGCCTGCCACGCAGATGTCAAAGACCGTTGCCAGGCGGGGATCGGGGCGGTGCCGGCCGGATCGACCCTAGTTCTCCCGGGCCGTGCCGCAAATCGGCCCCACCCACCGCCTGCACCAATCCCCATGCCGCGGTGTCCACTCTCGCGGGTCGGGCACGCTCGGCCCGGCGCACCGACTCCCGTGTCACCGGGTGGTCTACGACGACGGCGCGGACTCCGGCCTGGCGACTGTCGAGCCGACCGCCCCGCTCGCACCGTGGCGGTTGATCGCGCCGAGGATGACCAGGGTGATGATCCCGAGCAGCGGGTAGATCACCGCGAGCCCCGATTGCCAGCCGGGACGAGACGCGAGCTGACCGATGTACTGCAGGGCGATCAGGATGCTGACCACGTAGCTGCAGGACGCCACCAGCCAGGCCACCGCCAGCACCCGTACCCAGATGAGCCGTTGCCCCGGTCCGAACAGGCACCACAACAGCAGCGGCAAAACCCAAACCCAGTGGTGCGACCAGGAAATCGGCGAGATCAGCAGGCCGGTGATCTGCACGGCAAGGAACGCCGCCGCGCGGTCATCAGCCTTGAGGCAGACCCAGGTGACCCAGAGCCCGAGCAGTCCGGCCGCCGCGGCGGCGACCAGCCATAGCGAGGTGAGGTCCTGCCCGGCGAGCCGCGCGATCGCCCCCCGCAGGGACTGATTGATCGCCGACCACACGGGCCCGGTCCGGCCGGGATCGAAGATCAGCTTCGTGAAGTAGCGGACCGTCTCGCTCCGCAGGACGGCCAGCGCACCCGCGATGGTGGCCATGAAGAAAACCACCGACCACACCACCGCCCACCAGCGCCGTTGCAGCAGGTAATACAGCCCGGTGATCGCCGGGGTGAGCTTGACGCCGGCAGCCATGCCGACGGAGAAGCCGGCCATCCATTCCTTGCTCGCGACCGCACCGGCGAGCAGCAGCGCCGCCAGGAAGAGGTTGATCTGCCCGTAGTTGAACGTCGTGCGCACCGGCTCGAGCCAGAGACCCACAGCGGTGATGGTGACGACGATGCCGCGCACGTGCTCCAGCGGGTTGCGCGCCTTCGGACCTGCGCGGCCGAGCAGCCGCAGGGTCGCGTAGGCCATCACAGCGATGGCGCCGAACGAGGCCAGCTGCCACAAGATCCGCAGCAACGTCCACGGCAGCCAGGTCAGCGGGCTGAAGATGATCGCCGAGAACGGCGGGTAGGTGAACGGCAGGTGCAGCGGCTCGGAGAAGAAGTCGTACAGGGTGCCGTCGGTGAGGTGTCGCGCGCCGTCGACATAGACCGCGAGGTCGACCATCAGGAACGGGTCGGACCCGGCCAGGGTCGCCAGCACGTGCAGCACGAGGGTGGTGACGAGCAGCGCCCATGGGGCCCACGCCGAGGCCACCAGCCGTTGCATCGCACCGAGCACGACGCGCACCCTCCGCCCGCGACCGGTCCGTGCGCGGAGCGCAGAAGGGGACGGGCCGCCCGCTGATCCTAGGACGCGATCACGGAATCAAGCCGCCGACAAGCCCACCGAGCAGGTACGTCACCGTCATCGCGAGCAACCCGCCGGTGATGTTCCTGGCGATCGCCCGGGGCACGGGTGCTCTTCCGAGCCGCGCGCTGACCGAGCCGGTGATCGCCAGCGCGATGACGACAGCCACCACGGTCACCCACGCCTGGGCGCTGACCACCACGCCCAGCAGCGGGACGAGCGCGCCGGCCACGAAGGCCACGAAGCTGGCGAGCGCGGCGTGCCACGGGTTGGTCAGACCGTCCGGGTCCAGTCCGAGTTCGGCCTCGGCGTGCGCGCCCAACGCGTCCTTGGCAGTGAGTTGCACCGCAACCTGGTGGGCGAGGTCTTCGTCCAGTCCCTTGGCCGCATAGATCTCAGTCAGCTCAGCCAATTCCAGTTCTGGGGTCTCGGCCAGTTCGCGGCGCTCGATCTCCAGCACCGCCTTCTCGGTGTCGCGCTGCGTGGAGACGGACACATACTCGCCGGCGGCCATCGACATCGCACCGGCCATCAGACCCACCAGCCCGGCCAGGATGATCGGGCCGCGCTCGTCCGTGGCGCCCGCGACACCGAGCACGATGGCAGCGGTCGACACGATGCCGTCGTTGGCACCGAGCACGCCGGCCCGCAGCCAGTTCAGCCTGCTCGCCAGGCCGCTGTCGTGTGGTTCTTGGTGGTCGGCGGCCAGCTCCCCCGGCTCATTGGAGACAGTCGAGTCAGCCGGCTCCGCGCGCTCGGCGTTGGCAGCCGCGTCCTCGGTTGCACTCACCGATCCAGCTTGATCCAATTCGCGCCGGGGTTCCAGCAAGCAAAGGCTGCCCTTGGCCTAGTCGACGGCTCTGCCGTCGCTCCGCAGGGTTCACGTCTCCGCCGCCGGCCAGGGTGCAGGAGTACGGGGGCCGTCACGTGCAGGGTCTCGCCAACCAGCCTGACGGTTATCGGACGTGAGCGCCGGTGAGCACGAGCGGCGCCCACGTCTTGGCGGGCCGCCGGCCATGACCGGGATCGATCCCGATGATGCGCCGTCCTTCGACCACGGCGGTGGCGTGCCGGCGGACCGGGTCCTCGGTGATCAAACCGGCCAGCTCGGGCCGACCGTACTCCCGCCTGGTGACCCAGTCCACCGTGCTGCTGTGACCATGGACCTGATCGAATGGGGCGGGCGCGGTCGAGGCCAACCAGGACGGTAGGAGTTCGTCAGGGGCAGACGCCCACATCGGCCCAGCGGACAGGTCGACCTCCCCGGTGACCATCACACCCCCGCGGAACAGCCAGGATTCATGCAGCCGGCCGATCATCGAATTCAGCGACCGAGCCGCCAGTGCGGCGGTCGCCGGCATTCCCATGAAATGCCGCCAATAGCCCTCGGTCAGCCCGGCGTGAGTCACCAGGAAGTCATGCCCATCGTCGGTTCCGATGGCTACCGCGAGCCGCATCCGGCGGGTTCGCCACCACTCGAACACGGTCTCGATCACCTCGGGCGGAAGTCGCTCCGGCCAGTGGAAACGCGGCGGCGCCAGGTACTGCGCCTCGTGATTGCCGACCAACTGGAACCATTGCTTGGGCTGCGCACCCATCACCGTACGAGCGATGTCCACCGCGCCCGGCGAGTCCGGACCCCGATGGATCAGGTCGCCGACCTGCACCACCGTCAGGTCATCCGGCAGCGCCAACGTCTCGGAATCGGCTCCGAGCCGCACCAGCGCCTTGCGCAGCTCGGCCGCGTGCCCGCCGACGTCGCCGAACAGCGCGATGCGGCCACTGGCCGGCCGGTCGTCGGGCGAGAACATTGCAGCAAGTGGATCACACCTTCGTAGCGACAACCGGGTTGCCTTCGCGATGTCGCCGAGCCAGAAAGGCTCGGTTTGAGCGCGCCCACGAAGGTCTGCCGATCGACCGCGATCAGGCCGACAGTCGGCCCGTAGAAACCCCAATTCGTCGTTGTCAGCAAGACCTCTTGCTCGTCATGACCCACCGGTCGGCACCCATTGAAGCCTGTCAATTTGATGATGATGCTCGGTCAAGAGTGGCAGGAGGAAGAAGCTGGTTTCCATGAACAAGGTCTCCGAGACGCGGGCAGACACCACGCGATACCCGATGGCCAGGCCGAGCTTCCGGGGCGGGAACCGGCCGAGTTCGGTGACCCCGAGCAGGTTGCCGCTGTCATCGGTGAGCAGTCGATTGAACAGGGTCCCCGGTTGGGCAGCCAGGTCGCGGATGGTATCGACGGAGACCAGCGCGGAACGGTCCGCGAGCCGGCCGGGGGTGTTGGTGAACCCGAACAGTGATGCCGCCGAGACGATGATGCCGATGTTCACCTGCACCGGGCGGAGTTGGACACCTACCATGCCCGCGCCATGCCCGCTCCGGCGGAGGGGGCAGAACACGCTGTACTGCGAGGTGATCCAGCGCTTACCGGCCCGGCGATTTCGCCGCCCGCGGCGTCGCGGGGTGGATCGGGGCGAAATGCTGAGGCCGGCAGGTCCCAATCGTCGACTACCTCGCTTTCGGGGTCTTCGGCCTCACCAGCCGGGATGCTGCAGAAATCATCCTCCGCATCCAGATCACCGTCGGCGTCGTCGCTGTTGGTGTCCCAGCGCGTGGGGCAGCCGTTGCTGATCCGGCCGAGCAGCATGTCTACCAAGGCGTCAGCGCGTCGTTGCTGCAGGTTCCGGGAATCGTCCGGCTCGGCGATCGCCGCTACCGCGGTCAGCACCTGATCGATCGCGACTGCCTCCACCGAGGACACCATGGCGCTCATGAAGCTGACCCCGTCCAGGTCCGGCCGCACCGACACATACCGATCCGAGAGCGACCGACGCGAGAACGGAGGTCGGAGAATTCCACCATCAACTCTGCACGACGCGCCTGAGCCTTGGCCGGCACCCTTTGCTGAGCCTCCAAATCATCGATCACCGCGACCGCTCGGCTGGCGTCCCGTTCCGTCGATTTCCCCATGCACTGAAGCCACAACACCCCACCAACAGTCACCCCTGACGCGAGAGTCCAGCGGCGGCAGCCCCTTCCGCCGGGATGCGGTGCCGCAGTTGGGACGTTATTGCGCGGATCAACAGCGTCGTTTTTTCATCTGCGACTCTGGACGTGCCACCCGGCGACTCTGGACGTGCCACCCGGCGCGATCGGCACTGACCAGCCGGCCACCCGGGTGCGCAACCAAGTACGAATCGCCCGCATCTCAAGATCTCAACGATACTCGGGATTCTCGAAATCAAACCGGCAACCGGCGTCCCACGCCGAGCGCTGGTTACCGTGCGCGGGAATGCCGCCCGCATCCTTGAGAATCCGCGCCAGGTGCATGAGATTCCAGGTCATGAACGTCGTGTTGCGGTTGGTGAAATCGTTTTCCGGCCCACCCGAACCGGGGTCGAGATAGGACGGACCCGGGCCCGCCTCACCGATCCAGCCGGCGTCGGCCTGCGGCGGGATGGTGTATCCCAGGTGCTGCAGGCTGTACAGGATGTTCATCGCGCAATGCTTGACGCCGTCCTCGTTACCGGTGATCAGCGCGCCGCCGACCCGTCCGTAGTAGGCGTACTGACCGGCGTCGTTGAGCAGATGCGAACAGGCGTAGAGTCTTTCGATGATCAGTTTGGTCACGGAACTGTTGTCCCCCAACCAGATGGGCCCCGCGATCACGAGAATGTCCGCGGCCATGACCTTCTCGTAGATCTGCGGCCACTCGTCCCGCTCCCAGCCGTGTTCGGTCATGTCCGGCCAGACACCGATGGCGATGTCGTGGTCAAGTGCCCGGAGACCCTCGACCTGCACGCCGTTGGTCTCCAGGATGTGCCGGCTGACGTCGACCAGACCCTGGGTGTGACTCCTTTCCGGCGACTTCTTCAGGGTGCAGTTGATGAACAGGGCGCGCAGGTCGTCGTAGCCGGTCTCAGTCATGGTGAGGACTCCTCCAAAGGCATGATGGATGAGATTGCATTGCGGTCAGAGCAGTTCGGCGTCTTGTTCCACGCACAGCATTGCGGGGCCGTCGGTGGCGAACAGTTCGCTGACCGGCCGACTCCCAGTACCGGCCGAGCGAGTACGCATGATTGCCGACGTCGACGGTCACCACAGCGTCCGCGGGGAGATGCCTGCCGAGGGCGTCGAACACCGCGGCGGCCGATACCCCACGGCCGCGGTCGTCCACCACCCGCCGGGCCTTCTCCGCACGCCAGATCGCCCACCGCGCCGCGACGTCCGTTCGTTGATCTTCGGTTTCTGGTGAGCCGACAGCATCCGCCAACTCCTCGACCGTCATCGCGGCGTCGCCGAGAACCGCAGCAGTCACGGCGTCGAACCGTCCGATCGCCGCATGATCGTCATCGATCTGCACGGTCGACCTGTAGGGCGCGATGCCGGTGTGGTTGGCGAACGACACGCCGATGACGATCAGCAGATCGGCCTCGTTCATCAGCCAACTGGCCACCGGCGTGCCGCTGCGTCCCAGCACACCCCCGCCGAGCGGGTGCGTGTCGGGGATCAGGCCCTTGGCCTTGAAGGTGGTGAGCACCGGCGCGTTCAGCCGCTCCGCGGGTGCGGTGACCTCCCGCTGGGCGCCGCGGGCGCCGTGCCCGACGATGATCACCGGCCGGCGGGCGCCCGTCACCAGCTCGGCCGCCCGACGCAATGCCGAGATGTCGGGGCGCACCCGATGATCGGACAGCCTGCCGTCCGGGCGGCCGGCCGGCGCGTCGGACGCGATGACCTGCATCTCGTCCGGCAACACCAGATGAGCGACGCCTCGCCGGTCGATGGCATGCTTGACCGCCACCGCGGCAAGCTCGGCATGATCGCTCCCGGCGTGCACGGTCGTCGTCGACACCGCCACGTCGCTGAAGACCGCGGACAGGTCGACGTCCTGAAACGCGCCGCGCCCCAACACCTTCGACGGCACCTGCCCGGAGATGGCAACGACCGGTGACTGGTCCAGTTTGGCGTCGCACAGCCCGGTCAGCAGATTGGTCGAACCGGGACCGGCGATGGTGAAGCAGGCGGCCGGGCGGCCGGTGAGTTTGCCGTAGGCCGACGCCGCAAATGCCGCGGCGCCCTCGTGATGAATGCCGATGTAGGTCAGGTCCCCTCGCTCCTCGGCGCGGCGCAGCGCCTCGGCGACACCCAGATCGGAATGCCCGACCATCCCGAAGACCTGCGAGATACCATACGCGACAAGCGTTTCCACCAGCACGTCCCCGACGGTGCGGACATGTGCGACAGGCTGCGGCAACTGGACGTACACGCCGTCGGCCCGTTCCTCCACCGGGTAGGTCGTCACCGCGTCGGAGAATCCCTCCGGGGGCTTGCCGCTCAGCGGGTCATAGTCGTACCCGTGCCAGGGACAGCGCTGGAGTCCCTTCTCGATCGAACCCTCGCCCAGGGGTCCACCCTGGTGGGGACATCGGTTCTCCAGCGCGCCCACGGTCGGGCCGCATCGCGTCATGGCGATGCTTCGTCCGTCGACCACCACGCTGCGCACCCGGCCATCCCCGGGGACGTCCGTCTCCGTCACCTTGTGCCATTCACCGACAGCCACGTAACGCCTCCCGGTCCCGCCGACACCGACCTGATGTCAGGCTTGAGTGCACGGTCGCGGCGAAGGCGTTACACGTTCGAATCAACGGGCAACCGACGAAGGAGACCTCGAGATGGATGTGGAGAAGTTCCAGGCAAGCCGACGAGCGCTGCACGGCGTTGCAGAGCTGCTACTGGCCGGCCCCGCGTACGCTCGCGACGGTGACATCCGGCTGCGGCCGACTCCCGGTGGGTTCGGGGTCTGGTCGCAGCCCGGGCCACGCGTCGAGGGCGTCCAACTTGTTGCCGGCACCCGCCGCGTGCCGCTGGGCGGCACGATCCAGGCGCTGGCAGACGCCGCAGGGGTGGCGCCGCGGACACTCACGGACGTGTATGCCGATGGCGCGGGTGTGGGGCTCGCCGATGCGATCGAGGTGGATCCGGAGGCCGCCGGGCTGCTGGCGTTGGCACTCGCCGACGGTGACCGGGCGCTCGAACTGTTCGCGCCGGATGCCGAACGAGTGCTCTGGCCAGAGCATTTCGACATCGGCATCTCGGTTGACGCCGAAAAGACGAACTATGGAGTGTCGCCCGGCGATTCCTACGAGCCCTGGCCCTACGCGTATGTCGGACCCTGGGAAACTCGGGAGGGCGAGTTCTTCAACGCCCCGTTCGGAGCCGCACGGCGGCTGTCGGACCTCGGCAACGCGGAGGCCATTGCCGCGTTCTTCGCCCAAGGACGGGACCTGGCCCTGCGCTGATCGGCCAGCACAGTCACACTGATGCGATGCAGAAGATGTCGTTGACGGCGCTGGCGCGGGAACAGCAGGAGCGCGCCGCGTCCTCGACCAGCGGCCGCAGCGCGCGGACGGTGTGGGGCGGCCACGAGCGCGTGCTGCGGCAGACGCTGATCGCACTGACGTCGGGCAGTTCGATGTCCGAGCACGAGAACCCCGGCGAGGCGACCCTGCAGGTGATCATCGGGCGCATCCGGCTGGATTCCGGTGATCATCATTGGGAAGCCCGGCAGGGTGACCTGCTGTTCTTGCCATCGGCGCGCCACTCCCTGGTGGCCGTGGAGGACGCCGTGGTGCTCATGACCGTGGCCAAGCTCGGTGGGGCGTGACACCCAGCCAGATCAGCCGAAGTCGGCGGCCGTGAACTCCTTCGGTTCGACCAGCACAAGCCAGCTGCCAGAATTGTCCCGCATGACGGCCTCGACCCCGCACGGCCGGTCCGCCGGTTCCTGCAGGAACGTCACGCCCAACTCGGTCAGCCTCCTGGTGCGTCTTGCGGCAGTCGTCGACGCGGAGCCCGAGCCCGCCCATCTGCCCCTTCTCCAACTGGCGCCGAACGAAAGCTGCCCCTCGTCGTCCAGCGGCGGCCCCGGCGTCATCAAGGTGACTTCCAATTCCGGCTGGTTCGGATGGCATATGGTGACCCGCGAAAAGCGAGCGCCGGCCCGCCGCCGTCTTCCGGGCGGTTGATCTGGCGCCCCACACTCGGGGAGGCCCTCATGAGGCCATCTTCCGCGTGCTGATCGGCCTATGTCCGTCAGCCTTTCTCTGGTGTTCATCGGGCCAGCGGCCTCGGCCCGGACTGTCCCAGCCGGAGCCGCGACGGGCGTCAGACTCCACGCTTCGGCATCTGCGGCCGACCCCGCAGTGGGGACCTGGCCGATCCTGCGACAAGGAGTCGGCAACTCACCCGTGGCGGTCCGCTCGCTGCATTACCTACTGGACGCGCACGGCGCCGGCCTCATCCTGGACGGCATCTTCGGTCCGAGAACCAACGCTGCGGTGCGGACGTACCAGGGCAGTCACGGCCTGGTGGTCGACGGCATCGTCGGCCCGCAAACATGGCAGGCCCTGATCGGCGTTCTGCCGCGCGGCTGACGGCGCCCAGACTGGCTGGCGGGCAACGGCTCTCGTGTGACAACAGACCGACGGGGCCGCGCGAACGGTCACGTCACTGCCCAGGGATTCACGACATCCACTCCCGTCGGCGCGAGGCCTTTGACGTTGCGCGTGACGATGTGGGGCCCGTGAACCTTTGCCGTGGCTGCGATCAGCGCGTCGCGCTCCGGACGTGGGTCCGGACCGTGGAAGATCGGCGAAAGCGACGACCTCCATGTAGCCGCGCGGCCGAATCACCTGATGTCGACTCAGATCTCGATGACCGTGATGAGTCCTTCCAGACCGGCGAAATCGTCGGCGTTGCGGGTGATCAGCGGCAGCTGCTCTGCCAGAGCGGTGGAGGCAATGAGCAGGTCAGCCAAGCGGCGCCGCGGCTGACGGCCCTGCTCCACCACCGCAGCATGCACACGCCCATGGGCCCGCGCTGCCTGGACACCGAACGGCAGAGGATCGAACACAGCTTCGGTTCGCTGCAGGCGATCCTGCCGGCGAGCGCGCTCCTCCGAGGCAGCCGCCGCCGACGGGCCGGCGGAGAGTTCAGCCAGGCTGATCGCCGAGATCGCTACTTCCTCAGGAAGCTGATCGGCGGCCAAGAGGTCAAGGTCGACGACCACAGAGGTGTCGAGAAGTCCCCTGGCGAGTCGGTCATACACGGTCGGGAATCTCCTGGTCCGCGACCTGATCCAAGTCTTGTCTCAGCGCGGCAGCGTCGACACGAGGCGCGTCCTTGAACATGGCGACAACAGCACTGGCGCCGACGAAGCGATGTCGACGAAGTGGCCGCAATTCACCAACCGGCGTCCCGTTGCGGCTCACGATGAACGACCGTCCTTCGTCCAGGGCACGCATGATCCGTCCACTGTCATTCCGGAGTTCACGTTGAGAGATCTGTTCGCTCACCATCTAATCGTAGCACGTGGTGCTACAGGTCGCGGATCTGCCACCAAGGATCAACCACGCCGCACACCGTCCGGTGCGGTTTGAAACGCGGCGCTCTACACATTGAACCGGAACCTAGAGGGGTCGACTTGGGACCTGCGCCGACCGCTCCCAACTACGCCTGATCTGCGAAAACACTGTGCAACGTTCGTCAGTGTTTGGCACCCTGAGTCAATGGCAGTGGGACTAAAAGGGACCGAGCGAGATCATCGCTCGGTGGGGTTCTTGCCGAGGTTAGAGCCCCGGCTGGTAGCTGAGCCCGTGACCTTGCTCGGGCCCCTCAGCTTCGATGATGAAGTGCTGGCGATCCTCCACGTCGGCCGTGAACGGTTCGCCTTGCTCCAACTCTGACAGCACGTCTTGAGCAGTCGATGCCTCGAACGCAAACCCGTCGTCTGCGTTGATGAGGGCGATGAAGTGGTCATTCAGCTCGAACCGAGCGCCGGCATAGCTCGTCGGTTGGCCCGGGTGCTCGATACGGCCCTCCTCACCAACGCTGTAGCCGACGACGTACTGCTTCTGATCGTCGATGGCTTCAAGCGGCGTGACCTGTAGGCCGTTGACTTCATCAATGACTCGCTGAGGTAGATCAGCAACCTTGCCTTGCTCATCTGCGCCGAGAAGAACGACTGGCCCGGCGACCGTGTAGTCGCGCGGGGCGTTCGAGTGCGCCCGGACGTGCTGGGTGGCGCGCGAGTTGAACGCTAGATCGTCTTTCCGATCATGAGTGATGAGGAAGATCGTCGTGTCGGCATCGAGGCGGTGGCTCGTCGCGTAGCCACCGATCAACCCGTCGATTGTCGCCTGGTCACGGATCTGGACTTGACGAACTGGTGCATCGGTCGGGACGAAGAGGGCTGAGAACGAATCGTCGATTGGCATGCGTCATCGTGGCCGCTACATCTCGCAGCGTAAACATTCAGCCCGCATTCGGAGTGTGTTGATCAGGCCGGCGGGGTAGCAGGCTGTCACTGGTGTTGCTGCTGCGACTGCTGTGACTGCTGTGATC
>JADGOY010000278.1 GCA_017882715.1 Nakamurella sp. | reverse complement strand
GCCAACACCGGCGGGCGGAGATGCCGGTGGGCCGCGTGCTGCCCGGCGTCCGGATCGTCCGGATCGTCCGGCGTTCGTCCTGCATGAGCATCGACGCCCGCACCATCATTTCGACCTCCGGCTCGAGGAGGATGGGGTGCTGCGGTCGTGGGCGCTGCCCAAGGGTCTGCCGGTGGACCCGCCGAGAACCGGCTTGCAGTGGCTGTCCCCGATCGCGACGTCGATCATCTCACCTACACCGACGTCGACAAGAGCATCACGGACAGCGGATGGTGGGCAGAGCATGATCGCAACGAGCGCCGGATTGTCTTCACCCTGCACGGTTGTCGCGACACCGCCCGGTACGCGCTGATCCGCACGTCACGGGATTGGTTGCTGCACCGGATGAAGGATCAGGCCGCCGACGGCACGCGGTGAGCGGCCACGACAACTCCGGGCGGTCGTTGCCCCTCCTGTCGATGACGACGTGCGGCCCCGGTTCACAGCGTGGCGATCAGGCCGCCGTCGATGACGAAGTCCGATCCGGTGACGTTTCCCGCCCGGTCGCTGGCCAGCAGCAGCACCAGGTCGGCGACCTCTTGTGGAGCGGTGAACCGACCGGTCACGGAACCTGCCACGGCCTGCTCCGCGACCGTGGCAGCGTCACTCCCGCCTGCCTCGGCGAAGACTGCGGCCACCCCGTCAGGGCCGAGCCACAGTGGCGTGCTGACCGGCCCGGGGCTGATGGTGTTCACCCGAATACCCTTGGGGCCCAATTCTTTCGACAGTGCCTTGGAGAAGTTGGTGAGGGCGGCCTTCGCGGCCGTGTAGTCGATGATCATCGGATCGGGCAGGAACGCGTTGACGGAGCTGATGGTCACGATGGTGGCCGATCCGCGCTCCAACAGGTGCGGAAGGGCGGCGCGGGTCGTCCGGACGGCTGCGAGCAGGTTGACCGTGAACGCGGAAACCCAGTCTTCGTCGGTGATGGTGAGGAAGCCCCCGACGTGCGGCCGCACCGACCCGACGTTGTTGACCAGGATGTCCAGGCCGCCGTAGACACCGATCGCGTCGTCGATCAGCCGGGCCGGCCCCTCCGGGCTGGTCAGGTCGACAGCGACGGCGTGCACCGGGGTTTCGGTGTCCAGGTCGGTCAGGCTGTCGACGGATCGGGCGCCGGCCACGACGCTGACCCCTTCGGCGGCCAATGCCCTGGTCACGGCAAGCCCGATGCCCTTGGAAGCACCGGTGACAACAGCGATCTTGCCGCTGAGATGCAGATCCACAGCTTGCTCCTCGGTGAATGTGGTCGGCCGTTCGAGATGACGGTCCGGTGCTTCGGGTCGGCGCTCCTGGGATCGCCTGCGACGACCCTGGTTGTGTTCTTACACCGCGGCGCGCCGATGAGTCTTCAGTCTGGATGACTGGCGAATCCGTGATCAGGCCGCCACCACCTTCGGCGGCCGTCGCTGATCTCGCTCGCCGCAGACTCGTTCGTGGCTGATCAGGGCTGAACGGTTCGCTGTGCGATCAGATCAGACGCGCACAACAGCCGTGGCGCGCGCCGAGGGCGTGCCGAATCGTCTGCGACCGACCGGATACGATCCGGCAACGACATTCCGCAGGGGCAGCGACGGATGTGCTCGGGGTCGGTGGCTCGAATCGGACGTTTGCGGCGCCGGACCCTGGTGACGCCTCGACTATCGGCCGACGCATAGGGCGCTCTGCAGAAACCTTGCCAAGTCGGCGATCTCATCCATCGAGACGCTGTGACCCATGCCGGCGTAGCTACGTTCCTCCAGGTCGGTGTGGGTGCGCAGGTAGGTCAGCGCCCACCGGTTGGCGATGGACGGGATCAACGGATCCTTGGGGTCGTAGCCGACGAACGCGGGCACTCCGCGGCCGGCCGCGGCGTCGCCGGCCAGCTGGGCGTCGCCGGGTTGGTCGTCGTCGAACATGAACCCACTGAGCCCGATCAGTGCGGTGACGAGCGCCGGCTGCCGGCGCAGCACCGTGATCGCGGTGCACATGCCTTGGGAGAAACCTAGAATCACCGCACGGTCGGTATATCGGCGGATGAGTCCGGCGACCCGATCGGCGACGTCGGCGACCGCGGTCCCGCTGGGCTGGCTCACCACCGAGCCCGGGAACCAGGAATAGCCGCGCGGACGTCCCGGCGCCGCAAATGAACCGCGGACGGCGATGACCCGAGCGGTGACGCCGGGCAGGAACATCCTGATCGCCGGGACCAGGGAGATCAGGTCCTGCTCGTTCGACCCGTAACCGTGCAGCAGTACCAGGGTCGGCACGGGCGTGCTGTCGGGTTGCCGGGCGCCGAGCCAGGCGATGCGGTAGTCCGGCAATGCACGGGTGCGGGCGTCGGAGGACATGACGAACACGGTAAGCGTCTTGACGAAACGATCACTGCACGGCGAGGAATTCCTGCAGTGCGCTCAGCAGCCGGTCCACGTCGGCGGTGTTCGAGTAGGGCGCCAAACCCACTCGCAGACCACCCTTGTCGCCCAGGCCGAGCCGCCGGGAGGCCTCCAGCGCGTAGAACGACCCGGCCGGTGCGTTGATGTTGCGGCGAGCCAGGAACTCGTAGGCCTGCAGCACGTCTCGGCCTTCGAAGGTCAGCAACAGGGTCGGCGTGCGGTGTTCGGCGCGCGAGCGCACCACCACACCCGGCAGCTCGGAGAGCCCCTTTTCGATGGTCGACCTCAACCTGTCCTCGTGCTCGTCGACCGTCGTCATCGCCGCGATCAAGCGGGCCCGGCGATCCGCCGGCGCGGCTGCGGGAGCGGGGGCCAGTTGGGCCAGGAAATCCACCGCGGCGGTGGTGCCGGCGAGCAACTCGTAGGGCAGGGTGCCCAGTTCGAATCGCTCGGGAATGGCGTCCGACGACGGCAACAGCTTGTCCGGCCGCAGCTGCTCGAGGAGCTCCGGGCGCCCTGCCACGACCCCGCAGTGCGGGCCGAGGAACTTGTACGGCGCGCAGGCGAAGATGTCCGCCCCGATGGCAGCGACGTCGGTCGGGCCGTGCGCCGCGGCATGCACGCCATCCACGTAGAACAGGGCGCCCGCGTCGTGCACCAGGCCGGAGATCTGCGGCAGGTTCGGCCTGGTCCCGATCAGGTTGGAAGCGGCCGTCACGGCCACCAGCCGGGTACGATCCGACAGCACCTGAGCCACGTTCTCGGGCGGGAGCTCACCGGTGTCGGTATCGAACTCGACCCAACGCACGGCCGCCCCCACGGACTGCGCGGCCAGGATCCACGGGCGGATATTGGCGTCGTGGTCCAGGCGGGACACCACCACCTCGTCGCGTTCCCGCCAGGTCTTGGCGATGGTGCGCGAGAAGTCGAACGTCAGCTGGGTCATGCTGCGGCCGAAGACGATGCCCCCAGGGTCGGCGCCGAGCAGATCGCCCATTGCCCGCCGGGCCGCGCCGACGAGGTTGTCGGCGAATCGTTCGGCGGCGGTGACCCGGCCCCGGTTGGCGATGGCCGAGGTGAGCGCGCCGCGGACGGCGTCGGCCACCACGTCGGGCACCTGTGAGCCGCCGGGTCCGTCGAAGTGAGCGGTACCCCTGGTCAGCGCGGGGAAGTGCGAACGGACTGCCTCGACGTCGTACGTCATCGCTGTGTCGTGCCTACCCTGGATCGTGGCGCCCGGTCGCGCACTGGCTCGCCGACGGTGCGGCGCGCACCATCCTGCCCGCCTTGCGCGGCCTGCGCAGCGCCTCCCCGACTCGATCGTTGGGACTTGCGGACCCGAGATGTTGTGCCACCGAAATCGTGTGCCGTTCACCGGTACAGCTCGCTTGGCCATCGTCGTCCAGGGAACCAGGGTGCACATAGGCCACAACCACACGCAGGCGTGATTCACCACAGGCCTTCGCCGTCGTTTCGGGGCGATCACCAGAGCGCGGCGGGCTTCGCCGCTGACACAACGACGTGGAGGTAATGAGTGGGCCGGGAATTCCGCCGAATCGGGTCGATCGGTGACCAGCAGGATCACTTCCATCCTGCTGACGTTCACCGAGGGCAGCGAGCATTCGTTGACCGAGATGTAGGTCTCGTTGCCGGCCAACTTCTGGGCATAGATCTGCTGCCAGAAGTTCGCCACCGCAATACCTTCCGCAGTGTTGAACTGACTCTTGCCGTCGGCCACCAAACTGCTCCCCGCCGGTCGCGGCCGCGAACAACGGGTAGAAGTCGAACCACGACTGGTGGAACTCGCTGCTCGGCGCAGGATAGATGGCGTAGGGGGCGGCTCCGGAGTCCACGATCTTCTTTGCGGTGGCCAGGAACTCCTCATAGGTGGCCAGCGGCGGGTTCGTGGGATCCACACCCCCCTTCGTGAGCAGGTCCTTGTTGTAGAAGATCACCACCGGGTTCGACTTCCACGGCATCAGGTAGTAGTGGCCGTCGGTCGAGGCGTACTGCTTGGCCAGGGCCCCGCTGCGAGCCTCGATGTAGGAGGTGCCATCG
>JADGOY010000277.1 GCA_017882715.1 Nakamurella sp. | reverse complement strand
CAGGCATCACAAATCGACCTGACACGACCCTGGTCGCGCCGCCCGCACCTCCAACAGGGCACACTGAGGGGCGCAATTGGACACTCGGGGGTGACCCAACGGTGGGCAACCAGCAACTGGCCGCGCTGATGACCGAAGCCGGCTTCCTCGACCGCAGCGGCACCATCGGACGCAAACGCTTCGCCCGCGCCGTCACCGACGCCGCGACCAGTCGAGGCATCCACAAGACTTACAGCCACACCTACGTCACACGTTGGCTGAACGGAGTCACCCCACGAGACCCCGAAACCCGCGACAGCATCACCACAGCGCTATCCCGAGCGCTCGGACGCACCGTGCACCCTGCCGAAGTCGGCTACGCCGACAGGGCGAAGATTCCGACCGACGTCGGGCTGATGTACCCCGAGGACGCCGAAAACGCCATAGCGCAGGTTTCCCTGCTCCTGGATGCCGGTCTCGTCGAGGAACCCATGATGCGAATGACCCCAACCAACGTCGGCGCCTGGAGTAATGCGTCGTTGTCGTGGCTGGTCGGTGGCCGGACCGCAGTGGCGGTGGACAATCACAGCGCGAGGGTGACGGCCGCTGATGTAGGGCGACTCCGTGCTACACGCGATCTGTTCGACCGACTCGATAACCAGTTTGGTGGGGGGCACGCCCGCCGCGCGCTTCTCGAGTACCTTCGCGACGACCTGCCGAACTTGTTGCGGGCCGGCGCGTCCGCCTCGGTTCAGCGAGACCTGTTCTCCGCGGCCGCCGAGGCCACCCAACTCGCGGCCTGGATGTCATATGACGCGGGCCACCATGGGATTGCTCAGCGGTACTTCATCCAAGCGCTCGGGCTTGCCGGTGCCGCCGATGACAGGCTCCTGGCCGCCAGCATCCTCGACGCGATGAGCCACCAGGCGACGTTCCTGGGCCACTTCAAGGAGGCGGCCAACATGGCCCGTGCCGCCCGACTTGGCGCGGACCGAGTGAGCACGCCGATCCTCAGCGCACATTTCTATGCCATGGAGGCACGGGCTCTGGCGCGATTGGGACATGCGTCGGGCTGCGATCGCGCCTTGTCGGCAGCCGCGAAACAGTACGACCGCCACACGCCAGGGGAGGGCCCCGGGTGGATCCAGTACTTCGACGAGGCGGAACTCGCTGCCGAGTTCGGGCACTGCAATCGCGATCTCGGACGCGCCGTACATGCAACGACCTACGCGGCTCAGGCGCTCGGCACGGCAAGTGGTCAGTACCTTCGCAGCGACTTCTTCGCGACGATGGTCCTCGCCCACTCCTACGTCGACCAAGGCGACGTCGAGCAGGCATGCGACGTCGCGCTGCACGGGATGCGCATCGGTGAACAACTCAAGTCCGCTCGCTGCCATTCTTACGTGGACGAGTTTCGAATTCGTCTGTCAAAGGTGGGAGACAGCCGGGCAGTCAGGGCATTCACCGAAAGCGCAGAAGGCACACGACTATGGACCCGGCAGCCAAGTCAGTAGGCGGACCAGTCGCGCCGACTTGCGCCGGTCCGCATCGCACTGAGGCGTTTTGCCGCCTCGGCGGCACTCCTAGCCGAGTTCGATGCCTTCCGGCTAAGCCAGGCCGTCATTGCAACTTCTCGCATATTCGCAAGGTCGCGATAGCCGCTCCAACCCATGATGTCGTAGCCATAAATTCGCACGAAAGTCTCGTACTCCTCGGCAGTGTGCCAGCCAAACCGGTCGTAGAAAATCGCGGTTTGAATAAGATCCCATTCGCGCGGACCTCTCGAAAAACTGTCCAGATCGATGAGAACGGCTCGGCCGTCGTCGGCCAGGATGACGTTGCCTACATTCGCGTCGCCATGCACCACGCCGCGCGGCAGCGCGTAGTCCAGCGAATCGAACGTGCGCCGCGCCTCCGCAAATCGTCCACGCAAATACTGCGCGTCGTCACTCGACAGGACCGAGAAATCTGGGAGCGGATCGTCGGGAGCCCCGAAGGGGCGCAACGCAGGCAGCCGGATGTCAGTTGGTTCAGTCAGCGCGTGCAGACGCCGGATGAGGTGAGCGACTTCATCGATCGGCGCATACACGTCCTCATCGGATTCTGAGCGCCAAAACGTCACTACTCGATTTTCAGCAACGACCGGTTGTCGAACGTCGAGCGCTCGTACAGCGGGAAAGTCTTCCGCCTCAAGCCATCCGGCGACATCGACCTGCTTCTGCGCGTTTTCGAGCATCGCGGCTGACCGCGCCACCCTCGCAATCACGTTGCCTGGAACCCTGAACACCGCATTGGAGCCCAGGCGAATGAGCTTTGCACCATCCGTAGGTAGCCCAATCTGGGATGCAGCGGTCCGCAGTGCGCGGTCCGCGGACTCAGCTGTCAGTTCGCCATGTTCGACCGTTCGGCTGCTGCTCACGCGGCCAACGCTACCGCCAGTCTCGGCAGGGTCATGGCTTCGATCCGCTCTCTGGGGTTCGTCACGCCCGGTTCGGAAGTGGTTCTCTGGACCGACTGGGTCGTCATCACCTCAGCGCGACGACGCCACGAAGGTCCGCAGGCGCGCCTTTGCCTCGGCGTCAGAAACCTCCATCGCGAAGTCTGAGAGTTGCGATTCGTCCCCGCCGTCACGGCGCACGGCGTCGAAGAGCAACTGGTGCAGGTGATCGGCGTTGTCTGGATCAGCCTCAGCGGAGAACTCGGCCACGACGTGACCATGGCGCTTCACGACGAGGTCCAGCAAGCGACGTCTGCCCGCGGATTCCCTCGGCTCGGGCGTGGGCTCCGGTTTCAGATCAAGCGCCTCACCTGGGTCAGTTGACCCGAGAAAGGGAACAGGCGCGACGGTAATGACGCCACGCCGGCCGCGGCCGATGTCGACGAGCCCCCAAGCAGCGAGCAGAGCTGTTGCTCTGTAGGCGGTGCCGACCGATACCCCGTACTGCTCGGCCAGGTCCTTGATCGTGGGTAGCAGCGAGCCTTGCGGCAAGGTCCCGTCCTCGACCAACCCACGTAGGTCGACGGCGATCCGCTCAAAGGGCGCGTGCGGTGCGATCGCGGCCCGCTGGATCGGGTCACGCTGATCGACAGGCCTGGCCGGCATGCGCGGGGACAGCGCCGCGGCCGCACGCTGGTCCGACTCCTCGAACCATGCTGAGTAGATCCGAAGGGTTGTCGTCCCGCCGCCGGCGTGGCCGAGCCGGCCGGCGACCGTGCGGATGTTGACCCCGGCCGCTATGAGCTCGGTGGCGTTGAAGTGGCGGAGTTTGTGCAAGGTCGTGTCGATACCCTGACTCGCGACCTGCTGCGTGTACCGATGGGTAACTGCGGAAGGCTGCAGGTGGGTCGAGCTGTCCGGCGCCAGCGAGAATACGAAGGCGCCCGGCCCGAGATCGCCACCGACCTCAAAGGCCCGCGCTGCGCAACGATCCCAGTGCTCGGTGAGCACCACGACCGTCTCGAGATCGAGCGCGACGCGTCGCTGCTGATGGGTCTTGGTGTCCTTCTCCCAAACCTCGCCCCCGTGTTGGGCGATCGACCGGCGCAAAGTCAGCACAGCGCCGGCGAGGTCGACGTGCGACCACCGCAGCCCGCACAGCTCACCGCGGCGCGCGCCGGTGGTCATGGCAAGCCAGATCAGCACGCCCCAGTCACGATCCCGACGCCACGCCTCGTTCAAGATCTTCGCCGCATCGGTGGCTGACGGAGGCCGTGGATTGGGGCGAGGCGCTCGCGGCGGCTCCGCCTGGGACATCGGGTTCATTCCCACCCAGCGCCATCGCACGGCTCGCTTGAACGCCCCAGACAGGATGTGGTGGATCTGCCGGATGCTCGACGCCGACAGTGGCCGGCACACGTGCGGCCCGCAGCGAGCATCGCAGTCGTGCGGCATGTCCGTGCGGTGCTCGACCAGCCGAGAGCCACGGCAGTGTGTGCGACACCGGCGGAGCTCGGCGTAGAGCGAGTCCAGCACCGCGGCGTCGATAGCTCCGACCTTCTCGCCGCCGATGAAGGGGCGCACGTGCAGCGCCAGCTGGCTGCGGTAGTTCAGCAGCGTGGATCGTTCGATGTCGAGCAACTCCAGGTGTCTGTCCAGGAGTTGGTTGACCGTCGATACGGTCCGCGGGTTGCGCCGTTCGTCAACCTGGTTGAGTAGCCGGGTGAGGGCCTGCTCGGCGAGCGTGGCGGCCCGGGGGCCCGGGGGCACGATCTCCGTCAGGTAGTGGCGGCGCTTGGTGACCGGGTCCTGGCCCGCGTACACACGCACCCGAAAAGCCCCGCTCGGCAGGCGGTCGACGCCGCCGCGGGGCCTCTTGCGCCTCGATGAAGGGGTCGTCATGAGGTGATGGTGACGCAACTCGCGTCACGAATGATGTCACGACACGCCTGGCAATGTTCGAATCATGCCTCTGACCTGGGCGCGCCCGGAGGGATTCGAACCCCCAACCTTCTGATCCGTAGTCAGATGCTCTATCCGTTGAGCTACGGGCGCCT
>JADGOY010000276.1 GCA_017882715.1 Nakamurella sp. | reverse complement strand
GGGCGCGGTGCGGGAGGCCGGGGTGCTGGCCGGGTGCTGCCGCTGACGACCCGGGCCGAGGCCACGTCAGCCTGGTCCGGCCGGTGGCGGGAATTCGACATCGAGCGCACCCGTAATCCGGACTACGACCCAGAGTTCGACCCTCATCTGGACACCGACTGCCGGACCGAGCTGCTCGTCGACGAAGCCGACCGACTGAAGACCAGCGGGCTCGAACAGCTCCGCGACTTCTTCGACCGCCACGACCTGGGCGTGATCCTCATCGGCATGCCCGGCTTCGACCGGTAACCCGCCCGCTACCCGCAGCTCTACGGCCGTATCGGGTTCGCCCACCAATACTGGCCCCTGGACCCCGAGGACATCCCAGCGGTCCTCGCTCACTACCCATTACAACGTCACAAGAGCCGTCGGCGATCGGTGTGCCGCAAGCGGCGAGTCAGATGCGCAGCCGACCGGCCTGGTGAGAGGGTCGGTCGGCTGCGCCACCGGAGACTACGGGTGTACTGCGATGTTCAACGTCGTGGCGGCTCCCACGTTGGTGATGGTTGCCGTGCCTATCGACGTGCCTCCGAGCCACTGGTTGGTGTATCCGGCGGTGTTGGGTTGCAAATAGATCTTGTAGCTGCCGGCGACCAGGTTGATGGTGTAGTTGCCGCCCGCTGTGCTGGTGACCGAGCTGAGCGATGTGCCCTTGATCGCGTCGTAGATGTTGACCTTGACGCCGACCAGGTTCTTCCCGGCTTGCGGCCCGCCGGACGCGGTCACCACCCCCGAGAGCGCGTAGCTGGGTGTTCCGGCCAACGCGATGTCGACCGTGGTGTTGGCGCTGAACGGGATCACCGTCGCGGCCGCCTGGGTTGCGCCGCCGTACCACTGGTTCGGGTAGCCGGCGAGGTTGGTCTGCACATACAGCTTGTAGCTGCCTGGTTGCAGCGCGAGGCTGTAGGCGCCGCCGGCCGTGGTGGTTGCCGACACCACGTTCACCCCGGCCGCGGTGTAGGCGGTGACGACCGCCCCCACCCGGGCGGTCCCGCCCGCCGTGACCTTCCCGGACAGGGTGAGCGCCCCGTAGGTCACCGTCAGCACGTTGGAGACGGAATCCCCGGCGGTGTTGTACGCGACCGCCCGGTACTTGTAGGTCTTGCCGGTGCCGGGCGACGGGTCGGTGAACCCTGTCTTGTTGGCCAGCGTCGTCCCGATCGTCGTGTACGGGCCGGTGACGCCGTTGACCACATTGGCACGTTCCAGCCGGAATCCGATCTCGTTGGCCGGGTTACCCCAATCCGCGGTGGTGGTGCCGACCGGGGTGGGGTCCGTCCAGTTGAAGGCCGCCGTGGTGCCGACCTGGGTGAGCACGGGAGCGGTCTTGGGCAACGCGGTAGCAACGGTGACGCTGACCGGGCGCATCATGTCCATTTCCTCATGGCTGAGCAGATGGCAATGCCACACGTACTCCCAGCCCATGTTGACCTTGGTGTTCGTGATGTTGAGGGTCACGCCACCGGGGGCGGATTGGTTGAAGCCGGCGGTCGAGCCTTCGGGCATCGTCGGATCCAGCAGGCGCACGCTGTCGGGGACACCGAACGGAAGCTTCGGGATGATCGGACGCATCGCGACGAAGGTGTCCTCGAGTGGGCTCACCCGCACTGTTTCCTTCCAGCCGAGTTCCGTGGGGTCGGGCGGTCTGATGAGGCCGTCCCAGCCGGTTCTGTTCAGTACCTGGACGTCGTAGAGGTGCCAGTGCAGGGTGTGCGTGTCGACGCCGTTGTGGGTGATCTTCCAGATTTCGGTGCCGTCACTGGCCGAGGAGATCGGGGTCACGCTGACCCCCGGTGGGAGAGTGATGCCCTTGAATGTCTCGGTGGCCGGGTTGATGAAGGGATAGAGATAGATGTTTTGGGCATTGGCCAGCGCCGCGGGGTCCTCCAACCCCAGGTTGCCCGACATTCGCCCGTAGACAGGGTCGAACGACGCCCCTTGCTCGTCGTGCAACGCCTTGAACTGCAACGGGATGGTCATGCTGGGACCACTGGCGCCAGCTGCGAGGGTCTTGAACGTCGCGTTGGCGTCGTTGATGCGGATGTAACCGTCGTCCGGTGCGGAGGTGCGGAAGGTGGTGCCGTACGCCGAGTTGTACGCGCCCTGTCCGACGACGATCGGGTTCTCGGAGGACTCGAAGACACCGGAACCGTCGCTGTGGTGCGCGAAGGCCGACACCAGCCGGCTGTAGTTGAACGGCACCGCGATGGGCGCGGGCGCGACCTTGATCTGCATGACGGTGCGGGTGTTCGGGCCGTAGCCGGGCAGCGTGGACGGTGCACCGCCGGTATCGGTCTGGTCGGCGTCGCCGGTGTAGTAGTCGTACCGCGGGTCGCGTGCCGGGAACGCGGCCGGGGCGTCGTTGTACAGGATCAGCGTCTGGCCGGCGTACTTGGAGAAGTCGACGACCACGTCGGCGCGCTCGGCCGGTCCGACGAGCAGCGAGTGCTTGTCGACGTTGCCCGCGTCGAACCGGCCGACGTCGGTCACCCAGGTGATCGGCTGGTTCGGCACGATCACCGGCGCGGGAAGGAATCCACCCTCGTTACCGACCTGGATCCAGCTCGGGCCGGGCGGACTGACCTTGGTGTCCGGTGTCGGCACCACGGTCGGATCGGACTGTTCCGCGGCCAGCGCTGCCGGATCGAGCGCGACCTCGGTGCCCGTCCCGTCAGCCTTGTACATCTGCAGGTTGAAATACCGGTCGTCGGCCGCGTTCAACACCCGGAGCCGGTACGACTTCGGCTGCACCGTGGTGGTCGGGTAAGCGGTGCCGTTGACGGTCGGTGTGTCGTTGAACGCCTCCATACCCATCGACACATTGGGAGTTGCCGGATTCAGCTGCGGTTCGCAGAAGCCCTGCTGGGAATCGCACTTCGGGTCGTAGTACGGGTTCGCCTTCGGCGGATTGGTGATGCCCGCTGTCGGCGGCCAGAACCACGGTCCGTACTGCCAGCGGCCGAATGTGTTCGAGCCGGAGGAGTCACCCGGGTTTTGGATCGGCATATAGACGTGCGGCATCCACAGGCTGCCCTCCCCGCCCCACTTGGCCTTGTTCCACGTCGGGTCCTCCTGCGCCAGTTGATTGTCGTTCGGCAGGAAGGTCTTGTCGGCCAGGATCAACGGGATCTGGTCCGACGGCAGGGTTCCCGATGCGACGAGCGCCTTCTCCTTGTCATCGGTGATCGTGTAACCCGCTGCCTCGCCGGCGTACACGTTCAGCCGGGTGATGCCGTAGGAGTGGTCGTGGTAGAACATCAGCCGGGCGCTTTGCTGGTTGGTGTAGAAGAACGTCTCGGCGCCGGGGCCCGGGTCGGGCATGTCCGGCACGTTGCTCACGCTGACACCCTTGGGGTACATCGTGGACTCGCCCGCCGGCGTCGTCCACTGGTGCGGGGTACCGTCGCTGATCCACGGCGTAATCCCACCGTGCAGGTGCAGGGTCGCGCGATTCTCGGAGTAACAACCCACCGGCTTCGGCGACTTCTCGCACATCGGGTTCTGCGGGTCGGGTTCGGTCATCGAGCCCATGGCCGGCCCGCCGCCGGAACCCATGACCGTCGTGTCGACCGGAAGGAAGAGATCACCGGCGACGCCTGTCGGCAGCAAGTCGCGGAACAGCACCCGCACCGGGCGGTCCTTGGTCGCCTGGATCAGAGGTCCATAGCTGTGCGGCGGGTCGACGCCGTACACCTGTTGGCCGTTCAGGGTGATCGGGGTGGAGGGTGCGGCCGGATCGAGATTCGCGTTGCTCAGCGCGACATGCGAGCCGGGTATCACGCTGGTGGACAGCTGCACGTAGCCGCGCAGCAGCGTCGCCGGGATGTCCTTGTGCATCTTCTCCCGGTATTGGACGACGCCGATCTCGTAGTAGTCGCTGCCCGGGTAGGTGTTGGTGTCCGGCTGGGCGACCGGGATGTACTGGCCGAGGTCGTTGGCGTTCGCCGCGCCCAATCCCGGCAATGTGTCGACGAACTTCTTGATCCCGCCGGGGGTCGCGTAGCCCGACCCGGGCGAGACGACGGTGACGTCGGTGACGGCGCCGCTCACGGTGGCATTGGCGGTGGCCTGTGTCCCGCCTGGCGGTGGCGGACCGATCACGACATTCGCGGAGGTGTAACCAGACCCGGTGTCGACGATGTCGAAACTGGCGATGGTGTCCATGGTGATCTGGGCGCGAGCCCAGGCGGT
The DNA here is from genome assembly GCA_017882715.1 of Nakamurella sp. Lineage (GTDB taxonomy): Bacteria > Actinomycetota > Actinomycetes > Mycobacteriales > Nakamurellaceae > Nakamurella. The sequence continues at coordinate 243 of JADGOY010000276.1, read as the reverse complement.
CTTGTTGGTGCCCTCGATGATCGCGACGCCGGGCTCCTGGGTGTAGCCGCTGCCGGCATTCGTCACGGCTATATCAGTGATCTGACCGTTGGTCACGGTCGCTGTCGCGGTGGCAGTGACACCTGGTGATGTCGGCGGCTCGATCTCCACTGTCGGGTTCGTGTAACCGCCGCCGTTCTGTCCGACCACGATCTTTCCCACGAAGCCGGCCATGTTCGGGGTGGCGACAGCACCGGTCCCCCC
>JADGOY010000275.1 GCA_017882715.1 Nakamurella sp. | reverse complement strand
GTTGCGGATCGGCAGGTCGATCCGGACCGCGCGGGCGTCCTGCAGTGCGGGGGCCGCCAGCTTGATCAGCGTCGCGTCCAGCGTCTTGGACAGGTCGTGTCGGGCAGGGTTGGTGCAGGAGTAGTCGCTGGCCACGTCCGCGATCTCCAGCAGCGGCGCGAGGTCCAGGCCGCGGGCCCGGTGATGGCCGACCGCGTGCGAGACGTCCAGCACCTCCGCGTGCCCGATCGCCTCGGCGACGGTGCGGAATCCGAGCGCGGCCAGGTATTCGCGGACCTGCTCGGCGAGGTACAGGAAGAACGTCTCGACGAGCTCGGGAGTGCCGGTGTACCGCTCCCGGAGCACCGGGTTCTGCGTCGCGATGCCGACCGGACAGGTGTCCAGGTGACAGACCCGCATCATCACGCAGCCGGCGACGATCAGCGGGGCGGTGGAGAAGCCGAACTCCTCGGCGCCGAGCAGTATCGCGACGACCACGTCGCGCGGTGTCTTCAACCCGCCGTCGACCTGGACCTTGACCTGCTCGCGCAGCCGGTTCAGCCGCAGCGTCTGCTGCGTCTCGGACAGCCCGAGCTCCCAGGGCTGCCCGGCGTGCTTGAGCGAGGTGAGCGCCGCGGCGCCGGTGCCGCCGTCGTGCCCGGCGACGATGACCTTGTCGGCGTGCGCCTTGGTGACGCCGGCCGCGACGGTCCCGACACCCGGGGTCGACACCAGCTTGACCGACACGTCGGCAGCCGGGTTGGCGTTCCTCAGATCGTGGATCAGCTGCTTGAGATCCTCGATCGAGTAGATGTCGTGGTGCGGTGGCGGCGAAATCAGCCCGACACCCGCGGTGGCGTGCCGGGTCTGGGCGATCCATGGGTAGACCTTGTTACCGGGCAGTTGGCCGCCCTCGCCTGGCTTGGCGCCCTGCGCCATCTTGATCTGGATCTCCCTGGAGTTCACCAGGAACGCGCTGGTCACCCCGAACCGGCCGGAGGCGACCTGCTTGATCGCGGAGCGCCGGACGGGGTCCAGCAGTCGGTCGACGTCCTCGCCACCCTCGCCGGTGTTGGACTTGCCGCCCAATCGGTTCATCGCGATGGCCAGCGTCTGGTGCGCCTCCCGCGAGATCGAGCCGTAGGACATCGCCCCGGTGACGAACCGCTTGACGATCTCCGACGCCGGTTCGACTTCCTCCAGCGGCACGCTCGGTCGCTCATCGGTGCGCAGCTCGAACAGGCCGCGCAGGGTGCCGCCCTGGCGGGACAACTCGTCCACCGCCTCGGTGTACCGGCGGAACACGGTTTGCTGCTTGCTGCGGGTGGCGTGCTGCAGCAGGTAGACGGTCTCCGGGTTGAACAAGTGGATCTCGCCCTCACGGCGCCACTGGTACAGCCCGCCGATCTCCAGACCCCGGTGCTCCAGGGCGCGCGGGTTGGGCACGAAGGCCAAGGCGTGCCGGATCGCCACATCAGCGGCGATCGTCTCCAGGCCGCTGCCGCCGGTGCGCGTGGTGCTCCCGGTGAAGTACTCGTCCAGCACCGGCTGGTCGATGCCCAGCACCGCGAAGACCTGCGCGGCCCGGTACGAGCCGACGGTCGAGATGCCCATCTTGCTCATCACCTTGAGCACGCCCTTGCCCAGCGCGTACACGGCGTTCTTGATCGCCTTCGCCGGGCTGACGTCACCGATCAGACCGTGCCGGGACAGGTCCTCGGCGCTTTCCAGCACCAGGTACGGGTTCACCGCGCCGGCGCCGTAACCCAGCAGCAGCGCGACGTGGTGGACCTCCCGCGCGTCACCGGATTCGACGACCAGCGCGACCTTGGTCCGCGACTTCTGCCGGACCAGGTGCTGGTGCACCGCCGAGGTCAGCAGCAGAGAGGGAATGGGTGCCCGATCCGCGGTGGAGTGCCGGTCGGACAGCATGATCACCCGGGCACCGTCCTCGATGGCCTCGTCACATTCGGCGCGACAGCGTTCGATGGCGGCGGCCAATGCTTCGGCGCCGCCGTGCACGTCGTACAACCCGGAGATGGTGGCCGAGGCGAAACCGGGCAGGTTGCCCTCGGCGTTCATCCCCATCAGCTTGGCCAGGTCGTCGTTGTCCAGCACCGGGAAGGGCAGCACGATCTGCCGACAGGATCTCGGGCCGGGTTCCAGCAGGTTCTGCTCCGGTCCGATGACGCTGGACAGCGAGGTGACGACGGCCTCCCGGATCGCGTCCAGCGGCGGGTTGGTGACCTGCGCGAACAGTTGCGAGAAGTAGTCGAAGATCAACCGGGGGCGCTCCGACAGCACCGCCTCAGGGGTGTCGGAGCCCATCGACCCGATGCCCTCGGCGCCGGTGGCGGCCATCGGGGTGACCAGGATGCGGAGTTCCTCCTCGGTGTAGCCGAAGATCTTCTGACGCTGCTGCACGCTGCGGTGCGAGACGGTGACGTGCTCCCTGGCGGGCAGGTCCGTCAGCCGCATCAGGCCGGCGTGCACCCATTCGCGGTACGGCTGCTCGGTGGCCAGCGCGCCCTTGACCTCGGCGTCGCCCAGGATCCGGCCCTGGTCGGTGTCCACCAGGAACATCCGGCCCGGCTGCAGCCTGCCCCGCTCGACGACCTTCTCCGGCGGGATCGGCAGCACCCCCGCCTCGGAGGCGAGCACCACGGTGTCGTCGGTGGTCAGCCACCACCGGCCGGGGCGCAGCCCGTTGCGGTCCAGCACGGCGCCGAGCACGGTGCCGTCGGTGAACGTCACGCAGGCGGGGCCGTCCCACGGCTCGATCAGCGACGCGTGGAACTCGGCGAACCCGCGGATCATCGGATCCATGGTGGCGTTGTTCTCCCACGCCTCCGGGATCATCATCAGCACCGCGTGCGGCAGCGTGCGGCCGCCGAGATGGAGCAGCTCGAGCACCTCGTCGAACGATGCGGAGTCCGAGGCGCCCGGCGTGCAGATCGGGAACGCCCGGGCCAGGTCGCCGGGAATCAGCTTGGACGAGAGCAGCGCCTCGCGGGCGCGCATCCGATTGCGGTTGCCGCGGACGGTGTTGATCTCGCCGTTGTGCGCGATGAAGCGGAACGGGTGGGCCAACGGCCAGGCCGGAAAGGTGTTCGTCGAGAACCTCGAGTGCACGATCGCGACGGCGCTCTCGCTGCGCTCGTCGGTGAGGTCGGCATAGAACGCCGGCAGTTGTGAAGTGGTGAGCATGCCCTTGTAGACGATGGTCCGGCTGGACAGCGAGGCGAGGTACACGCCTCGCTCCTCCCCCAGCCGGGCCGCGGTCTCGTGTTCGATGCGCTTGCGAGCCGGGTAGATCATCCGGTCCAGGTCGATGCCGAAGGGGCGCACGCCGTGCGCGGTACCGTCCGCGGCGGGTCCGGCGACGAACAGCTGCTCGAAGGCCGGCATGACGTCCACCGCCATCTGGCCCACGCCGCAGCCGACCGGATCGGTGGGCACCAGACGCCAGCCCAGCAGTTCCAGGCCCTCCTCCGCCAGGATGGCCGCGACGATCTCCTTGGCCTGGGCGCGCAGTTCCTCCTCCGGAGGCAGGAACGCCACGCCGACGGCGTACGCCTCCCCGTGCCGGGGGTCCACCGAGGTGGGCAGCGGGAAGTCCGTGACGTCACGCAGCAGTCGGTCCGGCACCTGGATCAGGATCCCGGCGCCGTCGCCCACTGCGGGGTCGGCGCCGGCAGCTCCGCGGTGGTCGAGGTTGATCAGCGCGGTGACACCGTCGGAGACGATGGAATGGCTGCGGCGGCCTCGGATGTCGGCGACGGCGGCGACACCGCAGGCGTCGCGCTCGAAGCTCGGATCGTACAGCCCCTGGGGGGCGGGTGTTGCCGAGTACTGCACGGCAGACCTCCCGTCGTCGGCGGCGCGGCCGCCGGGTGAGCGGCCAGCAGGGTGGAGTCTCGGTCAGAGCAGGTGCGTGGTTCACCAGCGGTCATCAGGTGCGGGGAGAGCGGTGCACAGCTCAGCGGAGGTGACCGGCAGGAGGCCGCGCCGTGTCGTGCGCATGCTGGGCGAACGTCAGGGGCCGTCTGTGGCCAGACGGTGGGCCACGGCCCCGAACGCGGGATGGGCGGGCGAGAATCGGCGGGATCACCGCTCCATCGTCGCAGTACCCGCGCTCGATTATCGCGGATAATCCGGGACGACGGTGGCCCAGTCAGCGTCAAAGCTACCGCACGACCGCTACGAGCCGGAACCAGCGCCGTGGTGTATCAGTGGGACGGTCGGCCGCCGCTCGATCGTGCCGCCGATCACCCGGTGGGGCACTATTCGCGTGCGCCGGGGCGCTCCCCGGTGCTCGTCGCGCTCGGTGTCGCGGTGTCGTGTTCGGCGTCCCCCGCGGAGGCCGGGGCCCCGAGATCGGCCGACCCCTGGACGGCCGCGTCGGCGGAGGCCGCCGCTGACAGGTCGGCAGATACTGCGGCATCGGATCCGATACCGCCGGGTCCCGGTTGGTCAGGTCCCGGTTGGTCAGGTCCCGG
>JADGOY010000010.1 GCA_017882715.1 Nakamurella sp. | reverse complement strand
CATGCGGCCCTACCTGTTGGGTGCGGTTGTAGGTGATGGAGTTGCTGGCAATGTCTCCCGTGGGATGGCTCAACTCAACGCGGCCATCGGCTGTAACGGATGTCTGGGTCGTTCGACTGGTGCTGACAGCGGCCCGCGGCATTGAACGCGGCGCCACCGAGAGCCTGGAACTGGTCATCGTGGTGCCGATCCTGATGATCCTGCTCGTTTTTCGGTGTGGCCGGCGGAAACATCGTCAGAGGTAACGGCGCCGCCGCCGCCGCCGCCGCCGCCACGGCCGCGGCCCGCGCCGCCTCGCTGCAACGCGGCGCGGATACCGCCCAACAGGCAGGTCAGGCGGCGGCCAGGGCCGCGCTCGCCGACCGGGGACTGGACTGCGACGACGTCCACGTCGATGTCGACCCCTCCGAATTCGCCGACCGCACACCCGGCGCCGCGGTTCGGACGACCGTCCAGTGCACCCTTCCCTTGGCCAAGTACGCGGTGCCCGGCCTCCCCGGAACGATGACGATCACGGACGTCCGCGTCTCGCCGATCGACGTGTTCCGTGAAAGGTCCACGCCATGACGGGCCGGTGGAAGGCGTTGCTGGCGGACCCGGACCGCGGCGCCGCGGTGACCAGCTACGTCGTCGTGATGGCGATCGGCATCCTGTTGTTCATCGGCCTGGCCGTTGACGGCGGCGCGCAGGTGCAGGCGAGTGTCCGAGCGGAGCGGGTCGCCACCGAAGCCGCCCGCGCCGGGTTGCAGGCCTCCACGCCAGGCGGGGTCACCGACCCCACCGCGGTCACCGGGGCCGCGGAAAAGTATCTGGCCGCCGCGAACACCGACGGGAACCTGCATGGCACCGTCCGGATCGACGGCAGCCAGCTGAACGTCACGGTGACGATTACCACGAAGACCGTGTTTCTCGGGCTGATCAACATCGACCGCATGACGGCGCGCGGCACCGGTCGAGCGGATCTCGTCCGGAGCGTGGGCGGAGGATAAACGTGAGACGTCTGGTCACCCTGGTCGTCGGGCTGGTGGGGTTGGGTCTGCTGCTGGTCGGCGCCCCGCTGATTCTGTGGAACGTCGGCAAAGCATCACAGCCGGTCGGGTGTCGCAACTGACCAGGCAACGCCGGTCAGCGTAGGTAACAGCAAGCGGCCCAGATCGGCGCAGCCAACGTGGAGGCTTGCGGCTGCGGCCGCCGATAACGGAATGCTGTGTTCGAGTCGTCAAGCGCCGGGCGGTGGGCCGGCGAGGGCGAAGACGGCTTGGTCCGGATCGGTCAGAAATGCCATCCGCCCGAACGGGGTATCCATCGGATCGCCCAGCAGCGTGCCGCCGCCGCCGGTCGCGGCCGCGACCGCGGCATCCACATCCGCGACCGAGAAGTAGGCCACCCAGTGGGACGGCGTGCCGGCCGGGGCGCCCATCATGCCGCCCATACCTCCCAACGGGTCTCCGCCCAGATGGAAGGTCGTGTAGTCGCCCGGGGCTCCATCCAGGTTCTGGTAGGAGTAGCCGAAAACGTCGGTGTAGAAGGCGCGGGCGGCGTCGGGATCGGTGAGCCGGGCGTCGGTCCAGGTCAGACCGCCGGGCTCGTTGTAGATCTCGGCGCCGATCGTGCCGCCGGCCTGCCACACCCCGAACGCGGCGCCCGCCGGATCCATCGCGATGGTCATCCGGCCGTTCCCGGGGACGTCGAACGGCTCGGCGAGCACGGTTCCGCCGTTGGCGGTGATCGTCGCAGCCGTGGCATCGGCGTCGTCGCTGGCCAGGTACACCGTCCAGGCCGTGGGCTGGGACCGGTCCTGCTTCGGACCGATCGCGGCCGCCGCGTGACCGTCCACCTGACAGATGTTGTAGTGCCCGAACTCCTCGCCGCTGTCGAAGAATGACCAGCCCAGCACCGCGCCGTAGAACGCGGTGGACGCCGCGACGTCCGGCGCCCCGAGGTCGACCCAACAGGGTGTGCCCGCAGGCCACGGTTCGGATCTGGTGGGCATGGGCGGACCTCCTGGTGATGTGGTGTCGGACACGGCCAAGCCTGGCAGCACCGCGGGGATGACGAAACCCCTGTCGGGTTGGGCAGTGGATGTCCAGGCGGCGAAAGCCGTCCTGAGCGACCTGCCCCCGCACCGACCCAGGCCGTGGTAGTGACCCGCACACGGCTGCCGACCTCGCTGGAAGCGTCGGCGAGTCCGAGGACCCACTCGCGGGTTACAGCGGGCGGCGTCGGGTCAGTCCTGGATGGAGTCGCGGCCCCGCAGGACGACAAGTGGGTCGGCGGGATAGACAACGGAGGGATTCTTGTCCTCGTAGTCGAACTGGTTCAGGAAGAAACGCATGGCGTTGATGCGGGCCCGCTTCTTGTCGTTGCTCTTGATGGATGTCCACGGCGCGTGATCGGTGTCGGTATTGGCCACCATCGCTTCTTTCGCGGCGGTGTAGCTGTCCCAGCGGTCCAAGGATTCGATGTCCATCGGCGAGAGTTTCCACCGCCGCACCGGGTCGATCTGCCGGATCGCGAATCGGGTCCGCTGTTCGGCCTGGGTCACCGAGAACCACAGCTTGGTCAGCGAGAAGCCGCTCTCGACCAGCATCTCCTCGAACAGCGGGGCCTGCCGCAGGTAGATCTCGTACTCGCGGTCGGTGCAGAACCCCATCACCCGCTCGACACCAGCCCGGTTGTACCAGGACCGGTCGAACAACACGATCTCGCCGGCCGTGGGCAGGTGCGTGATGTAGCGGTGGAAGTACCACTGCCCGAGCTCGGGCTCGGTCGGTTTGGTCAGCGCGACGACCCGCGCGGCCCGCGGGTTCAGGTGCTCCATGAACCGCTTGATCGTGCCGCCCTTCCCGGCAGCGTCGCGCCCCTCGAACAGGACGACGTGCTTGCTGCCGGTGTCCTGCACCCAGTACTGGAACTTCAGCAGCTCGATCTGCAACGCATACTTCTCCGCCTCGTAGACGTCGCGGTCCAGCCGCTCCTGGTAGGGGTAGTCCTCGCGCCAGGTCTCCACCGGGCTGCCGCCCGGGTCGATGAGGTCCGGGTCCGAGCCATGCGCGTCATGCCCTACCGAGTAGCCGTCGTGCAGCAGGTGATCGAGGTACTCGCGGAAGTTCTCGCGGATCAGCACGTCACACAGTATCGACCAACCAGCCTTACCCGGGTGACACCGGGATGAACACCACCTCGATGAACTCCCGGTCACGCGGAGGTAGCCGGGCAACCGATGCTCTGGGCCGGACGTGGCTCCCAATCCATCACGCGATCGACGATGCAGACCTGGCAATTGCCGCCACTGCCATTCGCGCAGTCTCGACGGCGGCCCGAATCGGGGCCGGTGCTGATCGGCCGGTGCGTCCGGACTGCATCGCTAGCTCGACGTCCTCGACGGTCAGCGGGGGCTTACTCAGCTCAGTGACAGTCGTTGGTGTGTCCGATCCACGGGGGCGACCGCGTCAAACCCTGAGCGGTTCGGGTACGCAGCGGCCTGCCCCTGGGACCACGTGTCACCGCCGAATAGGGTCGGCGCCGTCGCGGTTCAACTCCCGATCGCCAGTTCCTCCAGCACCTGCCGGAACACCCGGTACCGCTGCGCCCCGACACGCTCCGCCCAGACCTGCTCGATCTCGAGGTTCCGGGCCGTCACCTGCTCGACGATCCGATTCCCAGCCGGGGTGCGGTGCACGATCCGGGTCCGGCGATCAGACGGACTGCTTTCGACCCGAAGATGGCCGCTCTCCACGAGCTGGGTGACGAATTGGCCGCAGCCTTGCTTCGTCATGCCGACCCGGTCGCCGAGTTCGGTGATGTTGATGCCCTCGGCCGGCACCGAGGAGATCACCCGGAAGTGTGACTGCCGCAAGCCCTTCCAGTCCTCCGCCGCGAACACGTGATGCACCTCGCGCAACACGTAGCCCATCAGCAGCGCGGCATGCCATTCACTTCTCGGCACGAAACCCTTGACGGAAGTCATAAAGCTACTTTACCTTCATGCAGGTAGGAAAGTAGCTTTCCTGATGGGTGGTGGTGCAGATGTCCGACCGCAGTGTCCTTGGACCGGCCGATGTCACCGATGCCGAGTTGACCGGGATCGTCGCCGATTGGCTCGGCGAAAGCCGCGACAAGGTCGAGCTGGTGCACTCGCACGCGGAGGTGGTGCCCTACGACCTGCCCGCGATCACCACCGCCGGGCGCTACTGGGTCCGCGGTGAGATCCACACGCCCACCGGCGCAACGTCTTTCAGCTTCTTCGTCAAACATGTGCAGTCCTGGTCGCGGTCCCCGCTCTTCGCGGCAGTACAGCCGGACTTCCGCGAGCAGGCCGAGGGGAGTGTGCCATGGCGCACCGAGCCGTTGATCTACCGCTCCGACCTGGCCGAACGGCTGCCGGCGGGGTTGACCATGCCGCCCGCCGTCGCGGTGCGCGACCTCGACGAGAAGTCGGCTGCCGTGTGGCTCGAGGAGGTTCCGGTCGCTGGGCGGACCTGGACTCCTCAGCACCTGGCGCACGCGGCCTATCTGCTCGGCCGGCTGGCGGCCAGTCCGGCGGTCAGGGAGCTCGCCGGGATCGGCGGGAACCCGAACGGACGCCCGGTCAGTTCGTACCTGCACGGGCGGCTGACCCATCAGGTCCTGCCGATGCTGCGCAGTGACGGGATCTGGAAGCACCCGCTGGTGGCTGCGGCCTTCGATGAGGACCTCCGGCAGCGGCTGCTCGACGCCGCCGACCGACTCCCGGAGTATGTCGACGAGGTCGAGCAAGTGCCGACCGGATCGGCGCACGGCGACGCCTGCACGAACAACATCCTCGTCCGGCCCGACTCGGACGACCTGGTGCTGATCGACTTCGGGTTCTGGATGCAGCAGCCACTGGGCTTCGACCTCGGTCAGCTGCTGCTGGGCGACGTACAACTGGGCCGGTGTTTCTCGGGCGATCTCCGGCGGAACGAGAAGGCTTGTAGCTCTGCCTATGTCGAGGGTCTGCGGGCCGAGGGCTGCGACATCGACGCGGCGCTGGTGCGGCGCGCCCATGCCTTGCTCATGCTGATCTTCTCCGGGGCGTCCGCGATCCCGATCGAACACCTCGCCTCGCCGCCGACCCCGGAACTGCACCGCATCACTGCCGAGCGCGCCGCCTCCGCACGGTTCATGCTCGACCTGGTCGACGCCACGGCGTAGGCGCGGCGATCGGTCCCTCGGATCGGGTTTCGTCGGGAGAACCGTCGAACTCGGACCAGCGACCCTGTTAGGTCGAGTTGACGAATGCAGAACTGGATCGGGGGCATCGACCACTCGCCTCGCGGTGCGGTCTACGTCCCGCCGCCACCCGAAACAGTCGAGAGCCACCTGGACGACCTGGTGGCCTTCGCCAACCGCGACGATCTGCCGGCGCTTGTACAGGCCGCTACAGCCCACCCCAATTCGAGTCGATCCATCCGTTCACCGACGGCAACGGTCGCGTCGGCCGGGCCCTCATCAACACCGTGCTGCGGCGACGTGGCGCCTCGACACGCGTGGTCGTGCCGCTGGCCTCCGCTCTGGTGGCGCACCGCGACCGGTACTTCGACGTGCTCAATGCCTACCGCCGCGGCAGCGTCCGGCCATTGATCGCGTCTTTCGCCGACAACTCACGCACCGCAGCGGCGGAATCGGCAATCACAGCACAGCGGCCGCGCGAGATCCCCGCCGACTGGCGTGAGACGGTCGGCCCGACACGTGGCGGAGGCGCCGCCAATGAGCTGCTCGGTCTGCTGCCCTCACACCCGATCCTCTCGTCGGAGGACGCCTGCGTTCCGTCGGCGCGCGTCCAGGAGCAGTGTCCTTGCCGCTATCGACCGGTTACGCGATGCCGGCGTCCTGCGGCCACTCACCAACCGCAAACGCGACCAGGTATGGGGCGCAAGCCTGATCCTCGACGAGGTGGAAGACCTCGGCGCACGCATCGCACACGCGAGCGCTTGACCAACGATCTGTCGCGAATACCGTGAGCGCCAGCACGATATCGAAGCGCGATCACCGTTCCGGCGGAGGACTCGAAGTGGCATGTACCATTTGGTACATGCTGATCGACCACTCTGTCACGATCGCCGCCCCCGCCCGGGAGGTCTTCGACATCTACGTCGATGTCGAGCGCTGGCCGGAGTGGACCGAGACCATGACGACGGTTCAGCGCTTGGAGCCCGGGCCGCTGGTTGTCGGCGCCCGGGCGCGCATCAAACAACCAAGGCTGCGCAAAGCCGTCTGGGAGGTAACCGATTTCGAACCGGGCCGGTTCTTCACCTGGGTATCCCGGATGCCGGGTCTCGTCATCACCGCGCGCCACGTCGTCACGCAGGCCGGTGACGAGACAAACGTCACGCTGTCGGTCGAACAATCCGGACTGCTCGCCCCGGTGGTCGGGCCGCTGACGAAGCGCTTGACCGAGCGGTACCTCGCGATCGAGGGCGCGGGGCTCAAGCGCCTGTGCGAGAAATAGCCTCCGAACTGGACACGCAGCAATCAACAACACCAACTCGCGACCGGCTGATCGGCAAGGCAGTCCGGCTCGCCGCGTCGGGCGGGATCAGCCACCTGAGCCTGCGCCGGCTCGCCGCCGAGCTCGGCACGAGCCACCGGATGTTGATCTACCATTTCGGTTCGAAGGACGGCCTCACGGCCGAGATCGTTCGGGCCGTCGAGGACCAGCAACGCGTCGCCCTGGACTTCCTGCTGCACAACGACGGACTGGAACCACAGGAGCAAGCGCGGCTGTTCTGGGACCACGTCGTCGGCGCCGCGAGCTTGTTCGGGCCGCTTTTCTTCGAGCTGACCGGGCAGGCGCTGCAAGGTAGGCCGCACACCACGAGGTTGCTCGACGGACTGGTTGACGTGTGGATGGAGCCGCTCGCCGCGCTCTACGTCCGTCAGGGCATCCACCCCGACCAGGCCACCGTCCACGCGAGGCTCGGCCTCGCCGCCGCCCGGGGTCTTCTGCTCGACCTGCTCGTCACCGGCGATCGGGCGGGCGTCGACGCGGCGGTCGATCTGCTGGGACGGATGGTGCTCACCGAGGCGGCCGGCCGAACCGAACCAGGATCCACAACGCAAGGCGCCGTAGCGTGCGGTCGCCCCAAGCGGGGAACCGACTCACCATGACCTCCTTGGCGCGTCGTTTCCGTCCTGCGCGGCGAATCCGAGGAGGACGCGTTTCCGATCGAGTCGCCGGACTTCTCGCGGGGGAACGACATCGAGGTGTGGATCGCCGAGCCCGCAATGGGCACTCGACCTCGGCGGTAACACCGTCACCACCAGGGCGAACCGCACCCAAACGTCCTGATCGACGCCGAAGATCGCAAACAACGGGACCACCCAGAAAATGGGAACACATGTTCGATTAACCTTCGCCCGCCGTCTAATATCGATTGACACCCCCATCAAGGGCGAGCCAAACTCCGTGCATGCCCTTCCTCGACCAGCACGGGAAGTTCCCGAATCCGGACCTGCAATTCCTGGGGACCCGGGAATTCAAGCTGACGACCAAGTTCAGTTACCGACTCCCGGACACCGAAAATGCCGAATTTCTCGTGGCGCCGATGGAGACCGATCTCGCCAGCATCCCTGGACCGTTGTGGGGCCTGGCCGGGCCTTACGGCAAGCAGATTCTTCCGGTCCTCCTGCACGACACTCTGTGCAATGACGCCAAGAAACACCACTCCTTCGAAAAGCGCAAGCGTGCCGACGACACCTTCCGGGTTGCGTTGGGGGATCAGGGAAATGGAAAACGCGACGTGTCCCGCATTCGCAGCCGGGTGCTGTGGGTGGGCGTTTCGCTGGACCGGTACTGGCAATACTCGAGGCTGCAACTGTGGACGCTCGTCGTGCCCCTGCTGTTGTTGACGATCGCCGCCCTGATGGCAATCCCGATCATTTCCCATCTGTGGCTCGATAACTGGTGGATCACCGCCGCGATCTGGCTGCTGGTCCTGACGCTGGTGCAGATTTTCGGCTCGCTGTCGAAATCGGACGGCCTACTCGTGCTGATCTTGGTGGGAGCGGCCATCGCGCCGCCGGTCGTGCTGATCATGGCGCTCACGGTTGCCACCACCATCATCCTGAACGCCATCCCGTGGACGGTGCTGCGGGTTCTGCCGGGTGTGAAACAGGGACCGAGCCCCGAACTCGGGCCGACCACGGTAGGACGCGCCAAATCCGCTGCCCCGCGCCGCCAAACCAAGCCCCAGCGGGCTCAGACCGTCGCCGAAACGGCCGCGCTGACTGCCATCGACATCCTCACCAACCCCGACGACGCCGCCGGGCCGCAGAACCCAGGGCCCTCAGCGGCTACAGCAGCATGACGAGCTGGGATCAGTTCCGATCTCCGGATCCGACTCGACAGAAGTCGCGCGACGATATCGAGCATTACGCCGGCGCATGTCGGGAAGGTCGCGGCAGCCGTTGTCTTCGCCGAAGAACTCCCATGGTCGCGACACCGTCAGCGACGTCCAACCACTGAGAAAGCCGCCACCGACGGATGCGGTTCTCTTGGTAGTGGGTGTCGAACCAGAAGGGGGCCGCTGCGGGATGGCGGAGAAGCGCCGCCCGGCACCGGGCTGCCAGAAATTGACCTCTGATGCCCGGCGGCCATACAGACAGCGATACCAATCGCCGTCCGTCACCCCGACGACATCCTCACCAGTCAATTCCCTACCACCTCGTCAATTCTCTACCACCGCGCCCCCACGCCGCGGTCCGCCGCGGCTTCACCAGGACGTTCGACTCTGCTGCGTCGATCCCCGACTTCGCCAGGTACCCGAGACGGACCAGCCGCCGGACCCCTGGTGCGGCTCACCCTTTGGAGACCGCCGACGGGTCGTCCGCGTCGATCCGATTCACGCCCACCCGGCGCGGCGGGACTATTTGAGGATGTTCACCGCGCGGGCGATGACCAGTGCCGCGGTCACCAATGAGACCGACGCCTGCAGCATCATTGCCAACTTCGCCCACCGCGACAACGGCATCGTGTCCGTGGGACTGAAAGCGGTCGCGTTGGTGAACGACACATACGCATAGTCCAGGAATTCCGGTTCCCATTCCCGATCAATGCCCTGGTTGTCCGACATCTGCGGGAACAGGAAGTCCGGGTACGGGTCCACGCCCGCGGCCCGGCACGCCGGGCCGCCACGGTCGAGTTCCCAGTACCACAGCGCGAAAATGATGACATTCGTGATCCAGATGTTTGCCCCGGTGGCCAGCAGCGGAACCGGATCGTCGCCGTTCGTACCGTGCAGCAGGTCGTTGATGAGCAGCACGACCGACCAGGCGTTGGCCAGGCTGGCGACGGCGATCAACGTCAAGCCGAGGACACGCAGGACAAGCGAGCGGCGGTCGATCCGGCGCGGATTGGCGGCGATCAGTATCGCCAGCACGACAAATTCCATGGCGGGCAGCAGCCAGCGACCGATCGGGGTGAGATCCCCCGGAAGGGACAGTTGCAGCGCGACCATCAGCAGAACCGCGACGCTGACCGGCCATCGGGGCTCGCCGCGGGTCAGCCGTCGCCAAGCCGGCCTCGCGGCTCGGGCGACGTCGTCGACCGCGCGCTCACCGGCATGCTCGAGCGAGCCCACCTCTGGTCCGAGCCGGCTCTCGAGCCGACGCAGGTCGCCGGCCAGCTGTTCCAGTCGGCCCGGGCCCGCCGGCGACGATTCGGCCGGCGCCTGCGAGGACGGATCCGGCGGACGCTCGGTCACACCCGCGAGTATCCAGCAATCCGCGCCGGCACGACCAGCGTCAGGGCTCATTCAGGCGAGGAACCCGAGCGGCGAGGCGGAGGGCGCGTCAGGGACGATCGGACCCGGGTCGAAGGCCAGCACCCCGGTGACGAGTTCCTGGTAGATGGTGCGGAAGTCGACGGTTGGTTTCAGGTCGCCGTCGTCGAGATCGGTCAGGTCGGGCTGCTCATCGTAGAACCCGCCGCGGACCGGCACTCCGGCCAGGAGCATTCGCTATTCGTTTGTCGGCCGAGGGGTCGCTGGTCAGTGCCGCCGCAAGGAATGCCACCGCGCCGGAGGAGACGACCGCATCGACCTGGGTTCCGGTGGCTCCGAACCGGAGCGGCGGACCAACCGGGCAGCGTTCAACCAGTCCTGATCCGCTGAAGCCGCTTGCCGCACTCGTTGATCGTCCATCGGCGATGTTCAGGTCGGGTAATGACCCGAGGAAGATCCCGCGGACAACGCGCATCGAGCGGGACCCAAATAGGCCCGCCGAAGCTGCGGGAGCCTTAGCCGAACTCGCGCGGCCCCCGTGGCTCTTTCCGGGAGTAGCAGACTCGAGTGGGTTCCGCGCGTTCCTCACACTCCTTACCGTAAGTATAGTTAGCACATGCAGCTCAGCGGTCGACCCCTCCTGGACAACTCGGCGGATCAAGCCTTGTTCGTCGGCCGCGACGACGCGCTGGCCAGGATCGAACGATCCCTGCGGTCCGGCCTCAACTGCCTGGTCGTCGGGCAGCCCGGAAGCGGCAAGTCCTCGCTGGTCCGCGCGATGATGTTCCGGTCGCATGCGGCCGGTGACCTGCTCCGGTACACCTACGTCCGGGCCAACGAGGCTCGCACTGCAGCTGACCTGTTGGCCGCGGTGCTCGCCGCCACCCGACCGCGCGACGAGCCCGGACTGTCTGACACCGCGCACCACCGAACCCCAGTGCAGTTACTCGACGAATTGAGAAGGGAGATCGGTGACGCCCAAGAATCGGAGTCTGGCAGCACGCGAATCATGGTTGTCGAGGATGTGACCGCGGCGGCTGGGTCCGAGGTGTTCGGCGCGCTGCGCGACGAGCTCTGGCAGATCGACGTGCGCTGGCTGGTCACCACTTCGACGGCCCAGCTGAGTGGCCTGTTGCGGCCACCTGCGGACGTGTTCTTCGAGACCCGGGTGGAGTTGGGATCGCTGGCCGCCGAGGAGGCTGTGGAACTCGCCCGCCGGCGCCTGGGTCCGCCCGGTCAGCCGGGTGCGGACCTGCCCGCCGAGCTGGTCACGGTGTTGACGGACAGTGCCAGGGAGACGCCGCGGCGCCTGCTGGACCTGCTTCGCGAGCTGGTCGCGACGCCCGCTGTCGGGGGTCAGCGGTTCAATGCCATTGCGGGACTCGAGGCGAGAGCCGCGGCGATCGGCGATTTGAGCCGGCCGGCGCGGATGCTCGCCCAGGAACTGGAGGCCTTGGGTTGGTCCAGTGCGTCCGACGAGCGATTGCTCGCGCGGATGGGCTGGACCCGGACGCGGGTGATTCAGGTGATGGCCGAACTGGAGGACAGGGGCTTGGTGGACATGCGGGAGGAGAACACCGGGCGCGGCCGGCCGCGCAAGCTGTACCGGCTCAAGCCGCCGGCCGAGTTCGGCGAACCGGCGCCGGCGACGCCGGCGTCTCATGATCCACAGTCCGATCCGGATTCGCGCGATCAGGGGTCGACATGACCCGCAAGGATCTGGAGATCCTGTACGACAGCGGAGCGTTCGACCCTTCACCCAGGCATCAGGAGCTGTTCGCCGTGCACGTTCCGTTCGACACCATGACCGGGACCCGCGGCTGCGAGCAAGCCCTGGCGTCCGCGCTGCGGCGACGCGAACGGGTCACCTTGGTGGGCACCAGCGGCGCCGGCAAGTCGAGCGTCATCGCCGCCACGTTGCACCCGATGGTCGAGGATCTGGTGCCGCTGCCCATTCCGGTCGCCGTCGAGCGCCCGGCGGTCGCCGGCGATCCGGTCGCCTTCGTCCGCCACCTGGTACAGGTGGTCAGCCGGCTGGTCCAGCAGGCGCAGCCAGATCGCGGCGGCCAGGCCCGCAAGATCGAGAACGAGACCCGCCCGAAGATCAAGCGCGGCAGAGGGTTCAGCGTCACGCCGGGTCTGGTCGGGCTGTCCGTCCGGCTGGCCTACGAGCTGGAGGCCGCCGTCGACGAACCGAGCCACACCAGCGACCAGATCATGGATCAGGGCCGGCAGATCCTCGACCTGTTCCGATCGCGAGGTCTGACGCCGGTGCTGGTCCTGGACGACACCGACCGCTGGCTGAATACGGCTTACCTGCCGGAGAGCTCGCAGACCCGCGCCGCGTTCTTCGCCACGATTCCACGGTTGCTCGCAGAGGAATTGGACGCCGCGGCCGCCATTGCGGTGCACCCGACCTACCTGGATGACCCGGCCTTCCGTGCGGCCAGGGGCTTCCTGTCCCGCATGATCTCCGTGCCGGCCGTGCCATCGGCCGGCGGGATCGCCGCCATCGCGCACCGGCGGATCGCGCTGGCCATGGACAGACACGGGCTGCCCGCGATCGAGGCCAACGAGGTGCTGGCCGACGCCGCGCTCGTGACGCTGCACGACTACTACTCCAGCCGACCGTCCGATGTGCGCCGGAACCTGCTGCTCGTCCTGCATGCCGCGCTGACTCTCGCGGTCGACGATCTGGACGCCAAACGCATCGAGCGAGGGCACGTCGAGTTGGCGATCGCCGAGGGTGAGGGCTGAGTTGGGGCCGACACCGTGCGGGCGAACAGCGAAAGAACGCGCCGCGCCGCACCGTTTCAAGGCTCGCTGTGGCGGCAACGACGAGCCTGCTCGTGGCGGGGACTCTCGCGCGACCCGCGCCAAGCGCGGCTCCGACCAGCGGGTCGCGCGGCCCCGACTACTGCGAGGCCGATCCTCTTGCGGATAGCTGCGCAACCTCGTCCGGGCCCACGATGGTCGTCCACTGAACGCGTACGACTTCTGCATCGTCGGAACAGCGGGTTCGCGCGATCGCCGGGAGCAGGATGCGCTCCGCCCAGCGGGTGATCCGCCCGTCGGCGAAAGAGGCGGGCAGTGAGACCTCTGCGCTGAAGCTGTCGAGGTCGGTGTAGAACAGCAGGAATCAGGTTCGCTGCGGTGACGCGTCGATCGCCATGCCCTGCTGCACCGTCGGCAGTCGCGGTCCCAGGTCCAGCGCCAGTTGCCCGTTGCCGAGCACGGCCAGTCCTGTCGCATACCCCTTGGCATGCTTGGGGCCGGGGTTTCGCTGAGCCAGACCCGTGTTCTCGTCACCGGTGGTGACGACGACGGCGAACGCGCCGGACCGGTGGATGGTGCGGGCAAGGTTGCGCGGGTTGTCGTAGGACCAGCCCGAGGCGACCAGTGATTCGCGCAGGTACCGGGTGGTGAGGCCCCACCGGTTCAGCCCCTCCATGATCGGCGGATCCAATGGCGAGCCGGCGTTGGTGGCGGTGTCGGCACGCCGCAGCGCAGCTTCGATCACCGGAACGGACAGGTCAAGGTCGGCGAGCCGCTCCGACCCGAACAACTGCGTGTCCACGATGAACCCCCTGGGTCGTCGCGCTCGTCGTGCGCTGAACCGATGGTGACATCGGCCACCGACACTCAACCCCGGGTTCGACCGCGGCGGGATCATCGGGCATTGAATGACACCGCAGCGCCCGTGTCCGCAGACGCTAACAGTCATTACAATAACAATTGTTAGCAAGAACCACCCGGCTGGCTGGACCGCAAGCTCCCCGACTTGCACGTCGAGGGCCACCCGCGGCACTACCAGCCCGCCGCGCCGACCGTCACCGAGCGGGTCACCACTGCTCCCGGGAGTCCGCCGCACTCTGATCTTCCCCGCAATCGGCGACGACGCTGCCAGCCGGCACGCCGTCCCGGCTGTCCGGCTGCGTCACCCCTGGTCATAGCTTGGCGCGATGCGCGGGCGTCGGCCGCGGTCGGAAGGTCTGTCGGCCCGCCCCGCTACTCTCGGGCCCGTGACCGTCCCATCCCTCGGCGTCCACGTCGGTGCCCGTGAAGACGACGCCAACCCCATCTTGGAAGCCGCCGAGTCGGGCGCCGACGGGGTACAGATCTTCCTCGCCGACCCGCAGGGGTGGAAGACACCCAAGGAGCACCCGCATGCCGCCGAGCTCCGAGACGGTGAACTGGACGTGTACGTGCACGCGCCGTACATCGTCAACGTGGCGACCACGAACAACCGGATCCGCATCCCGAGCCGCAAGCTGCTCGGCACCCACGCGGTGGCCGCAGCCGCGATCGGCGCCAAGGGACTGATCGTGCACGGCGGGCATGTGCTGGCCAAGGACGACCCGACCGTCGGATTCGACAACTGGCGCAAGGCGTTCGCCCGGCAACAGGAGGACGGCGGATTCCCACTGCCGATCCTGATCGAGAACACCGCAGGCGGCGACAATGCCATGACCAGGCACCTCGAAGCAATCGCCCGGCTCTGGGATCAGGTGGGGGAGTTCGGCGCGGGGTTCGTGCTGGACACCTGCCACGCCCATGCCAGCGGCCTGGACCTCAGCACCGTGGTCGACGAGATCCGCGGCATCACCGGGCGCATCGACCTGGTGCACTGCAACAACTCGCGTGACGAGGCCGGCTCTGGCCGGGACCGTCACGCGCCGCTTGTCGGCGGGGAGATCGCGACCGAGGTCCTGGTCGAAGTCGTCCGCGCGGCGGGTGCGCCGGTGATCCTGGAAACCCCGGGCGGCCCGGCCGAGCGGGCCGAGGAGATCGCCTTCCTGCGGTCTGCGCTGGCCTGAACGGATTCGTCGGTCGGCCCCGGGGCGTGGCCGATTATCGTCCGGGAGCAGCGACGGGCAGACCGTACGCGGTCGCCGCGATAGCCGTTCGTTGATGATAGGTGACCAGAGGCTGCAGGTCGGTCACGCTCGCAGCAGCGCGACATGCAAGGCGTCGAGCGTCCGCACCTCGGGGGTGGAATCTCGGCCGCGAGTGTCAGCGTCCCCGGGGTCAGCTCGACGTGACCGATGCGCGCCAGCAACACGCCAGCAACAGCACTGCGGTGGACAGGGCCTCCTGGCTGATTCGCGCGGCGAGTCTACGGAACTCCACCACGCCGATGCTGTTTGTCACCAACGGCGAGGTCGGTCGATGCCGCAGTCACTCCCGGAGGTGTGTCGATTCGACGTCACTGAGCACAAGCTTCGCCAGAGCGGAATTGTCCGGGTAAAGGGTCACCTTGCCTCGTCGCACGCCGGGTTCCTCGCGGTCGGCCGCCAACAGTTCGCCTCGTGATTTCCGCTGAAGATCTGCCTGCGATCAGGAACAACCTCGGCCCCTGCACCGGTTGTGCCAGTCATGACCGACATCAACGTGGCAGCAGGTGGAACCTTCGGCATCCGCGACCTGGGCACGGTTCACCGGCTCGGCTTCGGGGCGATGCGGATCACCGGACCCGGCATCTGGGGCGAACCGGCCGACCGTGAGGTGGCCAGGGCCGTCGTCCGGCGCGCAGTCGAACTGGGCGTGGACTTCATCGACACCGCCGACTCGTACGGGCCCGGCATCAGCGAGGAGATCATCGCCGAGGCGCTGTACCCGTACCCCGCGGATGTGACGATCGCCACCAAGGCTGGGCTGGCTCGCACCGGCCCGAAGCGATGGATCGCATTGTGCCGCCCGGAGTACCTGCGCCAGCAGGCCGAGTTGAGCCTGCGGCGCCTGAAGGTCGACGTCATCGACCTGTTCCAGTTGCACCGCATCGACCCGAAGGTCGACGTCGCCGAACAGTTCGGTCTGCTCAAGGAACTCCAGGACGAGGGCAAGGTGAAGGCGCTGGGCCTGTCGCAGGTCTCGGTCGAGGAGATCAAGGAGGCACAGAAGGTCTTCACGGTCGCGACCGTGCAGAACCGCTACAACCTGACCGACCGCTCGTCGCAGGACGTGCTGGAGTACTGCGCCGCCCAGGGCATCGGCTTCATCCCGTGGGCACCGGTATCCGCGGGCGAGTTGGCTCGGCCGGGTGGCCCGGTGGACATCGCCGCGAAGGAACTGGACGCGACCCCGGCGCAGGTCGCGCTGGCCTGGGTGCTGCAGCGTTCGCCGGTGATGCTCCCGATCCCGGGGACGGGTTCGGTCGGGCACCTCGAGGAGAACCTCGCTGCGGCGTCGCTCACCCTCCCCGCAGACACGGTCGCGGCGCTGGATGGCGCAGCCTGAGGGTCGGTGTCAGCAGTCGGAAGTCGCGGGCCTCCTGGCCTCGCGGGCATCACCGTGGCCGGGACATGTAGAGCCCGTGCCCACTGGGCGGATACACCTCGATTCTCCGGAACGGCTGCCACGGAGGTCTACGGGCGGTGGCCTGCCAGAATCGCCGCGGCCGCGGCACGCAACGAATCGTCGCAGCCGTAGTTGACCCAGGTCGCCCCCAGCATCAGCGCCATGCAATCGGCCGCCCTCTCGTTGGCCGTGACATCCGAGGGGCTGCCGCCGATCAGGGCGCTCATCGCGGCGACTGATTCGTTCAAGCTGCCGTACGCCTGGACCTGCAGGACATGGCTGTATTCGTGCACCAGTACCGAGAAGCGCTTGCTGGACGGAACATCCGGGTCGATGTAGATGGTGTGCCCGTCGGAGGCGCCCCAAGAACCGTTCCTCTCGAACATCCAGGTGGCCGCGCCGCCGGGGTCGACCTGTGGGATCATGTCGGTCATCCAATTGCCCGACGAGGCCGGCTCTGGCTGCGGCGCGGGGGTTTCGGCCGGAGGTGTGCCGTCGGCGAGGAAGTGCGATGACGCCCAGCCGTAAGTGTCACCGGAGTGTATGGGCACCCACCCGGCGACGTCCTCTCCCGCGGTGATCGACTGGCCGCTGCTGAGTACGGCGACGACGGCGCCGTCCGTGCCTGGAGTGTCGCGGACGTTCACCGACTCGGTCGCCCACATCACCCGCCCGGTGATCAGGCTATCCGCGGACAAACGCGGCGCTTCGGGTGCTGGGTCTGGCGCGGGTGTCACCGATGGCTGCGTCGCGTCGAGAGCCGGAACGGGAGCGGGCGTACTCACCCTGGTTGCGGGCGTGTCCGTGGTCTCGGTCGCAGCAGACCGGGTGGTGACCGGCGCGACCGCTGTCGATGAATTGACGATCGCTCGACTCGCGTCCGGCCCCGAGGCGGAAACTGGGCTGCGAGCCGCGGTCGTGGTCAGCACCATCGAGGTGGTGACGGCCAGAACTCCGGCTCCGGCGAGGGCAAGCCCTCGCGAGAATTGCGATTTGCGTGTCCTGAACATGTGACCGTCCTCCGGGTGTTCTGGATTCGTCGAACCGCGTCAGGGCATGCAGATACCCGGTGGGTGTCGAGTCGGTGTCGGGGCCGGCCGTCGGCCAGGCGCCCCGTTCGGCAGTCGGTGGACCGCTCTCACAGCGCAGAGAGACATGTACGTCCCGGATGATCTGCTGCCTGCGGCGACCCCCGTGGTTCTAAGCCAAGACACGAACTGTGTTACCCAGTGTAGTCAACGAAATGGTCCAATTGGGTCAGATCACCCGATCGATACGGCGAAGTCAGCGAATTGGCGCGGACGGTGTCCGGATTCGATGCCGTCGGTTTGATCCCGTCGGATTCCAGGGCGCGCAGCAGTTGGCGCAACAGCAGCGGGTTGCCGCGGGTGGTCCGACGGCACGACCCGACGAACGTCTCGTCAGGGATCGTCGCCCAGCCGGCCGCGGACCAGCTCGCCGATTCCGGTACCGCTCATCGGCTGCGGGGTGACGACGAGAACACTGGTCCTCGCTTCACACACGGATGCGGCCAACCCGGCAGGCGACACCACATTCGGGGTGCTGCAAGGAAGGTTGTGCTGGGCCGACCGTGGAGCTGTCCGCGCGTGCGGGGCCGATCGTCGCGGTCGACGACGTGCAGTGGTGCGACGTCGGCTCGCTGCGGTTCCTCGGGACCTCGCCCTCCCCCGGCTGGAGGGCCTGCCGGTCGTGCTGGTGGTCACCCTGCGAACCGGGGAGCAGCACGACAACGACGATCTGCTGGCGCAGCAGCCGGGTCTTGCCGATACCGGCGGGGCCTTCGATGAGCACCACTGGCCGTCGCCGTCCAGTGCCGACCGCAGGGCCTCGTCGATGATCGCGAGATCGTCATCCCGCTCGACGATGTCGGACCCGTTGTCGGTGGGCGCGAGCGGAAGCTGTGGCGCAGCAATGCTGTCGAGCGGCTTCTCGGCCGTTTGGGTGATCGTGTCGAGACTGCCTGCCTGGGAGGGGATCTCAGCCTTGAGTACTGCAAAAGCGGGCCCCGGATCCACTCCCAGCTCGTCGGCCAGCAGTGTGCGGAGCCTGCGCAGCGCGGCGTGCGCGTCGGCCCGCCGGTGAGACCGCCACAGCGCCAGCGGCCGCCAGCGTTCCTCGCGTAGCGGGGCCTCCGCCACGAAGGACCGGAGTTCGGGCACCAGCACGGCACTCTCACCGCGATCCAATCCGGCCCCGTAGAGCCGTTCCCGGGTGATGGCGTGCAACTCGGTCCACCGGTGCGCCGCCGGCTGTGACCAGGTCTCGTCGGCGTACTCGGCCGGCGCGGCGCCGCGCCAGAGCGACAGCGCCCGGGTGAGTGTCTCGGTCACCGCCGTGCCCGGGTCGAATCCATTGACATGGACGGCACCGTGGCCAGTGATTCGGAGCGTCAGGCGTCGACGGCGTCTTCGGGTAGCCGAGCGCGTAACCGGGTCCGAACCGTTCGATGCCGCCCGTCCGCAGGCCTGGCGCACCCTCGGGAGCCAGGCGCTTGCGCAGGTGGGAGATGTGCGCGTGCAGCCCCGACTGGAGCTGGGCCGGTTTGGAGTCCGGCCAGACCGCGTCGGCCAGTGCCTCACGGAGACCACCCGACCGTGTCCCAGCACCAGCGCCCCAGCCGCCTGCCGCCGGCCGCCGAGCTGGATCGGCCTGTCGTCGGCGCCAGGGTCTTGCCACGCGCCGCCCGGCGCGGTGAGCTTGACCCGGGCGGCGAGGTATCACCGGGCCGGGCCTGCTGTCTGACTGTGCGTCGGGCGTGTCGTCCTGGCCCGACGTCGGCCGATCGGCGCGGAACCGTGCACCGACCCGTGGAGGTGGCGTGTCGCCATGACAGATCAGCCTGGTAGTCCCGGCGCGGTCCCCCCGTCCGGTCGCGGTCGGCATTCCCGGCGCCGATCCAAGGGTCAGCGTGCGGCCATGGTGGTGGGAGTGGTCGCCCTCGTCGCGGTCGTCGGCGTGGTGACCGTCATCGTGCGGTCGGGATCGAGCAGCCAGGACGCGGCCGTCGGCGGGCCCAGCGGTGCCGCGGGAGACGCATCCGGGGCTCGAGCTGCGGGGAATGCCTCCTCGTCTGACTGCGCGCTGACCGTCGCTGCCGCGCCGGACATCGCCGATGCTGTCGGCACGATCGCTGCGCAGGCCAAGGATTGCCAGGTGACGGTCACACCGGTCGACCCGGCGAAGTTCGCATCGCAGTGGACGGCCGCCGGCGCCACCCATCCCGACGTGTGGATTCCTGACTCATCGGTCTGGGTGACCTGGGCCGGCGGCGAGGGTGTTCCCGTTCCCGCCGGTTCACCCTCGGTGGCCGCCAGCCCCGTGGTGTACGCGCTGGCGGCGCCGACGGTCCAGCAGTTGTCCGCGGCAGGTCCGGTCACCGTCAATTCCTTGCTGAGCACGCGCCTGACCACCACCCCGGTGCGGATGGGCCTGCCGGCGCCGAGACAGTCCGCCGATGCGGTCGGTGGCATCCTCGCCCTGCAATCCACTGTGGCCGGTCAATCCGATGCGCGCGCGGCGCTGACCTGGGGATTGCGCTCCAGCCCGGCGAACCTGCCCACCTCGGGTGAAGAGTTGCTGGCCCGGATCGGCAGTGATCCGGGGACGGCGTTGCCGGTCACCGAGCAGGCCGTCTGGGCCCACAACAAGGAGACCGGCGCGGCTCCGGCGGTGGCCGTGTATCCCTCTGCCGGCACCAACCTGAACTACCCGTTCGTCGCTTTGGCATCGTCATCGTCATCATCAGCCGCCGCCGACGAGTTGCTGGGCTCGTTGCTCGGTCCGGACGGCAAGGCCGCCGTCCAGGCCGCCGGCTTCCGGGACCCGGCAGGAGCCGCCGGTCCGGCGCTGTCCGGTGACGCCGGCATCAATCCACAGGCTGCGGTCGGTGTGGCGCTGTCCGACGCCGCAGACGTCGAGAGTGCGATCCGCGACGTCGAGTTGAGCAACGAACCGTCCCGGCTGCTCGCCATCCTGGACATCTCCGGCTCGATGCAGGCGGAGGTCCCCGGTTCCGGTGGAAAGTCCCGGATCGAACTCGCGAAGGGCGCAGCCAAGCGCGGCCTCGGGCTCTACCCGCCCGACAGCGAACTCGGTCTGTGGGTGTTCTCGACCAACCTGACCCCGTCCACCGACTATCGCGAACTCGTCCCGGTCGGCACACTCGCTCCGGGTCCGGACGGCGTCACCGGTCAGCAGAAACTCGGACAGGCGCTGGACGCGACCCAGGCCATCCCGGACGGCGGCACCGGCCTGTATGACACCACGCTGGCCGCCGTCCGGGCGATGCGCGCCAGCTGGGACCCGAACCGGGTGAACACGGTGCTGATCCTTTCCGACGGGATGAACGACGACGCGAACACCATCGGCCTGCCGACCCTGCTGACCACCCTGAAGAACGAGGCGGACCCGCAGCGTCCGGTCACGGTGATCTCGATCGGTTTCGGACCGGACAGCGACGTGGACGCGTTGACCCAGATCAGCACCGCCACGGGTGGATCGACCTACGTCTCGCTCGATCCCAACAACATCGGCGAGATCTTCCTGGACGCCGTCGGCCAGCGGATGTGCCGGCCCGACTGCGGGGCAAGCTGACCGATGGTCAAGTCGGCTCAGTCAGCCCCGGGGGTTGTCTCGGCGCGCGGCGGGGCGGCGGATGGGGGGACCGTCTTGGCCGGACTATGTCTGTCAAGATCCCCGCGGTCAACCAGATCGAGCTTCATCCGTACCTGACCCAGGACGACCTGCCGGCGTTCGACGCCGAGCACGGCATCGCGACCGAGGCACTGTCCCAGATCGCGCAGGGCGCGTCCTGGAAGACCCGACGATCAACGACCTGGCCAGCAGTTGCGGCAAGACGTCGGCGCAGATCGTGCTCCGCTGGCACATCCAGCTGGGAACATCGTGTTCCCGAAGTCGCTGAAGCGGGGCCGCATGCTGGAGAACGTCGAGATCTTCGATTTCGAACTGACCGACACCGACGTGTCGCTCATCACCGGTTTGAACCGGGACGAGCGGACCGGCCCCGATCCGGACGAGATGAACTGGGTCCCCGCCTGACGGTCCGCGTTCAGACGTCCCGGGTCAGCGCGACGGCCAATGCCACGACGGCTCGTCCAGGAGCCGCTGACCCACCATGGCGGTCTGGCCGAACTCCGTGGTCAATTCGACAGCCTGATGGTCAACGCCGGACTGTTCGGCATGTTCGCGCAGATCGTCCACCAGCCGCCGTGAGTGCGACACGGTGACGATCTGCGCGGCGCCGGCAGCGGTCACGATCAATTCGGCAGCGCATGGAGCAGGTCGGGATGCAGGCTGGTTTCCGGTTCGTTGATCATCAGGAGTTCCGGTGGCCGCGGTGTGAGCCGGGCGGCGACCAGGAGCAGGTACCGCAGCGTTCCCTCGGAGAGCTCGACGGCGGTCAACGGCCGGAGCAGGCCGGGCTGACGCAAGTTGAGCTCGAAACGCCCTCCGGTGACCGCGATCTCGACCTGGCTGCCGGGAAACGCACGGGTGACGGCGTGATCGAGGCCGGCGGAATCCCCGATCTCCCTGATGGTCTGCAGTGCGGCCGGCAGGTCCGCGCCGTCGTGGGTGAGAGCCGGGGTGAAGGTGCCCACCTGGGGTACCCGGGCCGGTGCAGCGATGTCGGTGCGAAAATGGTCGTAGAACCGCCAGGCCCGGATCCGTTCCCGTAGGGTCATCAGCTCGGGTGCGTCGGCAGCGCCCGCGGCGTGGCTCAGCATGCTGTCGAACCGCTCGAGTCCGTACTGGTGGGTGACCCACGCCCCTGAGCCGTCCCGTAGGCGCACAACCGGGCCGTGCCGGTCGGCGAGCGTGGCCGAGGGTCGCAGGGTCGGCCCCATCCATACGCATTCCCGTTTGATCTCCGGATCGAGGCCGAACGCCGTTTTCCCCGGTATCGGTAGGCCGAGGTCCATCGCGTACCCGAAGTCGCCGGTTTCGTGTTCCGAGGTGAAGCCGGGTTTCAGACTGACCGGTTCGGTGCGCACGGTGCCCTGCACCGGATGCACTCCGGATCGCGCGCCGCGGCCGATCCGCTCGGGGCCCGCCCACAGCGTCGACGGTGGGCGGCCCACCTTCGTCGGGGCTGCGGGAACCCGCTGATGCGCAGCGGTTCGAGCGCTGGGTCAAGCGCCGGTTCACGTCGTAGGGCCCACCGAGCCCGGGCGCCCGGGTCACCAGCAGTGATCAGAGTCCGGCCATCAGGTCCGTCTCGGTGATCCCCGGTCCTTGACCGTCCCTGATGAACCACTCGGTGCCGAACGAGTAGAGGAACGCCTGGTCCGGCATCGTCAGCCACATGGACTGCTCGCTGATCTGGCTGGCGTGGGCCCGCATGGCCCTGCGTTTGTGGTCGACATAGGCCGAGACGTCGACGGCGCAGGTGATCTGCGATTCCGGTGTCCCCAACGTCTCCACAAACCCAGGGTCGGGCCTGGGCGAGTCGGCGATCCCCGCGGCACGGGCCTGCGCGCGGAAGACCGCGATGCCGCGTTTGAGGTGGTCGCGATTCGTCGTCTGTTGATAGACGCGTGCGGTGCCGGCCAACTCGGCGGCGCGCATCCCGACTCGGTGCACCTGGATGTGGTCGGGATGGCCGTAGCCCCCGTGGTCGTCGTAGACGGTCAGGACGTCGGCGTTCTCCTCCCGGAGGACGCCGGCGAGCTTCTCTGCCGCCTGCTCGATCGGCGCCTGCCAGAAGGAATCCGGCGCATCATTGGACGGCGTACCCATCATCCCGGAATCCACATATCCCAGGAACTCCGTCCGATGAGCGCCGAGAATGCCGGCAGCTGCATAGGTTTCGGTCACCCGGCGACGCCAGAGCTGTTCCCCTTCGTCAAGGAACCCGGGCTCGACCTCGCCGTGTTCGCCACGGGTGGCCGCCACCAGAACGACGCGGTGACCCTCGTCCGACGCCTTGCGCATCACCCCCCCACAAGTGATGCACTCGTCGTCGGGATGAGCGTGAAACGACACCAGGGTGGCCATGCGGGTGAAGGTACGGCAGCGACGCGGCGCGGCCGGAACGGGGCGCGCCCGCAGGGTTGACAGCCTCGGCATTGTTGACAGCGTGAACATCCTCGGGTTCTCTGGACCATGCTGACACCGACAGCCGGCCTGGGGCCGGTGCCGCCGCCTTCCCGGGCCGCGACTCCGCGAGTCCCACTCGCCGCCCAGACATCTCCCGAGGTCCGTCCTCTGTCTGGAACCCACTGATGTCAACCGCACGTACCCGATCCACTCCAACACGTCCCGTCGCGTCGCCACCCGCCGCCGGCCCCAAGCCGCTCACCACCGGCCGTCGCGATTCCTTCTCGCAGTTCACCGTGTACTTCTTCTCGGTCGTCCCGCTGGTGGCCCTGCTGGCGGCGGTGCCCTTTGCCTGGGGATGGGGCCTGACCTGGACCGATGTCATCATCGGGGCCGCGTTCTACGTAGTGACCGGCGCAGCCATCACGGTCGGATTCCATCGCTACTTCACCCACGGGGCGTTCACCGCCGTCCGCGGACTGCGGGTCACGCTCGCTGCTCTCGGTCAGATGGCCATGCAGGGCCCGGTGATCATCTGGGTGGCCGACCACCGTCGGCACCATGCCTTCTCCGACCGAGAGGGCGACCCGCATTCACCGTGGCTGTACGGCACCTCGATGGCGGCCGTGGCCAAGGGGTTCTGGCACGCCCACATGGGCTGGCTCTTCGAGCGGGACATGACCAACCAGGAACGGTTTGCGCCCGACCTGCTCGCCGACCGGGATGTCGCCCGGGTGAACTCGCACTTCATTGCCTGCACGGCGGTGACGCTCGCGGGCCCCGCACTCATCGGAGGCCTGGTCACCTGGTCGTGGTGGGGCGCGGTGACCGCGTTCTTCTGGGCTTCGCTGGTGCGGGTGGCGTTGCTGCACCACGTGACCTGGTCGGTCAACTCGATCTGCCACATGATCGGCGAGCGGCCGTTCGCCGCCAGGGACCGGTCGGCCAACTTCTGGCCGTTGGCGATCCTGAGCTTCGGCGAGTCCTGGCACAACTTGCATCACGCCGACCCCACCTGTGCACGGCACGGGGTGCTGCGTGGGCAGATCGACATCTCGGCCAGGATCATCTGGTTGCTGGAAAAGGTGGGCTGGGCGACCAAGGTGCGCTGGCCGAGTCCGCAGCGGCTGGCGCGGATCCAGGCAACCGCAGCAGAAATGGGGCACTGAGCCTCGCGGCGGCCTGGCCCGCGCCCGAGGCACGCCCGGGCGTCAGCGGATGCCGACGACCGGGCCGTTCACCACTGGACCTCTTCCAGACTGGACCTCTTCCAGCGGACGGAGTTCGGCCATCACGCGGGTCGCGCCGGCCAGCAGGAAAGCGGTGACCGCGACATCGACGGCGTCCTCGTCCTGACCCCAGTGCAACGCGGTTCGCCGGACGGCGAACGCCACGATCGACGGATCGATTCCATGCTGCAGAACAGCACGCTCACGATGCGCCGGATGTCCTGCGCGTGGTCCGAACTCCCTTCCTCGGATCGTGGGCCGGGCGACGGTTCGAGCGCGGAAACGATCGTGTCGAACTCCCGGTCGCACGCCTGCCGGTCCATCGTCCTGGTGTGGAAGTCGGACCGGTTCAGACGACGATCAGTGCGGCGACGTCGGGACCGGCCGCGACGAGCACCAGCGTGCCAACGGTGACGACGAGTCCTGACGCCGCCTTGTGCATGTCACGGATGGAATTCATGTGTGGCTCCTTGAAGTCGGTGGTGACGGTGGTTTCGGCGACGTTCGGGTGCGGGTGTGCCGCGGGAGCGCACGGCCCGCTCGGCACTACCGGTCGGTGTGACCGGGGGGCGGTGGCCGCAGCGGGGCGCCGTCGCTGAAGGTGATGGTGATGTCGTGCGTGCCCGCTTGCCAGAGTTGGCGCAGTCGGTCGCTCATCGCTGTCGCATTGGTGTCGTGCAGGAAGGTCGGGCCGACGTCGCCGCCGGCCGGTGTGCCGGCCTCGAAGTGATCGTGAGTGTTGATGGTGTCCTTCTCGGTTGAGTCCATGGCGGAATGTCCGCTCTGATAGTTGGAGCGGGGCCTCGTCGCCCCTGGACCGCCCCGGCCGAACGCCGGGGCGAGGGGGGCTGAACCGATCAATACCGGTCCGTGCAGGTCTGGATCGATCCAGCATCTCCAGTGTACGAGCGCGGTGCGTCGCCCCGGGTTACGCCACTCTGGTGGCGGACGGCTGAACCTGTCGGTGGGGATCGCAAATGGTCACCGAGCGCAGTTCCGACGTCGTTTCGGTGGTGAAATGGGCTTTCGACCCCTCTTCCGCCAGACCACCGATGCATTGTGTGGCGATCACCACCCATCGCCGACCCGCCACCAGAGCTCCCGAAACCCCGGTACCGAGACCGGGCGTGATCACTACCGTACGAGGCATGCAGGTCGCTGTGCTCGGGCCGCTGCTCGTCAGCCGCGAGAACGTCACGATCGACCTGTGCGCGCCCAAGCCGCGAGCGTTGCTGGCGGCGTTGGCACTGCAGGCAGGGCGCCCGGTGGCGCCGGACCGGATGATCTACCTGCGCTGGGCTGTCGACAGATCCCGTCAGCTCCCGTTGATCGAGCCGCTCCCCGTCACCGACTTCTCCACCTGGCTGGGTGAACCGGAGTAGTTGATGTCGCCACTACCGCTGATCGATGCGGTCAGCCGCGCGGAGACGTTGACGCCGGCGCTGCCCGATCCGCTCACCTGGACGCCGGCGTCGGCGCTGGTCAGGCCTTTCCCGTCGTAGTCGCCGGAACCGTGGACGTCGACCTGCTGGGCATCGGCGCGCCCGGCGAGCGTCAGGTTGCCGGACCCGGACATATCCACCGCCACCGATGGGACATCCAGACCGGTCAGGTTGGCATTGCCGGACCCTGACACGGTGACCTGAAAGTCGCCCTTGGCGACCCCGTCGCCGGTCGCATTGCCCGACCCACTGACCACCAGGCTGTTGATGGACGGGACGACCAGCGCATAGGAGATGGGCCCGCCGGAGGGCATGTTGGATTTGCTGTCCAGCATCAACGTGCCGTTGTCCACCTCGGTGGTCAGGTAGTCGAGTTGGTTGGCGCCCGCCGTGATGGTCAAACCCTGCGACTCGCCGACGGTGATGGTCAGGTCGCCGCTGGTGTGCAGTTCGACCGCGGTGACGCCCTGGATCGTCCGCTGGGTGGTGGTCTGCGGCCCCGCATCGCCCAGCACGCCGCAGCCCGCCAGCAGCGCCGCCAGTCCGGCGAGTGCCGGAACCAGGAGCACGGTTCTGGGCGTCACCATTCTTGTCCGTGTGGGCGTCGTTGTCATGGCCACAGGATGTCCTCTCGGTTGTCCTATGCCGAACGGTAGAGCGGATCGCGGAGACCGGCAGTGGGGTTAGCCCCCCGGTCCCGAGGGACAGGCATGTCTTCGGTCGCTAGTTTGGGCAAACAGAGCATGTACGCCGACGCCTTGGAGGTCTGGATGCGTGGTCCACTGCACGGCGTGACGGTCGTCGATCTGTCGAGGGCGCTGGCCGGGCCGCACGCCGCGATGATGCTCGGCGACCTTGGCGCCCGGGTGATCAAGGTCGAATCGCCGGGTACCGGTGACGACACCCGAGGCTGGGGTCCGCCGTTCGTCGGACCCGAGGACGCCCGCGAGTCGACGTACTTCCTGGCGTGCAATCGGAACAAGGAGTCGATCGTCCTCGACCTCGAGAGTGACGACGGGCGATCGACCCTGACCCGGTTGGTCCAGGTCTCCGACGTGCTGGTGGAGAACTTCCGACCCGGCGTGCTCGACCGTCGGGGTTTTTCCACCGAGCGGCTGCACGGGCTCAATCCTCGTCTGGTGGTGCTGTCGATCTCCGGTTTCGGGCATGACGGGCCGCAGGGCGGTCGTGCCGGCTACGACCAGATCGCCCAGGGGGAGGCGGGCCTGATGAGCCTGACCGGGCCGTCCCCCGAAGAACCGACCCGGATCGGGGTGCCCATCGGCGACCTGCTCGCCGGGATGTACGGCGCCTACGGAGTCGTATCCGCTCTGTACGAGCGCGAGCAGACCGGCCGCGGCGGGGTGGTCCGTACCAGCCTGCTGGCCGCCATCGTGGGCGTGCACGCGTTCCAGGGCACCCGCTACACCGTGGCCGGCGAGGTCCCGCAAGCCCAGGGCAATCACCATCCCTCGCTTGCGCCCTACGGGTCCTTCCGCTGCCGCGACGCGATCATGCAGGTCGCGGTTGGCAGCGAGGGACTGTGGCGGGCGTTCGCGCCGGTGGTGGGCATCGACCCGGCCGACCCGCTGTTCGCCGACAACGCCGCCAGGGTGAAGCACCGGCAGGCGCTGATCGAGCTGATCAACGATGCCTTCGCCGACCGTGACGTCGCCGACCTGCTGCTCGACCTGGACAAGGCCGGGATCCCGGCCGGCGAGGTGCGCACCCTGGACCGGGTCTACGAGTGGGATCAGACCCGCTCCCAGGGACTGGTGCTCGAGGTCGATCATTCGACGCTCGGGAATATCAATCTGCCGGGCCCGCCGTTGCGGTTCGACGAGCACCCGCCGACCGGCCACCGTGCGCCACCGACCCTGGGCCAGCACAGCGACTCGGTGCGGCAGTGGCTCGATCAGGTCGAACCCGTGGGCCGGGTGTCGGGCGACTGGACCGGTCGCTGACGAATCTGGGCTGATATCAGGGCGGGTCAGTCCAACAGCCCGGCCTCGTGCGCCAGGATCGCGACCTGCACCCGGTTGGCCGTGTCCAGCTTGATCAGCAGGCGTGACACGCGCGCCTGCACGGTCGCCTCGCTCAGATCACATACAGCCACGCGCCGATATCGTTGTTGGACAGGCCCTTTCCCACCTCGGCGAGAACCTCGCGCTCGCGATCGGTGCGGCCAGCCGAGCCTGCGCGCGCCGCCGGTGCTCGGCCCGCGGATCGTCCGCGAAGTGGGTGATCAGCCGCCTGGTGACGCCCGGGAGAGCATCGCGTCGCCTGCGGCCACCACCAGGACCGCCTGGATGAGATCGCGTGGCGGGGGGCCCGTCACAGGAACCCGGCCGCCCCGGCCTGCAGCGCCGGAACACGAAGTCGTCCAGGTCCAACGTGTTCAGCACGATGCGTGTCGCGTCAGGCAACGCCGGACGGCGGTGGGAGCATCAACTCACGGGTGTGCGTCGCCTGGGGCCGCGCGTCGGTTCAGCGCAATGAGACGGTCCAGGAAGACTGCTTGTCCCCTGACGAGTTTTGCCCTGGCGGTGGTGACGTCGAACCACTCGGCGCGGTCCACTTCAGGGAACGACTGCATCCGCCCGGATCGGGGGGGCCACTCCATCTCGAAGGTGTTGCTGGTGGCACCGGCCGCGTCGAAGTCCGCCCGACGCGCGAACGCCGCCACCGCCTTTCCGCTCTGCCGGGTCTCGCCCAGGTAGCTCTCCGGGCCGTCGGGGAGCGGCGAACCCAACTCCTCCGCGAACTCCCGGGCGGCCACCGAGTGCGCATCCTCACCCTCGGCGTACTCACCCTTGGGAATCGACCAGGCGTGCTCGTCCTTGCGGGCCCAGAACGGTCCGCCCATGTGCACCAGCATGACCTGCAGGACGCCGTCCTCGACCCGATACAGCACCGTGCCAGCACTGCGCTTCACCGCGAGCCTCCTTTCGCCGCGCTGACACCGGAACACCGCCTGCATCGCGGCAGATGCTCCGTGTCACCATGCCCCCATGCCTGCGGAGCGGATCGCGCCGGACTCTTCGCCCTGTCGGCCCCCCAGCCCGGGCGGAGCGCCGGACGCCATCGTGCCGATCGGTTCGCCGACGGACACCGAGAGCACGCTGACGGTGCTGGTCGCGTTCGTCGCGAATCTCCTGATCGCGGTGGCGAAGTCGATCGCCGCGATGCTGACCGGTTCCGCCTCCTTGGTCGCCGAGGCCGCCCGCTCCTGGGAGGACACGGGCAACGAGATCCTTCTGATCGTCGCCAACAAGCGGTCCCGCCGGCCCAGCTGTAGCTGATGTGGATTTGTCCGGAGACGATGCCGAACCCCACCTGGCCGCGCGAATGCGCGATCTGGAAGCCCGGGTGTCCAACTCTCCGGCGCTGGTGGCCACCACGCTCAGCCCGTCGGCTCCGGACGAACCGTCGCTGCCGGCCTGACACCTGCCAGCAGTCGGGCTCAGTCCGCGGGAGCGGAGCACTGGGCGCAGAGCCCGAAGAGTTCCAGCTCATGGTCGATGTCGGTGTAGCCGTGCTGCGCGGCAACGGTCCGGGCCCATTGTTCCACCTCGGGGGCCTCGACCTCCTGGGTTCTGCCGCACTGCCGGCAGACCAGATGGTGATGGTGCTTCGGCTGCTCACACTGCCGGTAGAGGATCTCGCCGGAATGGTTACGGACGGTGTCCAGGTCGCCGCCGCCGGCCATGTCCTGCAGTGCCCGGTACACGGTCGCCAGTCCAATGGTGGAACCCGACGAGCGCAGCGCGTTGTGCAGATCCTGGGCGGAAACGAACTCATCCGTGCCGGCCAGCACCTGCAGGATGGTGGCCCGCTGCGTCGTGTTGCGGCGCTGCGTGGCGACCATGGTGTCTCTCTCCGCGGATGGCGTGCCCGACGCCTGGCGCGCTGGGTTTGACGATGAGTTCGTCTGGCCGAGGGTACCCGAGAGAGCCGGTCGTCCGGCGGAGCGCCGGCGATCCCACCTGCGTAAGTCAGGACTTACTGATTTAATGTGTCAGCAATGACTCACGGAAAGGCGCCGGTAGTGGCCGACGAACTGAGTACGACCCTGCGGGCACTGGCCGATCCGTCGCGACGCGCGCAGCTGCAGCGGCTGTCCTACGGTCCCGCGACCAGCGGGCAGTTGGCCGAACTGCTGACGATGAGCAGGCCAGCGGGTTCCCAACATCTGGCCGTGCTGATCGACGCCGGTCTGATCACCACCACCCAGGCCGGTCGGCAACGCTGGCACGAGATCCGCCCGGCGCGGCTCTACCTCGCGCAGGACTGGTTCGGCGGGCTGCTCCGAACGTGGGAGTCCGCCCCCACGTTGCGGCTGCCGGATCGTGAGCATCGAGTCAGGGAGCGACCATGACCCAGCCGGTGAGCTACGTCGAGATCAACAGCCCGAACCTGACGCGGTCGGTCGCCTTCATGTCGGCCGTTTTCGGTTGGCAGCCGCAGCCGTTCTCCGCCGCGGACCACCTGGTCGCCCCGCACGGTGATGCACCCGGTGTCGACACCGGGCTACTGGGGTCCCTGGACGGTCAACCGCGGTGCATCCCGGTCATCCGGGTGCCCGATCTCGCCGCAGCAGCGACGTCCGTGACCGACCACGGTGGCGCCGTGGTGGTGGCGCCGTTCACCATGCCGGGCATGGGCTCCCGCTGTTACGTCACCGATCCAGCGGGTGTCCTGATCGGATTGCACCACTATGACGTCGATGATGGTGGGAGCGCTGCGGATCGGCCTCGATGATCGCGGAGCTGCGGGTGTGCGAGGGCGACACCCATGGGCGGGGAGGTGCGATGGCTCGAGCCGAGCGTCTCTTCGCCCTCATCGGTGGTCTCGCTGTCGTGGCGGCGGTGCTCGCCGGATGCTCCGCCGCCGGCGGCAGCGGCGACGGGTCGACGACGCCGGCCACCCAGACCGTGCCGATCGGAACCACCACTTCGCTGTTGCCGACCACCATGACGTCCGTGTTCAGCAGCGCCCGAACCGCCGCGCCGCCGCCGGCCACGGACGAACCCGCAGCGGTGCCCGCGGACTGCCCCTACCTGTCCGACGCCGACGTGGCCGACATCAACGGTCAGCACACCGGTCAGACCCAGATCGTCGAGGTGTCGCCGTACCCGATCTGCGTGTTCAGCCGGTCGGACGGCGGCTGGCTGGCCTCGGTACGGGTGATCCAGGCTGACACCGCGGAATCCGCGACGGCGGCGGTCGACGACGACGTACCGATCGGCAGCTCGGACCCGGCGAACCAACCTCCGGGCTGGACGGGAGGCGCCATGGTGACCGTCGACAAGTCCGTCTACGCCGTCTCCAAGGGCCCGATCGCCATCGTTGCCGAGTCCAACCAGCTGCAGTCGATCAAGGGCCGGCAGATGGTGATCAAGACAGTGGCGAAGCTCGGCCTCTAGCGACGGACAGCTCCAGATCGCCGCAGACGGCCACCGAGAGCCGCAGACGGCCACCGAGAGCCGCAGACGGCCATGGACGGCCACAGGCAGGGCCGGCACAGTGCGCCGTGGCAGGATGGTGCCTCGTGAGCACCCTCTACGCGACCCTGCACACCAATCGCGGCGACATCCGGATCGAGCTGCTGCCCAACCACGCCCCGAAGACAGTGAACAACTTCGTCGGCCTGGCCCGTGGCACCGCCAAATACACGACCAAGAACCCGACCGGGGAAACCCAGGGGCCGTTCTACGACGGCGCGATCTTTCACCGGGTGATCTCCGGGTTCATGATCCAGGGCGGCGACCCGACCGGTACCGGCCGTGGTGGGCCCGGCTACACCTTCGCCGACGAGTTCCACCCCGAGCTGGCCTTCACCAAGCCGTACCTGCTCGCGATGGCCAACGCGGGACCGGGGACCAACGGATCGCAGTTCTTCATCACGGTCGGCCCGCAGCCGCACCTGACGTTCAAGCACACCATCTTCGGCAAGGTCGCGGATCAGGCTTCGCGTGACGTGGTCGATGCCGTCGCCGCCACCTCGGTGGACCGGTTCGACCGCCCGTCGGACGACGTGGTGATCAACTCGATCACCATCGAGGACGAGTCGACCCCAGCCGCGCCGTCGGCCTGACGCTCGTCGGCCGATTCCGGACGAGCAGACCGCCCGACAAGAGACCAGCCCGGTGACCACGCCTCCCCGATATCCGACCGGCGGCCCGGCCGGGCTGCCGGCGTCGCAGACCCACGTGTGCACCTGGCACCCGGACCGCGGGACCGCGTTGGCCTGTACCCGCTGCGGCCGTCCGGCGTGTCCGGAATGCCTGACCCCGGCGAGCGTCGGGTTCCACTGCCGGGCATGCGTGGCCGAGGCACAGGCCAACTATCGCCCACCCCGGACGGTCGCCGGCTCCCGGCTCGGCCAGCGGCCGGTGGTGTCGATGGTGCTCATCGGCCTGAACCTGGTGGCCTTCCTGGCGACCGCGGTGCAGGCCCGCTCTGCGATGGACCTGTCCGATTCCGGCCTCTACCAACGCGGGGCGCTGATCCCGATCGAGGTGTCCTCCGGGGAGTACTGGCGGCTGCTGACCGCCGGCTTCCTGCACGCCAACCTCATCCACATCGCGACCAACATGATCTCGCTGTACATCCTGGGAATCCCGCTCGAACGGATCCTGGGCCGCGGCAGGTTCCTGCTGATCTATCTGTTGAGTCTGCTGGGCGCGTCGGTCAGCGTGCTGTTGTTCAGCGCGCCCTTCGTTCCCACCATCGGTGCCTCGGGGGCCATCTACGGCCTGATGGGCGCCCTGCTGGTCACGTTCAAGCGGCTGCGTTACGAGCTGCGGCCGTTGCTCATCGTGCTGGCGCTGAACATCTACGTCACGTTCCAGTTCAGCGGAATCTCGTGGCAGGGGCACCTGGGTGGGTTGGTGGTCGGCGCCGTCGTCGGCGCCGCGATGGTCTACCCGCCGCCAGAGTCGCGAAGGACCTGGCAGTGGGGTACGGCGATCGGCGTGGTCGTGGTGCTGGTGGGGCTGGCGGTGCTGCGAGACGCGCAGCTCGGCGAGTGGTTCTGCCTCTACGACACTCGTGGAATCAGCTGCGTTCCCGCCCATTGACCGGCCAATCGGTCCGCGGCGTCACCGACCACCACCGCTGAAGCTCGGGGAGCACCTCCGTCGGATCTGTTCCCAGGTCGGTGCGACCGAAGATGAGCAGATCATCGTCGTGCAGGTCCACCTCGATGGTGGTGGACCCCGCGCCCAGTCTGCGATTGGTGCCCTCGGTCAGGCTTCGGACCTGCCACCACTGCACGGTGCGCGTCCCGGTCAACCCCCTGATCAGCAGCCCGCCGGGACCTGCCACCAGCCGCCGCCGGTAGCCGGCGAATGTGAGAGTGAGCAATACCAGGCAGATTGCGCCCGATGCCAGGCGTTCCTGCGGACTCGCGCTGAGCGCTCCCCAGCAGCCGACAGCCACCGCCGCGAGCACCCCGGCGGCGAGCAGCATGGGCCGCGGGCCCCACGATCGGGATCCAGGACCGGGGAACGGCGAGGAGTAGTCCACAGCACTTGTCCACATTGGGGATGAATCACACCGGTGTCGTTCCACCCAGACATCCGGGGGCGAAGGTGCGGTCAGCGCCAGCGCATCGTCATCAGCAGACCGGCGATCATCAGGGTAAACCCGACCGCGAAATTCCAGTTGCCCAGCCCGGCGATGAACGGGATGTTCGCGCCCCACAGGTAGTAGACGACCAGCCATAGCAGCCCGAGGACCATCAGACCGAGCATGATGCCGATGTACAGCGGCGACGACGGCGCGGCGACATGCGCGCGGGTCGCGGCCGCCGCGGCCTCGTTCGCCTCGGTCGATGCCCGGGCGGTCGAACTCGCCACCTTCTTGCGGACCTTGGATTTCGGCACGTCATCCCTCCACGCTGACCACCCCGCATACTGGAACGGGGTCGGGAACCTGCGGCGCGGCGCTTCTGTTGGCCGGCCGCCGCCGCGCACGGGTTCGGATGGATCACCGGACCCGTACGTCCTGGCAACTAGCCTACGGTGTCCGGCGAGGTTTCCGGCCGATCGATGCAGGCGACGGAAGAGGTACCGGAGGAGGAGGTCGGGGTGCGGCGACCTGGCCTGTCCGGGCTCCGGGAGTGGCGCGCGGCGCGCTGGCGGATCGCCGTCGTCTTCGTCTGCCTGATCGCCGGGCTGCTGCTGGGTACCGCACGGTCCTACTCCGCCGGTGAGGACATCAGCGTTCGATCTGTGGACCTGTCGGCGATCGTGAACGAGGCCGAACAGCGGGTCACCGGCGCCGACGCCTTCGCCGTCAAACTGCAGGACCAGATCGACGCGGCTGCCGCAGGCGACCGATCTCCGCAGGTCGCCCAGGCGCGGGAACGGTCAAGCGGGCTACAGGCGGCCGCCGGACTGACCCCGGTGGCCGGGCCGGGGCTGCGGGTGGCGCTGTCCGACGCGCCCCGGGACGCCGACGGCAACTATCCCGCCGGTGTGGACCCGGACGACCTGGTGGTGCATCAGCAGGACGTCCAGTCCGTCGTCAACGCGCTCTGGGCGGGTGGCGCGGAGGCGATGATGATCATGGATCAACGGGTGCTCACCACCTCGGCGGTCCGCTGTATCGGCAACACCCTGCTGCTGCAGGGGCGCACCTACTCGCCGCCGTTCGTGGTGACGGCGATCGGTGACGCGGACGCGATGACCGCCGCTCTCGATGTCGAGCCTGGCGTGCGGCTCTACCGCCAGTACGTCGACAAGTTCCAGCTCGTCTACGACGTCACCGCGTTGGACGACGTCGTACTCCCGGCCTACGACGGGCCGATCCGGATGACATCGGCGCGGCAGGCAGGCGGATGAGCAGTCCCTTGTCCAGCGATCACCGGCCGGCTGGCGACGATCGGGCACCGGCATCCCGGGCACCGCAGGCAGCACCGTCGGTGCCCCACCGCCGGGGCCGGGACGCGACGCGGACGGCGATCCGCGGCGTGGGCCAGCTGCTGATCACCCTCGGGATCGTGGTGCTGCTGTTCGTGGTGTACGAGGTGTACGTCACCGATCTGTTCGGCAGTCAGAAGCAGGCGGCGGCCACCGAGGCGGTCGACAAGGTCTGGGCCAGCGCCGAGGTGAGCCCCGCAGACACCGTCGCGGTGACCGATCCCAACCTGCTCGTCACCGACCCGCGGCAACGGACGCCTCAGTACGAGACCCTGTCCGGCGAGG
The DNA here is from genome assembly GCA_017882715.1 of Nakamurella sp. GTDB lineage: Bacteria > Actinomycetota > Actinomycetes > Mycobacteriales > Nakamurellaceae > Nakamurella. The sequence continues at coordinate 10,276 of JADGOY010000010.1, read as the reverse complement.
GCTTCGCCAAGCTGTACGTCCCGGCGTTCGGATCCGACTACCGCTTCACCGTCGTCGAGGGCACCAACTCCGACGACCTCTACATCGGTCCAGGCCACTATGACGGCACCCAGATGCCCGGGCAGCAGGGCAACTTCGCGGTCGCCGGACACCGGGTGTCCAAGGGCTCGCCCTTCAACGACCTGGCGTTGCTGGCGTCCTGCGACGCGATCGTCGTCGAGACCCGGGACGACTGGTTCGTCTACCGGGTGCTGCCGATGCAGGAGGAAGTGGCGACCTGGGCGAGCACATCGCACTCGCACTGCGTGGGCATAGGGGTGCAGACCGGGGCCTATGAAGGGGTGTACGGCCGGGAGATCACAGTGCCGACGGATTATGCGCAGGTCTTACCGGTTCCGCATGTCGACTCCACCGCGGTGCCGCCCGACGCGCAGCGGGTGATCACCCTGACCACCTGCAACCCGCAGTTCTCCGACCGGGAACGGATGATCATCCACGGGGTGCTGGTGCAGAGCTACGCCAAGGCGCCCGGGTTCCTGCCGCCCGAGCTGGGGGAAAGCTGACATGTACGTGTGGATCTGGCGGCGGCTGCCGGGGCCGACCGCGCTGAGGGTACTGCAGGCCCTCGGCCTGTTCCTGGCCGTCGTGGCCTTGTTGTTCTTCGTGGTGTTCCCGTGGCTGGAGCCGTATCTGCCGTTCGACCGGATGTCGACCGGCTGACGTTTGCAAGGCGTGTCGAAATGCGGGACCCTCGCTCACCCGGTTGTGCGACCCTGGTCGGCATGAGCACCATCCTCGTCGTCGACAACTACGACTCCTTCGTCTTCAACCTCGTGCAGTACCTCGAGCAGCTCGGCGCTTACTGCATCGTCCGGCGCAACGATGCTGTCACCACAGACGAGATCGCGGACCTGGGCGTGGACGGCGTACTGCTGTCCCCCGGCCCCGGCACGCCGGCCGACTCGGGCGTCAGCGAACAGATCGTGCGCTGGGGCGCCGGCCGGCTGCCGATCTTCGGGGTGTGTCTGGGTCATCAGGCCATCGCCGAGGTGTACGGCGCGGTGGTGGACCGGGCCGGGGAGTTGCTGCACGGCCGGACCTCGCTGGTCCACCACGGGGGCGCCGGTGTGCTGGCCGGACTTCCCGATCCGTTCACCGCGACCCGTTATCACTCCCTGGCCGTGATGGACGGGACGGTGCCGGTGGAACTGGAGGTCACCGCCCGCACCCAGGGTGGAGTGATCATGGGCCTGCGCCACCGGGAGCACGCCGTGGAGGGCGTCCAGTTCCACCCGGAATCGGTGCTCACCCAGGGCGGGCATCGGATGCTGGCGAACTGGCTGGCGGTCTGCGGTGACGTGGATGCCGCCGACCGGGTTCCCACGCTGGAGGCCGACGTGGAACGCCTGCGGCTCACTGCCGTCTGAGGTCGAGCGCCAGCCGTGGGGAAGAGTCCGGCGCCGAAGGACAAGCGGGACGGCCCTCCGCCGCGCAGCCGATGGACATCCTTTGTCGCCGACGAACCTGCACCGGAGTCGGCGGGCGCGGCTGTCAAGGCCGTCAGGGGTCTGCACGAGCAGGGCAACCCGCTCCACCGGCTGCGGGTGGAACACAACGCTTCCACCATGCTGATCCACCTGAGCGACGAGGACGGCCGCGGCTGGACCACCATCGCCATCGACCGGGCGACCCGGCGCTGGGCTGTCGAGCACGATGCCCGGCAGGCCGACACCGCGAGCGCCGCCTACCGATCCCTCTACGGACCGAGCCCATCAGGCGCAGAGAACGCAGAGAACGACGAACTGCCCGGGACGACGTAGGGGCGTCGTACCCAGGCAGTTGCCGTCAGGCGCTTCAGTGCCGTGGCGCCGTGCCGCTGGAGCTCAGTTGGCGGTGGCAGAGCCGAGCGTGACGGTGACGGTCTCGGTGTCCGAGCCACGGGTGTAGGTGATCTCGGTGTTGCCGCCCGGCTGGGCGGACCGGATCGCGGCGATCAGCGCGTCCGCGGACTCCACCGATTGGTTGCCCACCTTGGTGACGACGTCGCCGGACTGCAGGCCCGCGGACTCCGCGCCGCTGCCGGGCGTGATGTTGGCGAGTTCCGCGCCCGAGGAGATCTGGCTGGAACCGGTCGAGGTGTCTCTGACCGACGCGCCGAGCACGGCCTGGGTGGCCTTGCCGGTGTCGATGATCTCCTGCGCGATCCGCTTGGCCTGGTCGATCGGGATGGCGAAACCGACGCCGATCGAACCGGCCTGGCTGCCGTCGGAGGAACTGGACAGCGAGGCGATCGCCGAGTTGATGCCGATGACGGCACCGCTCATGTCGACCAAGGCGCCACCGGAGTTGCCGGGGTTGATGGCGGCGTCGGTCTGGACCGCGTTCATCACGGTGTCCTGACCGGACGCGCCGGACTGGGTCTGCTGGGAGGAGGACGTCCGCACCGGGCGGTTGAGCGCCGAGACGATGCCGGATGTCACGGTCGCGGACAGTCCCAGTGGCGAACCGATGGCCACCACCGGCTGTCCTACCTGCAGGTTGCCGGATGTGCCGAGGGTGGCCGGGGTGAGTCCGGAAACGCCTTGCGCCTTGATCACCGCGAGGTCGTCGGTCGCGGTCTTGCCGACCACTTCGGCTGCTGCCGCGGTGCCGTCGTTGAACTGCACCTGCAGATCGGTGGCGCCCTCGACGACGTGATTGTTGGTCAGGATCAGGCCGTCGTCCGTGAGGATGATGCCTGACCCCTCGCCACCGCTGCTGGAGGAGCTGGCCAGCACGGAGACGGTGGACGGCAGCACCTTCGTCGCGACTTCCTGCACCGATCCGGCCGGGGCGGCGACGTGGTTGTCCGAAACGGGGGCGGACGTGCCGATCCGGGTGAGCGAGCTGTCCGCCGAGCTCGAATTCGAGGCCAGGTGACCGCCGAGGAAGCCACCGCCGAAACCTGCGAGCAGCGCCACGGTCGCCGCGGTGGCGACCAGGATCGTGCCGCGATGGGTCTTCACGGTGGTGACCGATCCGTTCCTCCCGGCTGTCGCGCTGCCGGTGACCGGGCCGTAGCTCTGCGGTTGGTACGGGCTGTAGCCGCTGGCCGAACCCCCGCCGGACCAGGCCTGGGTGTGCGTGGTTCCGGTCTGCCGGTTCGGATCATAGGGCGACCCGCCGGACAGCGGCGTGTTGTCGCCCCAGGTGGGAGCGGACCACGCCCCACTGGGCCGCGGACGCCACCAGTCCTGGTCGGTCTGCGCGGGCCGGCCGGGGACCGGGCCGGTGTCCGAATCCATCTGCCGGCTCCACCCGGTGCCGGGGCGTGCGGTCGAGCCCGGGTAGCCGGTCGAGCCCGGCACGGCGGTCGGTTGGTCCGACGGTGAGGGCGCGGCGTATCCGGGCTGGGTCACGGGTGGCGGACCGGTACGGGCGGGACCCCCCGATTCAGCTGGATCGGGGGGTCCGGCAGTTCCCATGGACCGATCGCTGTCGGGGCGTGGGGGCATGTCCTGGCTCATGGGTGTCAGAGTCACCTTCGGACGTGTGGAATCGGTGAGTTCCCTTTGGACCTACCAGGTGAATCTGCGCCCGGCCGGACAGCGGCGGAACGCGTTACCCGCTAGTGGCCGGTGGGCTGGCGGGTGGGGTCGCAGGCGTTCCGGTCGCAGGCGTTCCGGTCGCAGGCGTTCCGGTCGCGGTCGTTCCGGCTGCGGTCGTTCCGGGCGCGGTCGTTCCGGGCGCGGTCGTTCCGGGCGCCGGCGCGGGCGCCGCCTCCGGTCCGTAGACGTTCACCGTGACCGCGGTACCGGCCGGCACCGCGCCGGCGGCGGTCTGCCCCTGGACGGTGCCCGCCTTGCCGGGCGGAGTGTCGCCGGCGACACCCCAGGTGATGTTCGGGATCCCGTTCATCGCGGCCCGCGCGTCGGCCTCGGTCTTGCCGACGACGTCGGGGATGGTGATCGTGCCGGCCTCTCCGACGACGACCCTCACCGCTGTCCCGGCCTTCGGGACGACTGTGCCCTGCGCGGGGGACTGGGAGAGTATGGCGCCGACCAGACCGGGGTTGGTGGTGACCTTCGTCGATCTGCTCAGGCTGTCGGCGGCGCCTGACCAGCCCTTGTGCTGCAGGATGGCAACGGCTTCGTCGGGCGTGCTGTTCTGCAGGTTGGGCATGACCATCAGGCTGTTGTTCGACACCGTCAGGGTGATCGTGGTGCCCTCCTGCACCCTGGTCCCCGCGGCCGGGTCGATGCCCGTCACCTGGTTGGCCGGTTCGGTCCCGTCGGCCTCCTGGGACACCACCTGCAGCTTGACCGCCGCCAGGGCCGCGGTGGCATCGTCCAGGCTCTGGCCCACGATGCCATCGGGTACCTGCACGGTTTCCAGGCCGGTGCCGATGGTGACCTTGACCGTCGAGCCGGGCGCCACCTGCGTCTGCGCCGCGGGGTCCTGGGCCAGTGCCTTGCCCTTGTCGGCGTCGGCGGAGGATTGCGGAACCTCCTGGTACTGCAGGTTGGCGTCGTTCAGCGCCTTCTTGGCGGCGTCCGGGGTGTAGCTGACGACGTTGGGCACGGCCACCAGGCTGACGCCCTTGCCGATCTCCAGGTTGACCGGGGAATCCTGGGCGACCTGGGTCTGGCTGGACGGACGCTGATTGACGATCTTGTCCTTGTCCTGGTCGCTGGACTCGGTGGGCGTCACCGTGCCCAGGGTCAACCGGCTGTCCCGAAGTTTGGCGGTGGCCTCCTCCAGCGACATCCCGGACAGGTCCGGCACCGCGACCAGCGCCGGCGGCGGCGGCGCGCTGATCACCCGCAGGGTCAGCCAGATCGCCCCGGCCAGCAACGCCACGCACAGCACGCCGATGCCGACGAAACCCCACACCCGCTTGGACCGGTCGGTCTCCTCCGGTTCCCAGTCCCCGTCCGGCACCGACCCTACCGGGGGGGCCAGCAACGGCGGTGAACCACCAGCCACCCGCGTCGGCGCCGCCCGCATCAACTCGGTCCGCTCGTCGTCGGACATCAGCGGGGTGGCCTGCACCGCCTGCCCGGACAACGCCCGTACCAGGTCCGATCGCATCTCCGCGGCCGTCTGGTAGCGGTTGAGCGGGTTCTTGTTCAGCGCCTTCAACACGATCGCGTCGAGTTCCTTGGGCAGTCCTGGCTGCGCCTCGCTGGGCGGTCGGGGAGCCTCCCGCACGTGCTGGTAGGCGATCGCCACCGGCGAATCACCGGTGAACGGCGGCTGCCCGGTCAACAACTCGTACAACACGCACCCGGTCGCATACACATCCGATCGGGCGTCCACGGATTCACCCCGAGCCTGCTCCGGCGAGAGGTACTGCGCCGTCCCGATCACCGCGGAGGTCGCCGTCATGGTGGCCTGGCCGTCCGACACGGCACGGGCGATGCCGAAGTCCATCACCTTCACCGCGCCGGCCCGGTTCAACATGATGTTCGCGGGTTTGACGTCCCGATGCACGATCCCGTGCCGGTGCGAGAAATCCAGCGCCGCGCACACGTCGGCGACGATCTCCATCGCCCGCCGCGGCGGCATCGGTCCCTCCCGTCTGAGCACGTCCCGGAGAGTGTCGCCGTCGACGAACTCCATGACGATGTACGGCACCGGGCCGGTCTCCCCGGCCGTCTCACCGGTGTCGTAGACCGCCACGATCGCCGGATGATTCAACGACGCGGCGTTTTGCGCCTCCCGCCGGAACCGCGCCTGGAACGACGGGTCTCGCGCCAGGTCGGCGCGCAGCACCTTCACTGCCACATCCCGACCCAGGCGCAGGTCACGGCCACGGTGCACCTCGGACATACCGCCGAAGCCGAGAGTGTCCCCGACCTGGTAGCGATCGCCGAAAAGGTGTGCCGTCATTGCCGTCCTTCGTGAACACCGCAGGTGCTGACCGAGCCCTTGATCCGTTGTGATGATGCCGCGCGACAACCGGCCGATCCGTCCCGGCTCGCCGCTGGCGACCATCCCCGCGACCCGGGGCCCGATGGCAGCACGACCAACGACGCCCCGCAGGCGGACGGCCGCCGTGGTGACGACGCGGATCCGCTCACCCGGGTTGCCTGCTCGGCGGTACCGATCACGAGGACCATCCGCCCAGCGTGCCTTGGCCGGAGCCGGCGCCGGGGGCGAACCCCAACCGGGTGGTCGCAGCCGGCGCTGGCATGCCGGCCGCGAGCTGGTCGATCACCACACCCGCCATGGCGGCCAAGGCCAGCACCAGCAACGCCAGCATGACCGCGAGCCCGGTGCGCCGCCCGGCCGGGCGGCGCACCGGCGATGGGTGGGACTGCCCGGTGGCTGGGAATGGTTGATTCCGGTGCGGGCCGGCGGTCGGTGCGCGGCGTTGACCGGTCGGCACCGCCGCGCGGACCGCGGCTCCGCCCGTCGCGGGAATCAGTCCGGCGGAGGCGAAGCTGGCGGTCGGGCGGATGGGTCGGGGCAGGCCGGGCGGCGCCGTCGAGAGCACCCCGGTACCCGATGCGGCCGCTGATCGCACCCGGCCGACGGCCTGGGCCAGTGCGGCTCCGTTCGGCAAGCGGGCGGCGGGATCCTTGACCAGCAGCTGCATGACCAGCGCAGCGACCGGGGCCGGCACATCGGCCGGCAGCGGGCCGGGAACGTCCCTGACGTGGGCCAACGCCACCGCGACGGCGTTCTCACCGGGGAACGGCAATCGGCCGGCCAGGCATTCGTAGGCGACAACGCCGAGCGAGTAGATGTCCGAGGCCGGCACGGCGTTATGCCCGGTCGCCTGTTCCGGCGAGATGTACTGGGCCGTGCCCATCACCAAACCGGTACGGGTGACCGGCACCTGGTGGGCGACCTTCGCGATACCGAAGTCGGTGATCTTGACCTGGCCGCCGGGAGTGATCAACAGGTTGCCGGGCTTGATGTCGCGGTGGACCAGCAATCGGGCGTGCGCGACCTGCAGGGCGCGGCCGGCCTGATCCAGCACGTCCAGGGTCCGCGACGCGGACAGCCGGTGCATCCGGGCCAACGCGGCCGACAGGGACTCCCCGGCGATCAGTTCCATCACCAGGTAGGCCGTGTTCCGCCTCCGTGGGTCACCGCCGGTGGCGACCTCGCCGTAGTCGTACACCGACGCGATACCGGGGTGGTTGAGCGAAGCGGTGATCCGTGCCTCGGTCCGGAACCGGTCGACGAACTCCGGATCACCGGTCAATTCCGACCGGAGGATCTTCACCGCCACCACTCGGACGAGCCGGATGTCGTCGGCCGCCCACACCTCACCCATGCCGCCCACGGCGATGCAGCGGTTCAGCCGGTAGCGGTCGGACAGCAGCAACCCGGGCGTCAGCATCACGGTCCGCCCGCCAACGCGGCGGCGATCACCGAACGGCCGATCGGCGCGGCGACCTTCGATCCGGTGGCGTCCAGCCCGAGGCCGCCGCCGTTCTCGACCATCACCGCCACCGCGACCTTCGGATTGTCGGCCGGGGCGAAGGCCACGTACCACGCGTGCGGTGGAGTGTGCTTGGGGTCCGTTCCGTGTTCGGCGGTCCCGGTCTTCGATGCGATGACGAGATTCGAGATCGCGCCGGACCCCAGCGTCTCCTTCTCGGACGCCACCATCATGTCCCGTACCTCGTCGGCCACCGGAATCGGGATCGCCTGGCCGAGTGACTCCGGCTGGGTCTGGGAGATCACCGACAGATCCGGCTTGGTGGTCTTGGCGATCAGATGCGGCGCCATCTGATCCCCGCGATTGGCGATCGTGGCCGTGATCCAGGCCATCTGGAAGGGCGACATCGCGACGTCCCGCTGACCGATGCCGGTCTGCGCCAGCGCCGCGGTGTCCGGCACATCACCCAGGCGCGACCCGACGAGGTCGACGCCGATGTCGGGCGGCGGCGCCACGTCGATGCCCAGCGCCTCGGCCTGCCGTCGGATCGGCACGGTGCCGACACTCATCGCGACCTGGGCGAAGGCGGTGTTGCAGGAGAAGGCCAGGGCCTCGGTCAAAGAGACGTCCGCGCCGCCGCCGTTGCCGCAGGTCTCGCCGCCGAAGTTCGACAACGTCGCCCCGCCGGTGTCCGGCAGGTTGATCTTCGACTTGCCGGTGACCGGGGTCTGCGGCGTGTATTCCTGCTGGAGTGCGGCCGCCGCGATCACCAGCTTGAAGGTGGAGCCGGGCGGGTAGACGGCGCCGGTGGCCCGGTTCACCAGGGGGCTGGGGTCGTCGTTGAGCAGGGCGTTGTAGGCCTTCCGCTGGACCGCGTCGCTGTGGCTGGCCAGCGGGTTCGGGTTGTAGGACGGCGTCGACACCATCGCCAGGATCTTCCCCGTCGACGGTTCGATCGCCACCACGGCACCGACGTACTTCTTGTCGGTCATCGCGGTGTATGCCGCCTGCTGGACGGCGGGCACCACGGTCAGTTCGACGTTGCCACCGCGCGGATCGCGCCCGGTGATCAGGTCGGACAGCTGGCCGGCGATCAACTCGGGGGAATCACCGGACAGGATCTCGTTCTGGTTCCGCTCCAGGCCGGTCGGCCCGTAGCGCATGGAGTAATAGCCGGTGAGGTTCGCGTACATCCCGGCACCCGGATACACCCGCTGGTACTGGTACTGGTCGTTGACCGGATCGGAGCGGGCCAGCACGACGCCGCCGGCTGCGGTGATCTGGCCGCGCTGCCGGCTGTACTCCGCCACCAGGGTGCGTTTGTTGTTCGGGTCGGCCCGGTAGTCATCGGCCTTGATGACCTGGGTGTAGGCGATGTTGGCCAGCAGCAGACCGATCATCACGATCACGGCGGTACCGAGTCGGCGCAGCGGCCGCTTCACGAGGCGTCACCCGGGTCGCCCTTGCTCAGCACGGGCACCATCTCGGTGTTCGCCTCGGACAGTGGCGCCGGTCGTGCCGGCGGTGACGCCGGTCGGGGTTCGGGTGGCCGGCGGGACGAATCGGAGATGCGGATCAGCAGGGCCAGGATCACGTAGTTGGCCAGCAGCGACGAGCCACCGTAGGACAGAAACGGGGTGGTAAGGCCGGTCAACGGGATCAGCCGGGTGACGCCGCCGACGACGATGAACACCTGCAGGGCGAGCGAGAACGCCAAGCCGCCGGCCAGCAGCGTGCCGAATCCGTCCTGCGCGGCCAGCCCGGTCCGGATTCCGCGCTCGGCCAGGATCAGGTAGCACAGCAGGATGGCCGCGACCCCGACCAGTCCCAGTTCCTCGCCCAGCGCGGCCATGATGAAGTCGGTCGACGCGAACGGCACGATGTCCGGTCGGCCGGCACCGAGTCCGGTGCCGAAGATGCCCCCGGTGCCCAGGCCGAACAGCGACTGGACGAGCTGGTAGCCAGAGCCGAGCGGGTCGCCGAACGGGTCCAGCCAGATGTCGACCCTGACCCGGACATGGCTGAACAGCCGGTAGGCCAGGTAGGCGCCGCCGGCGAACCCGAGTAGGCCGATGATCAACCAGGACACCCGGCCGGTCGCGACGTAGATCATCGCCAGCAGGGTGCCGAACAGCAGCAGCGCCGTGCCGAGGTCCTTGCCGCGGACCAGCACCGCCAGGGCCAGCAGCAACGCGACCAGCAGCGGGCCGAGGTCACGCGCCCGGGGCAGCACCAGGCCGAACAGCCGCTTGCCCGCGGTCGACAGCACGGTGCGCTTGGACACCAGGAAGGCGGCCGCGAAGATGATCAAGGCGATCTTGGCGAATTCCGCGGGCTGGATCGAGAACAGGCCGGGAACCTTGATCCAGATCTGGGCGCCGTTGACCTCGGACAGGCTGGACGGCAGCACCGCAGGGATGGCCAGGAAGACAACACCCACCAGCGCCAACGTGTAGGCGTAGGACTGCAAAACGGTGTGGTCGCGCACCACCAGCAGCACGGCCAGGAAGAAGACCAGGGCGACCGCGGTCCAGACCAGCTGCAGCGAGGCCTGCGGGGTCGGAGTCGGCTCACCGCGGTTGACCGCGGCCACGTCCGCGGCCAGGTCCAGCCGGTAGATCATCACCAGGCCGATGCCGTTCAGCAACGCCACGACCGGGAGCAGCAGCGGGTCGGCGTACAGGGCGTACCGCCGGATCAACAGGTGGGCGATCGCCAGCGCCGCCAGGTAGCCGCCGCTGTAATAGGCGAGGCTCCAGCTCAGCGAACGGTTCTGGTTCAGCTGCACCAGGACAAGCGCCGACGTGACGATGACCGCGGCGAAGATCAGCATCCACAGTTCCGCGACCCGGCCGGTGGGTTGGCGGCGGGAGTTCACCTGTCCAGCGTCGCTCGGTGTGT
>JADGOY010000274.1 GCA_017882715.1 Nakamurella sp. | reverse complement strand
CGTCCGATCGATCATCAGCCTTGCCGGTTCGTTCGGTCTGCACCTGATCGCCGAAGGGGTGGAAACCGAGATAGCAGCAGCAACCCTGGTCGCATTGGGGTGCACCCGAGCCCAGGGATTCCTCTTCGCCAAACCATCCCCAGCCTGGGAGATCGAGTCCGTCCTCGAACACGGGATATCGACTGTTGGCAAGGACGGGCCGGTCATCCGATGACACGCTGCTCGGCCGCGATATTCTTCACCGCGCTGGAAGCAGATGGGCAGGTAGCCGCCGGGATGCGTGTGCAAGGTCGCTACAGGTCAGCGGATCAGGCGCACGCGGTAGATGAGTGGGCTGGGTGGATAGCCGCTCTGCACGTCCGTCGAGAGATCTCCGAGCGAATCCCGGCCGGGGTCATCGAAATGAAGGCCGAATAGGTACGGGACGATGTATTTCGGCGAAGGGAGCCATTCAGGGCCGGTAACTACCTGGCGGTCCGGGTGGCATCGCTGGCCTGGCAGGCATTCTCATCCATTCCGTGAATTCATGAACCTGATGGGGTCGGTTACGCCCTGGGGGACGGTGGCTGGACGGTGGCGACCCACTCAGTCACGCGGTGGCAGAGTATCGATTGCGTGGTCAGCGCGAATGTGTTCCCGGTTGCCTACCCGGACGATCGCAACCGGACGGTTGTGATGTGGTGGGATCGTGGGACATTCGCGGACCTCGCGGTTGTCGAGCAACTCGCCGTCGCCAGCGCGCACCCGGGCCGCTCGAGTCCGTCCCGGATGGCCTCGTGAAAGGGGACCTGCCGGCCCGCCCCGGCAACGGCGTCCTGGCCCACGCGGCAATTCTGCTCCAGGACAGCAACTTCGAGGACCGATCACTGCTGGCCGATCTGCGGTCCGATCCCCAGGTCGAGGTGATCGATCGTCGAATCTCGCTGATGAAGCAGTGGCAAGGGATGCAACCAATTCCGACCGCGCAAGAGCTCGCCGAGCCGTGGCGGTGGGCCTACTACCCGTGGCGGCGGACTCTTGTGTCGGTGCCCGGGCCCAACGCGTTTCGGCGTGTGCGATTGGATCGCAACCGGAACAAGATCACCTCAGCCGAACAGTTCGAGGTGGGTCGGCTCACGATCGGTGTGGTCGGTGTGAGCGTGGGACACGCGATCGCTCACACGCTGGCCATGGAAGGGCTGTGCGCGGCGTTGCGGTTGGCCGATTTCGACGAAGTCGAGTTGTCGAATCTGAATCGGATTCCCGCCACGGTCCTTGATCTCGGGATCAACAAGGCGGTGGTGGCAGCCCGACGGATTGCCGAGTTGGACCCGTATGCACGGGTGGAGGTCCATTCGGCGGGCTTGACTGACGAGACCCTAGGGGTGTTTCTCGACGGACTTGACCTGGTGGTCGAGGAATGTGATTCGCTGGACATGAAAGTCAGGGTCCGGCAGGGGGCGCGAACCCGACGGATTCCCGTGCTGATGCAAACAAGCGATCGGGGCCTGTTCGATGTTGAACGGTTCGACCGGGAACCCGCCCGAGACATCTTCCACGGGCTGCTGGGCGCGCTGGATCCGAAGGCATTGGGGAACCTCACGACCCACGACAAGACGCCGTACGTCATGCGCATCCTTGGGGCGCCCGACATCTCCGCCCGGATGGCCGCTTCGATGGTGGAGATCGACCGGACGATTTCCACGTGGCCACAGCTCGGCGGCGACGTCCAGCTGGGCGCCGCCACCGTAGCGGAGGCCGTCCGACGATTCGGGTGTGGCGAGTACCTGCCTTCCGGGCGCATCCGGATCGATCTGGACTCCTGTTTCGACGAGCTCGACAGGCACCCGCACACCGATTCCCCGCTGGACGGTGACGGTTCCCCGGCGGTGGATCTCACCCTGCAGATCCCGGAAAATCCGGTGGAAGCGGTGATTCATGCCATTCGGCTCGGACCGTCCGGAGGTAACAGCCAACCTTGGTCGATCGCGGTATCCCCTTCGTCCATCGACATTCACCTCGCCGCAGAACGAACCTCGGCATTGGACGTCGGTTTCCGCGGAAGCTATGTGGCCATCGGCGCAGCTTCCTTCAATGCTCGGGTCGCCGCAGCGAAACACTCCGTTCTCGGAACGATCATCGAATTCCCGGAAGGTCCTGCCTCCGATGTGGTCGTGTCGATCACGCTGGCCAACGGGACCGATGCGAGCCTGGCAGATCAGTACCCGACCATGATCCAACGCATCACGAATCGGAACATCGGCCGGCGCGCACCGCTGTCCGAGCGGCTGACGGCGGACCTTCAACGGGCAGCCGAAGCAGAAGGAGCTTCGCTGCATCTGGTGACCGAACCCGACCGATTGACGCAACTGGCCGACGTGCTGGCTCAATCGGATCGCGTGCGTTACCTGACACCGCTGCTGCACGAACAGATGATATCGGAATTGAAGTGGCCGGGTCTGGACCGGCTCGATCAGGGCATCGACGTCTGCACCCTCGGCGTGGACCCTGGCGAGCTGGCCAAACTGCAGGTCGCGAGCAGGTCCGATGTCATGGCGTACCTGGCAGCGTGGGGAGCTGGACAGGCATTGGGCGACGGCACAAGAGACCGAATCGAAGCCAGCTCGGCCCTGGCGGTCATCGCACTGGATGGCGACACGGGCCTCGACTACGTGCGCGGCGGCGCGGCCGCCGAGCGGGTGTGGGTCAGGGCCATCCAGGACAACCTGGGTGTGCAACCGGTGTCGCCGGTCTTCCTCTACGCCCGTACCGAGCACGAGCTGAACGGCTTGTCCGCCCGCTTCAGCGCGGAACTGGCCGGACTGCAGCATCGGTTCGATGAGATTCTGGGGCTCGGTGCCCGGCAGGCACCAGCACTGGTGCTCAGGCTCAGTCATGACGCCGGAACCGCGGTCCGCAGCGAGCGGCTGCCCCGGGCGTCGATCGTCGTGCCGTCAGCAAGTAAATGAAAGACGATGAGGCAGATGCCCGTTCTGGAGGAACTCGCCAGCCGGGCTGATGGACCCGCGCGAACCCCTGGCGAGCACCGCGCGGCGCTGTTGGTCGTCAGGTCGGCCGACCCAGCGTGCCTCCGCGTTGGCCGAACCCGCGCTGATCGTCGCCTACGGCCACCGCGGCCGCGGTGGCGGCGGCGGTGGCGGTGGCGGTGGACGCGAGCGAGAAGAGGTTGCCGAGCGCCTTGCCCTACCCGCTGGCGGTCATGATGACCGGACCCAAACTCGACGACACCCCCGGGAGCCACATATGGCAGCCAGTGCAGCAGCCGGTGGTAACGACCAGCAGCGCGCACCGATCCTGGATGGGATCGTCGAGGTCCGTGCGCATCTGATGGATCCGTCGCCGGTCGCCTCGTCGGCGTCGGAGGAGCCGCGGGCAGCTTTGGCCGCGTCATGTACATCCCCGCCGCCCCGTGGTGTCCACGCAACGAGGCCTACGCCCCGGTTGGGCGCGAAGCCTTTGTCACCGGCTCCAGCCCTACTGACTTCCCCGACGAGAACCACGAACGCAACTGGCCCAACCGCTTCCACGTCGATGGCCTCAATCAGACCGGGCGGCGCGGTCTGGGCCTGGACTGATCACACATGGGCGTGGTGACCGGACTGAGCTTCTGTCATGCCGAACCACTCCGATGCTCGAACGTCGGGGGCGTGGGGGGGCGAGGGTCAGCCCAGGGTGACCAGTGTTCGGGGGTCGTCGCCGGGTAGCCGCCCGTGGGTGACGGCGGTCACCGTGGCCTGATTGAAGGTGATGCCACCACCGAAGCTGTCCAGGAACGCGGTATCAGCGGCGTCCCGTCCGGTGGCGATGCGCAGCAGCGAGGACCGCGGCGCCAGCAGGGTTCCGTCGACCACCCGCCACTGCCCGTCCACGAATGCCTCGGCCACCGCGTGGAAATCCATCGGCGACAGGCCGGGCGCGTAAACGGCCACCAGCCGCGCCGGCACATTACGCGCCCGCAGGAAGGCCACGACCAGATGCGCGTAGTCCCGGCACACGCCCTTGCCCAACAGGTAGGTGTCCACCGAGCCGTCGATCGGATCACTGCTGCCGGACACGTAACTCAGGTGCCCGCCGACCCAGGCCGCCACCCCGGCCAGCAACTCGTCCGGGGCGGTGACGCCGCCGAATTCCTGCGCGGCGATCACCGCCAGCTTGTCCGACTCCGCGTACCGGCTCGGTCGCAGATACTCGATGAGTTCATGGTCCAGCACCTCGGGTGGGTCGGCCCGACCGGTGGCGGTGGCGGTGTAGGACAGCAGCAGCTTCCCGGGTTGCGGTTCGACCAGATGGAAGCGGGAGCCGCTCACCCCGACCACTTCCCGCGCGGACATCGGCTTGCCGTCCAGGGTCAGCACGAGGTTCTCGTCCACCTCGAGTCCCGGCGCCTGCACGACGGCCACCTGGAACACGACCCGCCCGGGGCCGGTGACGTCCAGGTCGATATCAGCGGTCACCGTTCGTTTCATCAGATCAGTCTCGGTCACT
>JADGOY010000115.1 GCA_017882715.1 Nakamurella sp. | reverse complement strand
GGCCGCAGCCGGAACCACACCCGCCGGCGCTTCACGATCAACGACACCATCAGTCCACAGAGCAGGAGTATGGCGGACACCAGCGCCCACACCTGGGCCGGATCGAACGAGGTCTGCAGGGAGACCCACTCGTTGTACCCGGTGAAGGTGATCCGGGTGCCGTCATCGAGCGTCACCGACTCCCCCAGCATCAGGTTCTTGCGTGCCTGTTTGACCAGCGCGCCCTTGTCCACCTGCGAGTTGTCGATGGAGAAGATCGACTGCGAGCGGCCGCCCTCCATGCCGAGGTCGCCCCGGTAGACGTCGATCGCCACACCGGGGCTGGTGGGCGCCGGGAACGACGAGGTCATGATCCCGGCGTGCACGAAGGCGGTCGGCGCGAAGATCCCGACGATGGCCAGCTGGTGCTTCCTGACGTCATCACCGGTGACGCCCGGTGGGTCGGTGACCTTGACCGCGCCCTGCGAGGTGAAGTTGGGGTCGTTGGGCTGGGGCGCGAACTGCTCCGCGTAGTCGCGGACGGTGCCGTCCGGGTAGGTGATCTGAAAATGCGGGCTGAACCCGTGGCCGAGCAGGTAGAGCCGCTCGCCGTCCATTCGCAGTGGGTCGTTGACCTGCAGCGTCGCGTCATGCCAGGTGTCGGTGCCCGCGTCCGCGCCGGCCTGGTAGCGCACCGCCGCCGCGAACTCGGTGGCCTCACCCTGGTCGGTGTACGCGGCATGGAAGTTCTGCACGTCGACGCAGAACGGGGCCATGTCAGTGCCGTCGACAAGCAGCCCTGGACGGAAGTTGTCGTACGAGGCCGGAGAGGTGGAGCAGAACTGGGAGCCGGCGTTCACGATCACCGATCCCTCGTAGCCGACCAGCTTGCCGACCGCGATCGCCACCAGCAGCCCCAGGAGCGACAGGTGGAACACCAGGTTCCCGACCTCGCGCAGATAGCCCTTCTCTGCCGAGATTGTCACCACCGTTGCCGGACGTGGATCCTCGCCGTCCGCAACAACGCCCGCCGACATCTCCGCGCGCTGCGCGATCCGCCAGCCCCGCAGTCCGGCGCGGATCCGTTCGGCCACTTCCGGTGCCGATCCGTGGACCTCGACCCGATGGTGGTGCGGCAGGCGGCCGAGGTTGCGGGGGGTGGCAACCGGATCCATCCGCAACTGACCCACGAACGCCACGCTGCGCGGCAATACACAGCCGATCAGCGACAAGAACAACGCCAGATAGATCGCCGCGTACCAGGGCGAGGCGAAGACCTCGAAAAACCCGAGCCGGTCCAGCAGCGGACCCAGGGTCGGGTATTCCAACAGATACTGGGCGGTTTTTGCCGAGTTGAGCGACCACTGCGGGAGCAGCGCACCGGGCAGCGACGCCAGCGCCAGCAAGAACAGCAGGATGAGCGCCGTCCGCATGCTGGTGAGCTGCCGCCAGACGTTGCGGCCCGCGGCCAGAAGCCGGCCGGGTAGCCCCTGCGCCGATTCTTCCGGGGTCTGCGCCGACGGGTCGCCGCCGGTGTCGACGCCGATCTCGAGATCGGCGTCGGTGGGTTGGGTACTGTCGCGGACCGTCACTCAGAGCACCGTCCCGGCGCCGGCGATCCGGCCCTGCAGCCAGGCGATGAACGTCCCCCACAACCCGGTCAGCATCAGCAGGCCCAGCAAGATCAACGAGATCGCTCCGATCAGCTGGATCGTTCTGGTGTGCCGGCGCAGGAAGCCCATCGCTCCGGTGGCCCAGCCGAACCCGAACGCGAGCAGCAGGAACGGGATGCCGAGGCCGGCGCAGTAGAAGATCACCAGGGAGAGCCCGCGCCAGGCCGACCCGCCCCAGGCGGTGGCGTTGGCCAGCGAGAGCACCCCGACCAGTGTCGGGCCGAGGCACACGGTCCAGCCGAAAGCGAACACCGCGCCGAGCAGCGGAGCCCCCAGGATCCGGCCGGTGGGACGGGCATGCAGCCGTCGTTCGGTCTGCAGCGGTCGGATGAGACCCAACATCACCAGACCCATGACGACCGTGACCGCGCCGCCCACCCGCATCAGGGTCTCGGAGTTGGCCAGCAGCGCGCGGGACAGCCCGACAACGGCGACCGACTGGGCGACGAACACGACGGTGAACCCTGCGACGAACAGCGCCGTGGCGGCGACCGCTCTGCTGCGCACCGCCACGCCCACCCGGGGGCGTGCGGTCGCCGGAACCGGGCCTGAGGTCGCCGGCCCCGCTGTTGCCGGCCCCGCTGTAGCCGACCCCGAGATCGCCGCACACCCGGAGACCGCACGCCCCGAGCTCGCCGACCCCGAGATCTCGGGGCGCGCCGTCACCGCATCGGACAACGTCGGTCCGGACGCCGTGACGGCCGCCTCGGCACCGACCAACCCGGCCAGGTAGGACAGGTAGCCCGGGACGAGCGGAATCACGCAAGGCGAGGCGAAAGACACGGCACCGGCGCCGAGCGCGAGCAGCGCCGCCAGTAGATAGGGGCCGGAGATCACCGTGTCCGTGACCGCGGGCATGTCAGGTGTTCTCCGCCGCGATCTGGGACACGGTGCTGATCAGTGGTTCGGGGTCGGTGATCTCCTCGAGCCAGACGTGCGCAACCCGGCCCTGCCTGTCGATGACTATCGTCGAGGGGATCGAGCCGGACGGATAGCCACGGATGGACAGCAGGGTTCGCATCGACGGGTCGAAGATCGACGGGTAGCTGACCTGCTTGGACGCCAGGAAATCTGCGCCTGCCTCACGGGTGTCCTTCACGTTGACCCCGAGGAATTGCACGCCCTGGCCGGCCAGCGCGGCCGCCGCGGCATCGAGGTCGTCGGCTTCCGCCCGGCACGGACCGCACCAGGAGCCCCAGAAATTGACCACTACGACCTTGCCGGCGTAGTCCGACAGGGACAGCGTGCCGTCCTTGGACAGGTCGGGACCGGACAGATTGCCGACCGTCCCGCGCTGGTCGACCGGGTACGCGAACTCCGTCTGCCCGCCGGGTGAGACAAAGGTGAAGGAGCCGCCGAAGACCGCGGCGTCGTTGCCGGTACTGCAGGCCGCAAGAGCGGCGACAGTCAGGGACGCCAGCATGACGATCGCCAGCGCGCGCACCCACCGGCGGATCACTGCTGACCTCCGGCGGCGTCCGACGGCGACCCTGAGTCCGCCGGAGCCGTGTCGATGTCGGGGTCGTTCACGGCGGCGATGTGGCTCACCGGTTCGGAGTACCGCGATCCGCTGTACACGCCGTCGGTGAAGGTCAACGACGTCAGCGACGCGACGCTGCACCTGCGGGTCCGCGGGTCGTGCCAGAGCCGCTGCCCGTCCAGAAAACGACGGATGGTGACGATAGGCAGCTGGTGGGAGACGACGACGGCCTCGTGCCCGTCGGCGGCCTGCACCACCGAGTACACCGCGCCGAGCATGCGGCGCGCGATATCGAGATAGGGCTCGCCCCAGGACGGCCGCAGCGGATTACGCAGCTTGGCCCAGTTCTCCGGCCGGCTCAGCGTCTCTGCGGTGAACGGCACCCGCACCCCCTCGAATGCGTTCTCCGCCTCGATCACGCGATCATCGGTGACGACGGCCACGCCGAACTCCTTGGCGAGCGGAGCGGCGGTCTCTCGAGCCCGTTGCAGGGACGACGCGACGAGGTGGGTGATATCCGAACCGGCCAGCGCAGCGGCGACGCCCGCGGCCATTGCCTGCCCGGACGCGGCCAGCCGGAACCCGGGGAGCCGCCCGTACAGCACTTCGGTGGGATTGTGCACCTTGCCGTGGCGGAGCAGATGCACGACGGTCCGGCTCACCCGCGGCAGCCGATCGTCGGTGGGCGGACGCAGGCGGGCGGCGCGAGCCGGCCATGGCGCTGGGAGCCGGTGGGCGCAGTTGGTGGCACGTACGAATTGTTCCAGGTCATACCGACGGCCGGGTGGATCGGCGGTACCTGACCAGATCGACTGCACCCAGCAGCAGCAACAGCCCGGCGGCCAGGGCGGCGGCCGCGGCTGCGGTGATCCACGGGCCGGAGTACCTGGTGACGCTCGCCGGCCCGGCGGCGGCCAGGAAAGGCGGGAAGGTGTCCACGTGGATGCCGGAGCGCAACAGGAACCAGGACCCGACAAGCGCTGCCGCAGCGGCGACGACGGCGGCGAGACCGCGCAGCAGGCGCCTTCTCGCCGGGGGCGCCGTCCTCGCGGTCGACCCGGACGTGGTGGTGGCAGCGGACCCGTCAGGCCCCGTCGTCGGCGCGGTCACGAACTCGCGCGGCGCGCCCTGATCCGCGCGAAATACACGCCGCCCTGGCCGATGAAGCTGAGCATCACCGCAACCACGATCGCCAGGGTCGCGGCGAGGGTGAACAGGTTGGACACCTGGAACAACATGGTGATGATCACCGACAGCAAGACGGCACCGACCACCATCAGCCGGGCCCACCTGGCGCCGGCCCGCAAGAACCACCCACCGACCGCGGACAGCAGGCCGATCACGATGATCGCCGCGCTGATGATCATGTTCTGAGTCTTCGCCGAATCGATGACGTCCGGGGTGAGTACCCGGTACTGCTTGCAGTTGTCGGCAAACGTCTTGTCGTCGGCTGAAGCCGTATCCGGAGGGGTAACTGCCGAGTCACCGATACCGATGCCTCTTGCGTTGCAGTCGGCGATGTTGGAGTTGTAGGTGGAAACGGCCTGGTCGAGTTGCTGGTCGGCGGTGAACAGCGACACCGCACCGATGAACAGGAAGATCAGCCCGCCGATCAGGCACAACGCGGTCGCGACGTTGATCGTTCTGGGTGGTGCGATCGGGCTGCCGTCGTCCTCGGGCAGTGGCGCGGGTGTCATCGCTGCCCGGAAGGAGTCGAAGATTCCCGGACGCTTGCGGCCCTCACCTGACGCGAAACTCATGGCACGAACCTACCGGGATGCAGCGGCGATGGTGGACACGTCAGCGCAGCTGGCTGTGGTACGCCTTGGACGCGGCGAAGAACTGGTTGGCGCCGCCGACGAACATCAGCACGACCGCGGCGGCGGTCAGCAGCGCGGTGATCCACCCGGGGCCGGCGCTCGATGCGTAGACCTCACCGTTGACGGTGACCGACCGGGAACTGGGCGTGATGGATCCGAGCACACCGAGAATCCCGAGCACGGTCAGGGTGATCCGCGCCCAGTTCCGCCCGGCTCGCATCTTGAACGCGAAGAGCAGGTAGAGGCCGGCGATGATCACGAAGCTGACGATGAAGACGATCCGCAGAGAGTTGATGACCGCCTGGGCGTCGACCACCACGGTCGAGGTCGAGTTCCGATTCGCGTACGACGTCGCCGCCGCCAAGGCCTGTTCCCATGCCGAACTGGTCAACAGGATGATCAGGGACACCGCCCAGGCCACGATGACGGCGATCCAGCACCAGAACGAAGCAGTGACGGTCACCGGGCGGACCGGTTCCTGGGCCGGCGCGCCACCCGGGTAGCCGGGGTACCCCTGGTATGCGGTGGGACCGCTCGGGTAGCCGGGATAGCCGGGTGGACCGCCTGGATAGCCCGCGGGTTGCTGTCCCGGGTATCCGCTCTGACCCTGGTACGGGCTTTGCGCGGGGTACGGGCTCGGCTCTGGGTTGCCCTGCCCTGGGTTGCCCTGGCCGGGGTATCCGGGTGGCCCCGCCGGGTAGCCGCCCTCACCCGGGGGCGAGTACCCGGGCTGCCCGCCCGGATAGCCGGACGGCGGTCCGGGGGCGTAGGGATCCCGGGGGGCGCCGGGCTGCTGCCCTGCCGGGGGTCGGGGGGTGTCGCCGGGGTCGTTCGGTTGGTCCGGTGTGCTCATGGCGGCAACGGTAGCGCGATGAACAGACCTACATCGGCGCCCGGCGCGAGGCGCGCCGGGCGCTGATCTGTGCCTCCGGCGATCAGCGTCGTCGTGGTGACTTCCGCGGCGGCGGAAGTGCTCCCTCGGCACGCAGCCGGCTGGCGTGCTCGGCCAGCGCCTCGACCAGCGCACCCACTTCGGCGACCTCCGGCTGCACGTCCACCCGGAGCCCGAATTCGCGGGCGGTCTCCGCGGTCTTCGGCCCCAGGCAAGCGACGATCGAGCGGGAATGCGGCTTGCCGGCGATGCCGACCAGGTTGCGCACGGTCGACGACGAGGTGAAACAGACCGCCTCGAACCCGCCGGTCTTGATGGCTTCCCGGATGGGCGCCGCCGGAGGTGCCGCCCGAACGGTGCGGTATGCGGTGACGTCGTCGATCTCCCACCCCCGCTCGCGCATGCCCTCGGCCAGGGTCTCGGTGGCGATGTCCGCCCTCGGCAACAGCACCCGGTCCACCGGATCGAGCACGTCGTCGAAGTCCGGGAACGAGGCGAGTAGACCGGCCGAGGACTGCTGGTTGTCCGAGATCAGTTCGGGGATGATGCCGAGCGCGCGAACCGCGTCGCCGGTTGCGCTGTCCACGCAGGCGATCCGCACGCCGGAGAATGCCCGCGCGTCCAGACCGAACTCGGCGAACTTCTCCCACAGCGCGCGGACCGAGTTCGTCGAGGTGAACACCACCCACTGGTAGCGCCCGTCCACCAGGCCCTTCACGGCGCGTTCCATCTGGGCGGGCGTGCGGGGCGGCTCGACGGCGACGGTCGGCACACGCTGTGGGATCGCGCCGTGCATCCGCAGCAGATCGAGCATCCCGTCCGCGGGGTCGCGGGTCTGCGGGATCAGCACCCGCCAGCCGTACAACGCACGCGACTCCCACCACGAGAGCCGGCCTCGATGCGCGATACCCGCGCCGACCGTCACCACCAGCGGCCCACTCATGTTTCCGCCGATGCCGTCCAGGGTGGCCAGCGTGCCGTCCACGGTCCGCTGGGTCGGCAGGGTGGCACCGGACGTCACCGACGCGGGGGTCTCCCCGGCCAGCCCGGATTCGGCGAGCAGTGCGGCGGTGTCGGCCAGATGCCCGGCGGCGGCCTGCAGCAGCAGAGTCCCTGGGGCCGCGGCCAACCGCGACCAGTCGGAGGTGGACCGCACATCCGCGACGGTGTGCACCGAACCGACCGGAATGCCGGAATAGGACGCTACCGCGGCCGCGGACAGCCCAGGGATGACGTCGAAGAGCACCGAACCCCGCGAAACCGCTTGCAGTTCTTTGACCACCGGGTCGGCAGTCAGCACATCCCCGGCCACCAGCCGGACCACGAACTGACCCGTGCGGGCAGCTGTCACCAGCGTCTTGGCCACCTCGGACGGCTCGCCGACGGCCGGCCGGATCTCCGCCTCGGTGGCCAGCGCGGTGACGTCCTCGGGCACGTCGGGATCGGTGATCACCACTGACGCCCCGGCCAACGCCTCGGCGGCCCTCATGGTCAACAGGCCCGGATCGCCTGGCCCGGCACCGACAAAGGCGATGCGGCCGGTTGTTCTGCGTGCACGGGTCATGACGTGCTCCTTGCGCGTGAGGGTGCGCCGGCGCCACGGGGTGATGGCGCCGACCAGTTACACGCCCCAGCAGCAGTCCCGCGGGGGCGCTCGATCCGGTCGGAATCGAGGAATGGGGTGTGCATCGGATCGAACCGACCTGGAATGGTCTGGCGGCCGGCGATCGGGTGTGACGGGCCGGCTGGGGTGATGCCGGCCATGTTCGCGGAGACGCTGAGCGGGGGACAGCCGTCGATCTGCACGCTGCCCGTCACGAGGGCACCGCCACGGCCGTCGGAAGGATTCCAGGATGCCGCGCCGGGGGGGGCGGGCTGCTGACGGATCCGGCGATCTGGGTCGGGACGGGGCTGGCGATCGGGCCGGCCACGGGGGCGCTGATCGGGCTGCGGGTCGCCTCGTGGAACGCCAGGATCTGCAACTCGAGGGACAGGTCGACGTGCCGGACCTGGACGTCGTCGGGCACCGTCAGCACGCCGGGCGCGAAGTTCAGGACGGAACGGATTCCGGCAGCGACCAGGGTGTTGGCCACGTCCTGCGCGGCCGACGCCGGAGTGGCGATCACCCCGATGGTCACCCCGCTCAGCCGGCACACGGCTTCGGCGTCATGGATGTCCTGGATGCGAAGGCCGGCCACCTCGCGTCCGACGCGCGACGGATCGGCGTCGAACAAGGCCGAGATCACGAAACCCCTGCCGCCGAAGCCCGGATACCCCGCGAGCGCCTGACCGAGGTTGCCGAGCCCGACCAGCGCGACCCGGTGGGCGCGGTGAGCACCCAGTGTGCGGCTGATCTGGTCGGTCAGGGTCGCGACGTCATAACCGACGCCGCGGATCCCGTAAGAGCCGAGGAAGGAGAGATCCTTGCGCAGCTTGGCCGAGTTGACGCCGGCCGACAGGGCCAGTTCCGTCGACGAGATCGTGGATCCAGGCCGCTCGCCACGCTCCTCCAGGCCGGAAAGGACGCGCAGATAGCCGGCCAATCTGGCCACCGTCGCCTCCGGGATCGCGCGGGCGCGGGAGCCGACCCGCCCCCCTCCGACCTGCGATGTCACCCGTTTGCCTCCGCAGTAGGGTCGTACCCCACCGGTGCCGTGGCGACCGACATGTGGTAGGCCACCGGTACGGCGAAGCCTAGCCATTCGTCAACACGCGCACAAAGTCGCTGAGGTCCGCCTGTCCCAGGATGTGGGATCGTCGGGCCAATCGTGATCGTCGTCACGTCCCATCGCTCGCCGCGGCGCAATCGTTGCTCTCTGTCGGGCCCGGTTGCGCCAGCCGCCACCCTTTGAGCGCGGATCAACTTCCAGTGCGCGGCTCAACGTGCGCTTCTTGGGAACGGAGTGACGCAAGTCAACCAGTTTCGCCGCGCCCGTGATGTTGATCCGCGCCGCTGGAGGGCGGCACGGGCCGGGCGGCACGGGCCGGGCGGCACGGCTGCACATGCTCAACCCTGCAACGCCTTTCGCAACCGATCCGGCTCTACCCGGTAATAGGCCAGCGGAACCCCGTCGACCAGGACGACCGGCACCAGGTCGCCGTACTCGGCGCGGTCCACGGGATCGGCGTCCACGTCCACCTCACGCCACGAGGCGCCCAGATCCAGGGTGACCGCCGCGACGATGGTTTTGGCCTCATCACACAGGTGGCAGTCGACGCGCGTGTACACCGTCACCCGCGGACCGTCGGTCATGCCAACCTGCGTGGCGCCTGCTTGAGCGACCGGGCAATCACCATTCGCTGGATCTGATTGGTTCCCTCGACGATCTGGAGCACCTTTGCCTCACGCATGTACCGCTCGACCGGATGGTCCTCGACGTAACCGGCCGCGCCCAGCACCTGCACCATGTCCGTGGTCACCTTCATGGCCATGTCCGTCGCGATCAGCTTGGCCATCGCGGCCTCCGTCGAGAACGGCTTTCCGGCGTCCTTGCGCCGCGCGGCATACAGGTAGAGCTGTCGTGCGGCCGCGATCTGCGTCGCCGCGTCGGCCAGCAGGAACGACACGCCCTGGAACTCGTCGATCGACCGACGGAAGGCGATCCGCACGGCCGCGTAGGCGGCTGCCGCGTCCAGCGCAGCCTGCGCCAGGCCGACCGCGCATGCCGAGATCCCCAGCCGGCCGGCGTCCAGTGCGGACAGCGCGATCCGGAATCCCTGACCCTCGTACCCGATCCGCCGATCTGCGCCGATTCGGACTCGGTCGAGGTGCACCTGGCTGGTGACGGACCCCCGGAAGCCCATCTTGCGTTCCGGCGTCCCGGCAGTGAGACCGGGACGGCCGTGTGGGAGCAGGAAAGTGCTGATGCCGTGTGACCTGTCGTCCCCGGTCCGGGCAGCCAGCAGGTAGAAGTCCGCGACCGGGCCGTGGGTGATCCAGGCCTTGTCGCCGCTGATGACGTACTCGTCGCCGTCGCGGACGGCGAGGGTGCGCATGGCACCCGCGTCGGAGCCGGCGTGCGCCTCGGACAGGCAGTACGCCCCCAGCGTCGAACCATCCAACATCTCAGACAGGAACCGGTCCTGCTGCTCGGCGGTGCCGAACTCGGCCACCCCGCTGCAGGCCAGCACGTGCACGCTGATACCGAGGGCGACCGTCGCCCAGCCGCGCGCCAGCTCTTCCAGCACCTGCAGATAGACGACCGCGGGCTGGCCGCCGCCGCCGTACCGCTCCGGGTAGGGCAGTGAGAGTAGACCCAGCTCGCCCAGTTGGGCGAACACCTCTCGGGGAAAGATGCCGGACGCCTCCGCCTTGTCGGCTCGTGGCGCCAGTTCACGCTGCACCAGGTCACGGACGAGGTCCAGGAGATCCGCAGCCTCGCTGGTGGGCAGCTCCCGGTCGATGACGGCGGCCAATGCCTCACGCTCCCTTCCCAGGGATCCAAGAAAGTCCGAGCCAAGAATTCCGAGCCAAGAATTCCGAGCCAAGAATTCCGTCCGACCCCGTGCCGCGCCGCTCGGATCAGAACAGATCTTCGTCGGTGTCCTGATCACCACGATCTTTCCGGCGTCCCGTGCCGGGCAGCCGAACGCCGAGTTCGGCGAGGTCGGCGACCTGTTCCGGGGTGACGTCCGGAGCCGGCCCGTCGTCTTCCTCGGACCCGACTTCGCCGACGATGGCTGCTTCGCCGACCACCCCGGCCACCCCGCCCACCGTAGCCGCGACCCCCGGCACCGGCGGCAAGGCCATCAAACGGGGCAGCGTCGCATCCGGCCTCATCGCGAAGTTGCGCAGGACCGCACCCCTGTCCAACCGCCCGACCTCGGTTCGCGGCAGCGACGGTGCCAGCTGGTAGACAACCGGACGCTTGAACGCCGGCAACCGGGTCGCCACGAAATCGGCTAGATCCGCCCCGGTCAGGGCCGCGCCGGATCGGGCGACCAGGACCGCAGCCACCTCCTCGCCCCCGCCGGCCGCCGGCGCGCCGATGACCGCGGCTTCGGCAACGTCGGGATGGGCACCCAACACCTGCTCGACCTCACGCGGATACACGGTGAACCCGGCGACCGTGACCGTTTCCGATGCCCGGTCGACCAGGTGCAGTTCACCGTCGTCGTCCAGATACCCGATGTCGCCGGTGACGAACCAGCCGTCCGCGCTCGGCCCACCGCCACCGTCCGGCCAGTACCCGGAGAACAGCGTGGCGCCCCGAATGGCGATCCGCCCGACCTCGCCGGCGTCCGGAGCATCGGCGATGACGTCCAACGGGTCGTCGGGTTCGATCGACGTGGGCCCAGCCGGCTCGGGCCCGATGTCCGTGTTGACGTCCAGCCCGTCCGGGCCGACGATCCGCAACTCGATGCCGGTCAACGGCCGGCCGACCGATCCATGCCGCGGCTGGTCCGTCATCAACGCACTGGCCACCACCGATGCTGATTCCGAGAGCCCGTAACCCTCCCACACCGGCTGCCCGGTCAGCGCCCGGACAGCGCTGAAGTCGTCGGTGTCCAGCGGTGCGGTGCCTGAGGTCAGCACCCGAGCCGAACTGAGCGAGGGACCCGCGCCGTCGATGGAGATCAGGTGGTGGAAGAAACCGGGAGCACCGGGCAGCACGGTCACCTGGTGTTCGGCGGCGGCCGCCAACGCCGATTCGGTCGCGCGCCGGCCGGCCGCGACGACATCCGGGCTGCCGCGCAGCTCCCCGTCCGGAGCACCGATGGACAGCGTCGCAGTGTCGAAGCCGACCTCTGGCACCACCGTGGCGCCACCGACCAGTGCGATCGGCAGGAACGCCACCACCCATCCCGCGACGTGGTACATCGGCAGCACCTGCAGGACGCGGTCCGCATCGCGAAGCCGGCGGGCGTCCAGCCGACCGATGGCGCCGACCGCTGCCAGGATCGAGCGATGTGACAGCATCACCGCCCGGTCGGCCCGGGCCCGGGCGAGCACCGCCAGGTCCTCTCCCCCGCCGACCGCGGCTGACGGCGAGGCGCTGGGGCCGGCTGCCCACCAGCGGCCGACATCGGTCAGGTCGAGCCCGATCGGCAGGCCGTGATCGTGATCGACGGAAATGGCGGCCATCGCACCCACCCGATCGGCCACGTCACCGGTGTCGCCGTGGGAAGGGCCGATCGGGACCGCGATCAACCCGGCCCGCGCACACGCGAACAGCGCCAGGGCCAGGTCGGCGCCGGTGGGCAAGGCGATGACCAGCCGCTCGCCACGATCGAGCCCAATCGAGCGCATCGCGGCGACCCCGGCGTCCGCAGCGGCATCCAACTCGGCCCAGGTCCGGGCGCCGGACGGAGCGATCACCGCCGGTCGACCGGGATGCCGCTCGGCGGCCTGCCGCAGCAGATCGGCCACGTTTCCCCGACTGCTGGCCGTTCGTCTGCTCTGGGAACCCGCTGGGCTGTTCACAAGACTCATTGTCCCGCCACGGCGGGGGGAGCACCGATCGGAACCCGGCCGCGGGCTGCCACCGCCGGTGGCGGTCGCGTCGGACCGTTTGCGCGGCAGAACGGGGGCCGCGCTGGTTAGTCACTCATGCCCCTACTGGGCCGGCCCTTCCGGGCTGAAAATGGTGGTCCGGTCGCCTGCTGACGTCGTGTTTCCTTGGTCCTTCGAGGCCGTTGGTTAGTCGGGCGCTGGGAGCTGCATGTACAGCCCGTTCACTGTTGCTTCGAGCCCGGTACCGGCGGATCGCCCGCCGCCGCGGCAAGAAGAAGGCCATCGTCGCGGTCGGCAGGTCCATCCTGATCATCGTCTGGCAACTGCTCTCCGACGACGAAGCCAGGTTCGTCGACCTCGGCGCCGACTACTAGGAATCCCGCGTCAACCTCAACCGCAGAACCCGCAACCACGTCCGCGAACTGCAAGCCCTCGGCTAATAGTCACCCTCGGAACCGTGGATTGTTGCCTTCGGGCACGAGTATCAGAATCCTGTGTTGATCCGCCCTCCCCGGAACACGCGTCCCCAACCGGTTCTGAGCCGGCCACCTTGGCGGCCGGCAGAAGGTGAGGTGCGTGATGGAGGTCGTGTACCCGCGGTGCGCGGGCATCGACGTCTCCAAACGGGATGCGAGGGTCTGCATCCGCAATCCAGGGCAGTGGCGGCCGTAAGGCGTCGTCCACGGTGACGACGTGGGGGTCGATGACCAACCAGATCCTGGCGTTGAAGGACCACCTGGCCGCCCAGCAGGTCACCGTGGTGGTGTCGAACCCATGGTGGTGTCGACCCATGGTGGTGTCGACCCATGGTGGTGTCGACCCATGGTGGTGTCGACCCATGGTGGTGTCGACGTCGGATTATTGGCGTCCCTTCTACTACGTCCTGGAAGCCGATTTCGAGGTGCTGCTGGTCAACGCCCGCGAGGTGAAGAACGTCCCGGGCCGCAAGACAGATGTTTCCGACGCTGCCTGGCTGGCGGATCTGGGTGCCCACGGTCTGCTCCGGGCATCGTTCGTGCCGCCGGAACCGATCCGGCAACCGCGGGACCTGACCCGGACCCGGACGCACATCACCGCCGAGCGGACCCGGGAGGTGCAGCGCCTGGAGAAGCTGTTGGAATCTGCCGGGATCAAGCTGTCCTCGGTGGCCACCGACATCACCGGGGTGTCCGGCCGGTTGATGCTGCAGGCGCTGATCGACAGCCAGGGCGCCGCCGATCCC
>JADGOY010000273.1 GCA_017882715.1 Nakamurella sp. | reverse complement strand
CGCCCGCTACGCCGAGCTCGGTCACGACGGTGCCCACTCCGCCCATCTCCTCGGCCCAGCCCACCCCGGCGCCCACCCCGGCCGCGCCCAACTCAGCCCGGCCAGCTCTCCCGAGCCGAGTTCCAAAGAGCCGACGCCGGGCGGACTCACCGTGTTGTCGACCGATCTCAGTGGCGAGGTCTACGGCTTCATCAACGCGGTCAACGTCCAGCAATCACAGATCACCCTCGACAAGGTCGACTGGTTCACCGGGCAGCACAGCAGGCCTGGGGGCAGCACAGCAGACCTGCGCGGAGGACGGGGTGCCGCTAGATCTCGGCGACAACTGGTGCACGGGCTACTATTTCCGGAACGTCAACCGCGCGCTTCGGGTCGTCGCGGTCAGCCCCCAAGGTGGCGGTCACCACATTCCAGGGAAATGCCGCGGTCGACGGCGACCTCGCTTCACTGGCAGACCGGACCACGACGTCGACCGGAAGTTCCAGGCCGTATCGCCTCGTCGTGAGCGACGGCGCGATCACAGAGGTCAGCGAGACGTACCAGCCATAACCAAAGCTGCTTCCGGGTGGGAGGAGGCCGGCGGTCAACTGCGGACAAACACCGGGATCCGCTGCACCATGTTGTTGGCCATGCCCTGACGGTTCCACGGCTGGTCGACCGGCTGCACGTGACCGAGCTCATCCGTTGCCCTGCACAGCAATTCGGTTCGGCCTTCGGCGGCTACGTCCCAGTCGAGCGACCACTTCCGCCAGGCCCAGCGGCCGACTCCCGGGTCCGCGGGATCGAGCTCGGCGTCGCCCCAGCTGGCGCCGCTGTCGGTGCTGACCTCGACCCGGGTGATCGGCGCCCAGCCGGACCAGGCGCGGCCGCGCAAGGTGTGCCGGCCCCGATCGACGATGCGGATCCTGCTCATGAAGTCCGGGAAGCCAGGTGGCACCATCAGCGCGCGCGGCAGGATCCGGGTGACCGGATCGCCGGCCTCGTCGCCCTTCTTCAACCGGTACGCGGTGACGTTCTGAAATCCGTCGAACGGCCGGTCCATCACGGTGATCCGCTGCAGCCATTTCACCTGCGCCATGCCGTACCACCCCGGCGCGACCAGCCGCACCGGTGCACCGTGCTGCGGCGGCAACGGCGCGCGGTTCATCTCGTCGGCGAGCAGCACCTCGCCGTCCACCGCATCGGACAGATGCAGGCTCCGCGCATAGTCCTGTTCCACCCCGCGTTCCACGCCGTGGTCGGCGCCGGTGAAGGCGACGTCCACCGCACCGGGGAGTACCCCCGCCTCGGCCAGTACCGCGGCCAACGGAACCCCGGTCCACTCGGCGGTGCCGACCGCCTCCGTCAACCACGGTTGACTGATCGGCCGGGGGGACAACCGAGCGCGCCCGTTCCCGGCGCATTCGAAGGTGACCCGCCTGGTCTGGCGGGGCATCGACCGGAGCGCGGCCAGGTCCAGCGTCAGCTCGCGGGCGACATGTCCGGTGACCGCCAGCCGCCATGTCGCCGGGTCCACGAACGGAATGTCGTAGTGCACCAGCAGGTAATGCAGGCCCGGCGGGGTGACGTCGTACTGCAACGCTTCCAACGGCATGCCGTGGTTCCTGGCGGCGAGCTGCAATTCGTCCAGCGATAGGGCTTCGTCGGCGTCGGCGATCCTGGCCGGCGCACTGATGGAATTCTGAACCGAACTCGGTTGTGTCATCACAGCCTCCTGGCCTGGTTATAGCCGGGGCCGAAAGTACGGGCAAGGAGCTTCCGGCCGATCACCAACACTAATTGGGTACCGACCACCGATCCGCTGGGTACTGGTCGGGCCGCACGCTGGGTTGATCCGAATGGCTCGGCCGCCCGCCGGACCTCTCAGTGGCGAAATGTGGCGGATCCACACCCCACAGGGCCTGCGCCCTCAGCCTTCCTGGAGCCGGTGATGCGCATCTTGTTCACCAGCGCCGGAGGTCTCGGCCAGTACCGCCCCGACCTCGTGGTCAGCGAATGCCTGGAGTTCGCCGGCTCGATGGTCGCCGAGCGCGCCGGCATCCCGTCGGTGTCGGCACAGATCGGCTCGTTCGCCATCGACGATCCGCAGGCCGGACCGATCATCGACGAGCTCAATCACCGCCGGCGCAGCATCGGATTGCCGGCGTCCGACCGGCTGCCCTGGCACAGCATGCCGGTGGCCAATTGGCTGCCGGAGCTGATGCGCTGCGCCGAGCCGCCGTTGCCGTTCGGGCGGTTCGACTACGGTTCGAGGACGCCGAGGGCCGAGTGACGTCGCTTCCGGGGCAGCGTCCCGCACCAGCCGGCCGGTCGTCCGTCTACGTCCGTCTACGTCACTCTCGGCAGCGGTGCGGGCGGCGTGAACGGGACCGCGGCGGCCTACCGGGGACTGCCGACGGTGTGCGTGCCGCTGTTCGCGGATCAACGTCACAACGCCACATCCCTTGCGTTTCATGGCGTCGGTCTCACGGTCGGGGCTGAACGAGCGGGGCGAGAATGGGCGTCGGCGGTGAATCGCGTGCTGACTGAGCCGGCCTTCCGGTCGGCGACGGCGCGGGTCTCGGCGGACCTGCAGCCGTTCCGCCTGCCGATCAGTTGGTGGCCGCGTGGGCCGGGCAGCTCGCGGGGGTGTGATGCTGGACGGGTCATCAGCGGGAACTCCCGGGGGAACTGGTGTGACGCGGGCCGCAGCCTGTGATCTATTGAGTTCTGTGCCTGCGCCGTTCGGCGCCCCGACCTCATCGGGCGTTACGACGAACTCGGCGCCTGCCGTGCCGCGCTGGACGCGGCGGCCGGCGGGCACGGCACCTTCGTGCTGATCACCGGCGAGGCCGGGATAGGCAAGACCCGGCTGGCCGAGGAGGTTGTCGTATCGGCAACCGCCGCCGGCAGCGTGGCCGTGTTGCGCGGATGGGCTGCAGCGATCGCTGGCTCACCCAGCCGCCGAATTGACGCCGGATCTGGTCGTCCCTGGCCGGCGACCGGGTCGCCGTGCTTGACCGGGGCGGGTGGGGCGCCGACGCGCTGGTGGTCGGGCTTCCGCCACTCGCCCGGATACGCGGCGACGGGTGCTCGTCGTCGTGTCTGGAACTCGCCCGGGCCTCGATCGTCGACGAACAGTGGTCACGTGCGTTGGATCTGGTCGGCTCGAGCGGCCTGACCGGCGATCCGCGCGGCGACATCCTTGCCGCGGACGCCCATTTCGGTGCCGGTGACGTCGAACAGGCCCGCCGAATGGGGAGCGAGCGGTCGAGGCGCGCTGGAGGCACGTGCGGCTTCGGCGTCCGCGGATCTCGTGCTCGCGGCCGCCCGTTGCCCTCCGCATCGGCCAGCGTCGTCTACACCGCATCCCACTCCTCGTGGTCACCGATCCTGGTCGCTCCGATGGCCAGGAGTCGGGCCACCCCGGCCTCGCGATCCGGGATGCCGAAATCGATGTGCAGCCGGTTCTTCGCGGACTTGCCCCCAGGGACCTGGATGAACAACCAGCCGGTGGATCCCGTTTCGCCGCCGGCAATCTCGGCGACATTCTCGTTCCGTGAGTCCACCGACCGCGGCAGCGCAGCGGAGCAGAACCCGCTCACGGCAGCGACATCGGTGCAATCGACGGTGATATGGAAGGGGGGATCGACATGCAGGCTCGGTAGCGTCTGCGACCATGACGTCTGCGACCATCACGTCCGCGGCCCCAAGGTCGGCCCGCCACTCGGCTGGAGGTCCCGATGAACGCCCAACCGTCGTCCGACGCCCAGTACCTGGCCGCGGCCGTACAGGCCGCACAGCAGGGGCGCGCCGAGGGCGGCATACCTATCGGAGCCGCGCTCGTGGTGGACGGCTCGGTGCTGGCCACCGGCTGGAACAAACGCGTCCAACTGGGCAGCGCCATCCGGCACGGGGAAACCGACTGCCTGGAGAACGCGGGCCGGCTGCCGGCCACGATCTACGCGAGATCGATGATGGTAACGACACTCTCGCCCTGCGAGATGTGCACCGGGGCGATCCTGCTGTACAAGATCCCGCGGGTCGTGGTGGGGGAGAACCGCACGTTCTACGGCGCCGCGGACCTGCTGCGCGCGAGGGGGGTCGAGGTGGTGGTGCTCGACGACGCCGAATGTGTGGCGATGATGACGGAGTTCATCGCCGTCGAGCCGAGCCTGTGGCACGAGGACATCGGGGTTCCGGACTGATTCGGCGCCGTCGTGCGGCCCCGTTGCCTCACGTCAAGATGCCCGCCTACGGCGCTTCGTTGCCTCAGATCCCGATGCTCGCGGAGAGGTCGGTCCTGCTGGTGCAGGAGCCTGCGGTTTCTGCCTCTTGGCGGCCTTGGATGTGGTCATGGCGAGCAGCTCGCTGCTGAGGGCTTGGACCTGCCGTTGCAGGGCCGCGGGGTTGAGTTCGGCGTCGATGCCCACCAGGCGTGCCTTGGCGGCTGCGGTGACCTCCTTGCGGCCGGTGGCCCGGCTGTACGGGGTGGTCGCGACGTCGTACTTCTTGATCACCTTCGCGCCCTGACGTTGCTTGCTGAGCAGCTT
>JADGOY010000272.1 GCA_017882715.1 Nakamurella sp. | reverse complement strand
GCAGATGTGGTGGGTCGCTGGCTCCGGTCCGGCCAGGCCACCGCCCTGCAACCGTGGGCCGATCCGGCCCTGCCGGGGCCGGTCCGGCCGGTCCGGTTGGCCGACGCGTTCGGCCGTGGCTCCGGCGGATCCGGCGTACCTGACGCGACCGGCGCAGCGGGGCCGCACAGCGCTCGGCTTGACCGCGGCACCCGTTCCGTGCCAGACGATTCCGTGGACGGATAGCGTGCGCCGCCCGCCGGCCGGGGGCGACCGCCTCGACCCGGTCGTCGGTGACCTCGAGGGCCAGTTGGTTGTCGGCGTCGATCAGCCGGTGCGCGGTGCGGTCGGTGTGCACGGTGACGATGTGCCGTAACGGTAGTCCGCGGCGGACACCGGAAACCAGCGCGGCGAGGTCTTCGGCACGGTGGTGTGGCTGCCGGTGGGACCGACCCGGATCTCGGTCCGGGCATCCCCGTCGGGCACCGTGAGCTGCCATCCGGCGTCGGTCTGACCGGTGCGGCATCGCAGCGTCACGCCGTGGGCGAGCAGGTCATGCTGTTCGGTGTCGAAGTACACGCTGTCCAACGGGACCGTCAGTTGCTCCGCCCGGCCAAGCACCCAGCCAGCAGCCGCGTCATACTTGATCTCCCGTTCCCGGTACTCCTCGGTCACCCCGCCATCATTCCCGCATCACCCCCGACCCGCGCAGCCCCGAGCGGCCCCGGGAGCCGATCCGGTCGTCGTTGACAGACCGGATTCCACCGATCAGCGTCTGGTACCTCCCCCGGTGCCGAGACACCGGTATCGGATACCGCCCGGCCGGTCGACGGCTGCGTCAAAACGCCCGGGCGGGTGCCCATCGCCGATGGTGCTGGTTCTGGCCGGTGCGTGAGCTGACCGATTTGGCTTCCCATTGGTCCCAGCTCATCGCCCAGATGTAGATGTCGCCGTCCTGGGGCCGAGGGTGACCGACGTCCCGCTCACTTCGACGGGATCGCCCCAGATCGCGGAGTGGAAGTATTCCTCGGCGTCGGCGAGCGAGAGGTTCACGCAGCCGTGGGTGACGGTTCCGGGACCCTGGAGAAGGTTCCTGAGATCGGGACTTTCTTGCCGTCGGCGCCGGTCGCGGACCCGATCACCATCTACGTCTGCCCGAACCGCAGCGGCTGGCCCACCGTCCAGGTGCTGCGATCGGCCGAGACCGCCCCGGACACGGGGCTGCCGTCCGCGCCGGTCATCGTCACCGCAACCAGCGAGCCGCCGGCCACATTCACCGTGACCGGTTGGCTCGGCGACAGGTCCGTGGTGCCGAACGCCGGCGACGCGGTCACCACGACCACCGCCGGCGTCAGGGCGTCGTCTGCCTGACCGGCGGGACCGCCGCCACCGTGGACGTCAACCACCGTCGAGGTGACCATGACGGCGGCACCGGCACCGTCCGACCCGCCGCCGCAAGACGACCAGGAACCGGTGTCCGCCCCTGGCCTGCTGTTGGCACGCCCGTTGCAGATGCTGTTCGTCGTCAACGCCGCGGAGATCCGTGAAACGGTCCACGCAGCCGTCAGCGCAACAGACCAATCTCCGGACGTCGTGCTGCTCGACCTGGGCCTGACCCCGGACCTGGACTCGTTCTGGACGAAATCGCACACCGCATCCGCCAAGAACTCCGCAACCAGTGAGCCGCCCCGACAGCTCCCCACATCCCGATCACTATCCGGCTGTCCCATCCGGTGCCCCGGGCGAAATGTCCAGGCACATCGGACGGATCCGGTCAGGCGCAGTCGATACAGATCGTCCGTCCGCCGACGGTGGATGCGATACCACCGTGCACACCGGCACCGTCGCCACCGCTGACAAACCTCCGCGGCGTGATCGACACGCTCACCGCCCGCGGGCTGACACCCATCAACATCCAGATCACCCCACGCCGCTGACCAGCTGGCCGCCCGCGAACGGGTCCGAGCCCCCCACTCGCCCGAGCCCACGTCACGCGGCGGCTGGTCGCGGCGAAACGTCCACCGCCCGGCCCGCGTCCCACAGACCCGGGCACCGCACCCGC
The DNA here is from genome assembly GCA_017882715.1 of Nakamurella sp. Lineage (GTDB taxonomy): Bacteria > Actinomycetota > Actinomycetes > Mycobacteriales > Nakamurellaceae > Nakamurella. Next base: position 2,502 of record JADGOY010000272.1, on the reverse strand, counting down.
CGGGCTCACAACCCCAACCCCACCGCCGCCCGCCGCGCCCTCCGCCAAATGATCAAGAACACCGCAGCGACGCACCGCACTGACCGGCAAACGGTAACTCCGCCCGTGGCAGCCCGATCGCGCTGGTCAGCGCCAACCCGTTCATGTACCCGATCTGAGCACTGAGTCGCTGTGGAGTGGACTCGCGTCAGCGGACCATCCCCTTAGGGTGAGGCCGTCCTCGCGCGCGGATGGCAAGGTCGGGTATTGGCTGGTTCAACGGCGATGCCCGCCGTCCGCGGCCGCGCACGAAGGGGACTGTCAGTGTCGACGTTCAACGGCAAGATCAATCTGGACATCCGGGATTCCACCCCGGATTGGGCGCCGTATCTTGCCCCGAAGGCTGCGCAGGGGGCGCCGAACGTTTTGTTCATCGCCTGGGACGACGTCGGCTACGGCACGATGGACGTGTTCGGCGGCCCGGTCCGGACCCCGAACATGCGCCGGATCGCGGATCGGGGGGTGCGGTACTCGAACTTCCACACGACAGCGCTCTGTTCGCCGACCCGCGCGTCTTTGTTGACCGGCCGGAACGCCACGTCGAACGGGATGGCGACGATCGCCGAGTTCAGCGCGGGTTTTCCCGGCATCTCGACCCGGGTCCCGTTCGAGAACGGTTTCATCTCCGAGGTTCTGGCCGAGCACGGGTACAACACCTATTGCGTCGGTAAGTGGCATCTGACACCGGGCGAGGAAACGAGCATGGCCGCGTTCAAGGGTCGCTGGCCGTTGGGTCGCGGCTTCGAGCGGTTCTACGGCTATCTCGGCGGTGAATCGAGTTCGTGGTATCCCGACCTGATCCACGACAACCACTCGGTGGACCCGCCGGCCACCCCGGAGGACGGCTACCACCTGTCCAAGGATCTGTCCGACAAGTCGATCCGGTTCATCCGCGACGCGAAGGTGGTCGATCCGGACAAACCGTTCTTCATGTACCTGGCGCCGCAGGCCGGTCACGCCCCGCACCACGTGTTCTCCGAATGGGCCGACAGGTACAAGGGTCGTTTCGACCGGGGGTACGAGGCGATCCGGGCGGACATCCTGGCACGGCAGAAGGATCTCGGTCTGTTGCCCGCGGACACCGAACTGTCCGCGATCAACCCGCACGGTGAACCGGCGGCGACGGGACCGGACGGGCAGCCGTGGCCGATGTTGGACACCGTCCGACCGTGGGACTCGCTCACCGCCGACGAGCAGCGGCTGTTCTCCCGGATGGCCGAGGTCTACGCGGGATACATCTCCTACGCCGATGATCAACTGGGGCGGGTGATCGATTTCCTGGAGGAATCCGGCGAGCTGGACAACACCATCGTGGTGGTGATCTCCGACAACGGGGCCAGCGGGGAGGGTGGACCGAACGGGTCGTTCAACGAGTGGCGGTTCTTCAATGGCATCCCGGACAGCACCGAGCAGACCCTGCCGCACATCGACGAACTCGGCAGTCCACGGTCCTACAACCACTACAACACCGGGTGGGCGTGGGCGCTGGATACCCCGTTCCCGTATTGGAAGCGCTGGGCGGGCTACGAGGGCGGGGTCGCCGACCTGTGCCTGGTCGCCTGGCCCGCGAAGATCGCGCCGCAAGCCGAGGTCCGTCACCAGTACGTGCATGCCGTCGACGTCGTGCCGACCGTCTATGAACTGCTCGGGATCACCCCACCGGCGGTGATGAAGGGCTACCCGCAGAGCCCGATCGAGGGCGAGAGTTTCGCGGCCTCGCTCACCGATCCGAATGCTCCCGGGAAGTCCACGCAGTTCTACACGATGCTGGGTCAGCGATCGATCTACCACGATGGCTGGCTTGCCTGCACGGTGCACCCGCCGCTGTCGGGGTGGGGCAAGTTCGAGGACGACGTGTGGGAGCTCTACGACATGGAGCACGACCGCGCCCAGTGCAACGACCTCGCCGGCACGGACCCGGTCCGGCTGCAATCGCTGAAGGATCTGTGGTTCTACAACGCGGGCATCTACAACGGGTTGCCGCTGGATGATCGGTCCGCGCTGGAGCAGGTCCGCGCGGTCCGGCCGCACGGCGCACCCGACCGGGACCACTACGTGTACTACCCCGATTGCGCGTCCGTGCCGGAGCAATCCGGGGTCGTGATCGGCGGCCGGTCGTACACGGTCGCCGGCAGCGTGACGGCGGATTCGATCGATGCCGAAGGGGTCATCTACGCGCACGGCGGTGTCGCCGGTGGCCACAGCCTGTACGTGAAGGACCGCCGACTGCATTACGCGTTCAACTGGGTGGGTACCCACCTGCAGGTGATCGATGCCGAGCGGGAGATCAGCGCTGGCGCGCACGTCTTCACCGCGGAGTTCACCGCCAAGGGACGGAACCCCGATCCGGCCATGCCCGGTGCGCGCGGCGACCTCGTCCTGTACATCGATCAGGAAAAGGTGGGCAGCGGGGAGATCGTCACCCAGCCCGGGTACTTCTGCGTGGTCGGTGACGGCATCACC
>JADGOY010000271.1 GCA_017882715.1 Nakamurella sp. | reverse complement strand
TACGGCACACTGGAATCCACGGCCACCGCCTTTGTCTTCAAGTTCTGTGGAAGGAACCCGAAGATGATCACGCGGTGGCCGTGCTCTATCACGGCGACATGCCGCACAAGATCAACGACAGCGGTCAGATACGACCCGGCAGGTTAAACGCCAAGCTAAAACAGGGCGCTGATCACGCTCCTCGAGCATCGCTGGCCAACCCGCCCATTGGGTAGAGCAAGTCGCAGTAACATTCCAGGTTAACTGTGTGATTCTCTGCGATTCTGGCCTAATCGCAATACACACGCTCTCTCATTCGCGTGCCGTAACACAGCGTGACGCCGGTGGCCACTGACTTGAACCCCGATGAGTGATTGCCATAGCGCTGTGCCCGTGCCCATGCCGCCGGTGAAACTCGAGCGAATTCACTATGTCAATCTTGGGATCTTGGCACTAGTCGAGTAATGGCAATTTCATTTCTATGAATGAAGGCAACGCCGGGCACGACGGGTTCTCAGGTCAATGGCCGGTGCCAACGCTGGTTTACAGCACTGCAGCACGGCGAATGGCCCGGTCGCTCATAGGGCCGACAATCGTCACGAAGACGGCCGGCCGGCCGACGTCGGCCGACGTCATCCTGATCGACAAGATGCCCGCAGCTGGAACGGCGATGTTCTCGTTCGGGCCGCCGGTCGATCCGCACACGGTCGTCATGCATCGCCATGGCGGGCCTGCAACTGGCGATCGACGAGGGGGGCCAGGGCAGGAGACCGCGCCTGGGTATGAGTCGCGGAACTGTCGAAATCGACGGGATCGCGTCCGGACTGGGCGGCCGGGTCAGCGCCCAGTTCTGCTCGGCGGCAGCCAAACCGAGTGCCGCGCAAACCGCGTCGGCAGCCCCCTGACGGCGGTTGCCTCGAGTTCACTGCTGCGGCCAGCCGAGATGTTCGCACAAGACACAACAACCCCGCCCAAAGTCCGACACGTGGCGCTGCATCTCACACTCAGGTAGGGACCTTCGGCCGTGTAGGGCGGGCGGCGCGACCAACAGGCTGAGCGCATGCGCGCATTGCGGGCTCACATCGAGGCTCACATCGATATGTCGCTGTTCCTGATCGGACTGGCATTGCTCGCCGCCGGAGTAATCGGCTGGGCGCTGGGTAACAGCGTCCTGGAAGACGTCCCATGGATCGCGTCCACCCTCATCGGCGTCGTGGTGTCCACCGCGTGGATGGTCCAGTCCATTCGTGAGGGCCGATTCGGGGTCGACATCATCGCAGTGTTGGCCCTGGTCGGCGCGCTCCTGGTGGGCGAACCCTTCGCCGGGGCGATGATCACCGTCATGCTGGTCACCGGCCGGTTGCTCGAGGCGCGGGCGCAGCAGCGAGCCCGCCGAGACCTGAGCCTGCTGGTGCAACGGGCACCCCGCACCGCGCGCCGGGTCGACGCCTGCACCAGCATCGGCCGCAGTGGCAACAGCAGTACCGGCAACAGCAGCACCCCCAACACTGTCACAGAGGTCCCGGTCGAAGACATCCGCCGCGGCGATCACGTCCTGGTCGGTCCGGCCGAGGTCGTCCCGGTCGACGGGCGTCTGCGTGATGCCGCCGTGCTGGACGAATCCAGCCTCACCGGCGAGTCGCTTCCGGTCGATCGTGACGCCGGCGACTCCGTGCGTAGCGGCGCCATCAACGCCGGGGCGGCGTTCGGTTTGACCGCCACCTCGGAGGCGGCCTCGTCCACCTACGCGCAGATCGTCCGGCTCGTCGAGCAGGCACAGGCCACCACGGCGCCCTTCGTTCGGGCCGCCGACCGCATCGCAGTGATCTTCGTTCCGTTCACCTTGCTGCTGGCCGGCGGCGCCTGGCTCTTCAGCGGCGATGCCACCCTCGCGGTGGCCGTCCTGGTGGTGGCGACGCCGTGCCCGCTCCTGCTGGCCGCGCCGATCGCGATCATGTCCGGGTTGTCCAGGGCAGCCCGCTGCGGTGTCGTCGTCAAGGGCGGAGAGGCGCTGGAGCGGCTGGCCGCCGGCCGGGTGCTGCTGCTCGACAAGACCGGAACTGTCACCCGCGGCGAGCCGGTCGTGATCGACATCGTCACCGCCGGCCGGACCTTCACCGCCGATCAATTGTCTCGCTGGGCAGCCGGTCTCGATCAGGTCTCGCCGCACGTACTGGCCAGCGCCATCGTCAAGGCCGCTCGTGCGCGCGGGCTTTGCCTGGCCATGCCGCACGGGGTCGTCGAGCATGCCGGCTACGGCATCGAAGGCCGCCTCGATGGCCGGCTGGTGCGGTTGGGCAAGGCGTCGTGGGTCGTCCAGGGAGAGGCCCCCGACTGGGCGCGCCAGGTGCGCAAACGCGCGGCATTGAACTCCGCGCTGACGGTCTTCATGTCAGTCGATTCAGTTCCCGCCGGGGCGTTTCTGCTGGAGGATCCGGTCCGCCCGGACGCTCGCCGGATGATCCGAGCGCTGCGATCGGCCGGAATCACCAGGACCGTACTGCTGACCGGCGACCGGGCCGACGTCGCCGAGTCGGTGGGGGGTCTGGTCGGAGTCGACAGTGTCTCGGCCGAGAGCGACCCAGCAGGCAAGGTGGCCAAGGTGCTCGCCGAGGCCGAGAACGGCCCGACGATCATGGTCGGTGACGGGGTCAACGACGCTCCCGCGCTCGCTGCGGCCGGTGTCGGAGTGGCTTTGGCCGCGAGCGGCGCCACCGCATCGTCCGAGTCGGCCGACGTGGTGCTCACCGTCGACCGGATCGACCGGCTCGCCGACGCCATTCTGATCGCTCGACGCTCCCGGCGGATCGCGCTTCAGGCCGCGATCATCGGGATGGGGTTGTCGCTGATTGCCATGGTGGCGGCGGCGCTGGGTTATCTGCCGCCTGCAGTGGGTGCCCTGCTCCAGGAGGTCATCGATGTGCTGGCCATCGCGGTCGCGCTGCGCGCGGTGCTGCCGGGCAAACAGCACACCATTGACATGCCGCCGGACGACGCCGAGCTGACCAAGCGGCTGCGCTCGGAACACACCGCGGTCCGCGCGGTGGTGGAACAGATTCGTCTGGTGGCCGACGAACTCGACTCGACACCCACATCCCTCGCTCACTTGCGCGCCCTGCTGACGAGCCTGGAGTCGGAATTGCTTCCGCACGAGCACCACGAGGAACACGAGCTGTTCCCGGTGATGGACAAGCTCTTCGGCGGAACGGACGCCACGGCCGCGCTCAGCCGTACCCACGCCGAAATCGACCTACAGGTCATGCGTCTGCACCGCGTCCTGTCCGGGATCGACGGCGACCGGATCAATCCCGCCGAACTGCCGGCACTGCGGCAGATCCTGTACGGCCTCTACGGGGTGCTCAGGCTGCACAACGCCCAGGAAGAGGAGAGCCTGTTCAGCCTGCTGCCTGAGGACGACGCGTTGCCGCATTGACGCGATCGACGCCGTTTCCCCGGCCACACCGCCGGCAAACAAGGCAACGGCGCGTTAGCCGGTTTCAGGTCACCCGCCGCGATTATCGACGAGCCCGACACGCCGCTCGACACGAGGCCGACCCGAGGACGGAAATGACGAGCAGATCGAAGATCCTGATGGGGGGGCAAGGCACCGCCGCGCTGATCACCTCGCTGCTGGTCATCGCCGGCGCGGTGGGCGCCCTCGGCGGTGGCGGCTGACAGCCGGGCACCACTCGACGAAGCCCGGCGGGCACTCGACGGAACTCAGAGTCAGACCACGAAGCCGGAGTCAGACCACGAAGCCCGCAGGCAGACCACGAAGTCGCGGCCAACGCAGGCCACCTCGCTGACCGGCGGCAGTTTACCCGATGAGACTCGCGAAGAGTTCGACGTACTGGGTGAGGTGACGATCGCCGAGATACTCCTCCACCACGCGCTGATGTCCCGCTTCCGCCAGGCGCGCAGCAAGCTGCGGGTCCCCAAGCAAAGACCGCAGCGCGGACGCGAAGGCGTCGAGATCACGGGGATCGGAGATCAGCAACCCGTCCAGCCCGTCGGTGATCTGATCCTGGATCCCACCGACAGCGCTGGCGATCATCGGCCGGCTCTTCCACATCGCCTCCGTGACCGTGAGCCCGAAGCCTTCGACCAGGCTCTTCTGCACGACGACGCTCGCGTGCCGCTGCAGAGCATTGACGATCAGGGCATTCTCGTCCCCGTCGTCCATCGGGAGGTTGACGAGATGGACGCGGGACCGGATCGACGGTGGCAGGTCGTGCAGCAATGCACGGCATTCCTGCAGCACGCCGGCGCCCTCCGGGTCGTCGGTCACCGCGGAGATGTCGGGTCCGACCAGCATCAGGCGCACGTCGTCCGGGGTAGGGTGCGCGGCGAAGCCGGTCAGGACGCCGGTCATGTCCTTGAGCCGGTCCCACCGGCTGACCTGGATGACGAGCCTGTCCGATGCCGAGGGCGGCGCGTCGTCCCCCATCAGGTCGCGGTGCTCACGGACCTCACCGTCGCTGCCGTCACGTCGCGTGAACGGCAGCGGACCTGCGGTGTCGACACCCGCGAGCAGCCCGGCCCGCAGCAGAATCCTGCTCACCTC
>JADGOY010000270.1 GCA_017882715.1 Nakamurella sp. | reverse complement strand
CCGGAACACCAGATGCCCGCGGGCGGTGAAGAACACCGCCACCGGCAACCACGCCGGACCGGTCGGCTCCATCACCACCTCCAACACCGTGCCCGCCGGCGCCCCGGCCAACGCGGCCGCCTCCACCCTGCTCAGGCTGTCCACCGTCGGCTCGCACCGCCGCCGGCACACCTCCCGCCCGTCCTGCTCGAGCACCCGCACCGTAGGCGCGCTCGCGATGCCCAGATCCACCCCGACCAGCCGTCTGATCACCTTGACCTCCTCAATCCGCCGATACCTGACTCCGGTCAGACCCCACGCGGGGGGCGACACTCACGACCAGGGTCCCAAGGTGGCGAGCAACCCGAACACGGCTCCCATTCATGTGCTGCAACCGGGCCCGACCTCCAAGGGCCGGCCCACTTCCCTCATCCGGGGCATCCGTGGCCAGGCCAGCAGTGGCAATCAGCTCAACGAGGCCGCAGACGACCACCATCACGTCGCCCTCCCTCAGAGCGGTACCCAACGCCACCTGCCGGACCAACCGGGATGCTCATGCAACCCCTGGAACCCCGGGCCGATCAAGACCGGAGCACACTTACATGAGCGAATGAAGTGGCAGGTTCCGCCGCAGGCGGGCAAAGATGAAGTCGTCCGACGACTCACCAGGAGGTCACCGTGCCTGAGCAGTCCGCCGAGGAATCGATCCCCGAGATGGCTGAAGGCGTCGAACCGACGACAGATGCCGAGGAGCCGACCGACCCCAAGGCCGTGTTCGCCGCTGCGCTCGCGAAGAAGAAGGCGGCAGGTGCCGCTCGCGGTGCTCACCTGGACGGCCACGGTGGGGTGGGCGGAGCCACGGCCAACCACAAGGCGACCCGCACGTTCCGGCGAAAGTCGGGGTGAGGCGTCGAGTGTGAGGCGGAGCCGGATGTGCTCTGTATCACGTTGACAGCATCTCGGCACGAGGTGAGCAGAGGTGCTCAGCGGCGTCCGTCGCGGGCCGGGGCGATGGCCCGGTAGCTCGTTGATCAGAGGTCCCGGAGCGTGCGGCCGCCCGCCTTCGCCTCGTTGAGCAACCGCCTTGTCGGAGTGTATCGGGTAGCTCTCCCACCGACGCGCCGGCCGTGGGAGTTCTGGATTCCGATGCATGGCAAGACATTCCACCGACGAGTCTGCGGCTTCGACGCGCGGGGGCGACGGTGTAAATTCCCTCCTATTGCCGGTGACTGCTGACAAAGGATCCGCAGCCTCCACCCGCCCCGGCGATTGGCGTCCCGCCCGCCGCTGGTGGTTTCCCGCACGCTCCCGGTTTCCCGCCGCCTGGTGGCTTCCCGCCCGCTCCCGGCGGCCCTGTCATGGGTCCCGTTGCCGCGACCGGCAGGCAGTCCCCGTACCAGGAGGACTTGAGCGAGCCGCCGCGGGCGGCGTCTATGGCACCGAAACGCAGAAGGCGGTCACGGACTTTCAGAAAACGCATCAGATCCTGGGTGAGGACGGGTTCGTCGGCCCAAGAACCTGGACCCAGTTGAGGGCAGCGATGCAGCCCAGCTGTTCCCGGTAGTTGGATCTGAGTTCAGCGGCTGGCGGAGGCCACCTCGGTCATCTCCGCGCGCGAGCTCACCTTGACCCGGGCCCGGCTGTGCGGCCGGCCCGCAGCGATCTCGTGCGCATCCAGCCGATCCCAGCCGGCGAAGTCGGTGACCGTGAGACTCTTGGAAGCCAGCAGCGCGTCGATCGCGGCAGGGTCGCGCTGCGGTGCCCTGGGCAGATCGGGCGCGTCGACCAGGAGGTTGGCCACGGTCTCGGCGGCGTCGGACTTGGTGTGGCCGATCAGGCCCACCGGACCCCGCTTGACCCACCCGGTCGCGTACAGCCCGGGCAGCGGGTTGCCGTCCAGATCCAGGACCCGGCCGCCGTCGTTGGGCAGCACCAACCTGCGGGTGTCGAACGGCAGGTCTTCGATCGCTTCGGACCGGTACCCGACCGCCCGGTAGACGGCCTGCACGTCCCAGTCGGAGAATTCTCCGGTGCCACGAACGGTCCCGTCGCCCACAAGTTCCTGACGTTCCGTGCGCAGGCCGACGACCGCGCCGTTCTCGCCGCGGATCTCGGTCGGGCGCTCCAGGAAGTGGATGTGGATCCGTCGTTGCGGGCCCGTCTCCGGGTCGCGCATGGCCCACTCGCTGAGCAAGTCGACGACCATCCGGAGGGATTTGCTGCGGGACAGGGATCCTTGGGACTCCGCGTCGAACTCCATGCCCTCGGGGGCGACCAGCACCTGAACGTTCGGCGAGTGATCCAGCTCGCGCAGCTCCACGGGGGTGAACTTGGCCTGCGCCGGCCCGCGGCGGGCAAACATGTGGACGTCGGTGACGGCGGAGTTCGCGAGCACCTCGTACACGTGCGGGGGAATATCGGTGTACAGCAACTCATCGGCGGTCCGGGCGAGCATCCGGGCTACGTCCAGGCCGACGTTGCCCACCCCGATGACGGCGACGGAGCGTGTTTCGGTGAGGTCCCAGGTCTGCTCCCGGTCGGGGTGCGAGTCGTAGAAGGAGACGAATTCGGCGGCACCGTGGGACCGACTCAGGTCCTCACCGGGGATCTGCAGGGAGCGGTCGCGCTCGGCTCCGGTGGCGAAGATGACCGCGTCATAGAACTGGCGCAATTCATCGACCTTCAGATCGACGCCGATGTGCACGTTGCCGATGAAGCGGATGCGCTCGTTCTCCAGCACCCGGTGCAGCGCGACGATGATCTGCTTGATGCGGGGGTGGTCGGGCGCCACTCCGTAACGGATGAGCCCGTAGGGGGTGGGCATCCGGTCGAAGATGTCGACGCGGGACTCGGGGTCCTTGCTGGTCAGGATGTCGGCGGCATAGATTCCAGCCGGTCCGGCGCCGACGACGGCGATCCGTAGGGGCAGGGTCATGCGGCTCTCCTCCAGGTAAGGTGACCCTTCCAGGGTATCTATCGATGCGACCCGACCGGCCCATCGTGATCAAGGTCGCATGGTCCTGCGGCCGCGGCTGCGGGCACGATGCTCTCGGCGCCGGTGCGTTGCTCAGCCTGGAGCGAAGGAATCGCGCCTGCGGCGAGAGCATCGTCGGACGACTTGGTCCGCCCCGAAAGACCAACCCCCGTGGAGCCTGGCCGGGCGTCAGTACCCGGACCCGCCGGCCAGCGACACCGGCCCGGTCGGGTGCCACACCGTCTTGGTCTCCAGAAACGCCCGCAGCCGCGCGGTCCCCGGTTCGCGGGCGAAGTCGGGCGCCCGACCAGGTGCGTACACCCGCTTGACGGTCCCGGCGGCTGCCTTCTCCAGTTCGCCGCGCAGCCCCCTGGAGGACCCAGTCAGGTCAAGGGCGTTGACGTCGCCGTGCGCCGCCAGGTGCGGAGCGATCTCGGCCGGGTCGCCGGTCAAGATGTTGACCACGCCGCCAGGCAGGTCCGACGTCGCCAGCACCTCGGCCAGGGTGATCGCCGTGAGCGGTTCCGCCTGGTCGGCGATGACCACGCTCGTGTTGCCCGAGGTGATGATCGGCGCGATCAACGACACCAGCCCGAGCAGCGGATCGTGCTGCGGGGCGATCGCCGCGACAACCCCGGTCGGCTCCGGGATGGAGAACGAGAAATAGGGCCCGGCAACCGGATTCGCCCCACCGAAGACGGCCGCGACCTTGTCCGTCCAGCCCGCGAAATGCACCAACCGGTCGACGGCTCCGTCCACGTCGCGTGCCGCCCCGTTTCCTACCCGGCCACCGAGCAACTCGATGAACTGCGTTCGCCGCCCCTGGAGCATCTCGGCGATCCGGTAGATCACCTGACCCCGGTTGTAGGCGGTGGCACCGGACCAGCCGCGAAACGCCTTGCGTGCGGCGACGACCGCGTCGCGCGCGTCCTTGCGTGAGGCCTGCGCGGCGTTGGCGGCGAAGCCACCCGAGGCGTCCACGACCGGGTAGGTGCGGCCTGACTCGGACCGCGGAAAGGCGCCGCCGATGTACAGCTTGTAGGTCTTGGCGACGGTGACCCGTGACCCCTCGCTCGTCTCGGCTGCGGCCACGACCTCCACCGCATCGGCCAGCGCCTCGGCCTGCGACAGGGTCTCTGCTTGCGACAGCGTCTCGGCCCTTGGCGGGTGGACACCAGCCGCGGCAACGCTGTGACCGGAACGATTGTCGGCCAGCGTGTCGTCGTCGGTGTCCAGGTAGGCCGACAGCCCCGACCGGCCACCCTCCCGGCCGAAGCCGGATTCCTGGTACCCACCGAATGCCGCAGAAGGATCGAAGCGGTTGAAGGTGTTGGCCCAGACCACCCCGGCCCGCATCGCCGAAGCCACACCCAAGATGCGCGAACCCTTTTCGGTCCAAACTCCGGCGGACAACCCGTACGGGGTGTTGTTGGCCTTGGCCACCGCCTCGTCGGGAGTCCGGAACGTCAGCACCGACAGCACGGGTCCGAAGATCTCCTCCCGGGCGATCCGCATCGACTGGGACACATCGGTGAAAACCGTTGGCGGGAAGAAGAAACCACGGTCCGGCACCGGACACGGTGAGGTCCAGCG
>JADGOY010000114.1 GCA_017882715.1 Nakamurella sp. | reverse complement strand
CAAGGTGTTCGAGGGCAACCACCCGTTGTCGACGTTCCTGGTCGAGAAACTCACGCCGTATGTGCTGGGTCAGCTGGTGGCGCTGTACGAGCACAGCGTGTTCACCCAGGGAGCGGTGTGGTCGATCGGGTCGTTCGACCAGTGGGGGGTGGAGCTCGGCAAGCAACTGGCGCAACGGGTCATCCCGGAACTGCAGGCCACGGGCGATCCCGAGCTGGCCCACGACAGCTCCACCAACGAGCTGATCAGGCGGTACCGCGCGGCGCGGGGCTGACCGCCAGGTCGCGTCTGATCCACGGTGACGGTCCACGCGGTGCCTTTGACGGTCACCGGATCATCGCTCGACAGCTGATCCGTGGCCAGCGGAACGCGGACCACCGCGGGTATCCCGTACTCGCGGGCCACCACCGCGCCGTGCGAATTCGGGAGCGCGGCCAGCTCGGTGATTTCCGACCATTTGACCATTCTCTGCCAGTGCGAGACGGCGGCTACGTCGTGAGTGTCCGCGCCGCCGTCGGTGCCACTGGGTGTCGTGCTGCCCGCGCATGTCGTCGCAGATGCCGAACGACGTAGCGGGCATCGCGGTCCAGACCCTGGATCGTCGCCGAGGCGAGCGCGAACTGGAACTCCAGCCCGATGAAATAGAGGCCGTGCTCGCCGTCGGCGACTCCGCGGTGGTGCACCGGACGCCCGTCCGAGCCGATCACCGGCACGTCGAGCCAACTGTAGTCGGCACCGGATCCGGTGCACCACACCACCGTCGAAACGTCCAAGGCCTCACCCGCTGCGTCAATCGGTCGACCGTCCGCGACGTCGATGATGCGACCCACCCGGGTGATGCCGGCGGCGTCCAGGTGCTCGAGCTTGTTACGGATCAATCCGGCGCCGTGCTGCAGCGCGTCCGGACGCCTGGCCCGCCCCATCGGTGTGCGCAGGGTGAGCAGGTGCTTGAAGACGAACATCACGATCGGGATGACAGGGCGCGCCCTGGCGGAATCGATGTCGACCGGGACCTGGCCGGGATGGCGGCCGGCAAGCCACGTGTCGTGCGACTCGGCTGCCTCCAGGGCGATGTCGGTGCCGGAGTTGCCGGCACCGACCACGAGCACATTCCCGGGCGCGAGTTGTCCGGGATGGCGATAGTCCAGCGAGTGGATCTGCCGGATCGACGGGTCGAGGGAGGACGCGAATGACGGTGTCCTTTGTCGCTGATGAGCGCCGGAGGCGAGAACCACCTGGTCGGCGAGATAGCGCCCGTGATCGGTCTGCACGAGGAACAACTCGCCGTGACGCGATACCCGGGTGACCCGGACACCGGTGCGCACCGGCAGATCGAATCGGGTGGCGTACTGCTCCAGGTAGTCGGCCATTTGATCCCGGGTCGGGCAGGTCTCGACCGGGATATGCCAACCCGGCAGGCTCGCGTAGCGCGGAAAGGTGAACAGGCGCAACGAATCCCAGCGCCGTCTCCAGGAGTCACCGACCCGTCCGTCGGCTTCGAGGATGACGAACGGCTCGCCGTGCCTGCGCAGGTAGTAGCCGATCACCAGACCCGCCTGGCCGCCGCCGGCCACCACCGTGCCGATCCGCTCGACATCAGCGAGATCCATTTCCCCGAGATCCATTTCCCCGAGATCCATTTCCACAGCCGCCTCCCAACGTCATGGCTCACAGTAGGACGTTCAGGTGGGTTGACGCATCGAGCGAATGCACCACATCTTCCGGGGGTCGGTCTGGGTAATTCTGTGTACTCGGGCGATTCGCGATCGACCGATGGATGCGAACGGCGCTCAGGCCTGGCTCAGGCCGGCTCAGGCCAGATGGTGTTCGTAGGCATAGGCTGTCGCCGCGGCCCTGCTGGAGACGCCGAGCTTGCCGAAGATGTTGCTGATATGCCGGGCGACGGTCTTCTCGCTGAGGATGAGGCGCTCCGCGATGACCTTGTTGGTCGCGCCGGTGGCGACCAGTCGGAGCACCTCGCATTCGCGTGCGGTCAGCCGGTCCTGATCGCTGGGCGGCGAGTCCGCAGGGTCCGTTGACATCAGGTCGATCACCGCACCCAACTGCTCGAAGACCGCGCGAGCCGCGTCGGCCTCCATCCGTGCGGCGTCCTCATCACCCAGGGCGCGGCACGCCGTGCCGACCAACACCCTGGTCCGGGCGGCCTCATAGGGTGCCTGCACCTGCTGCCACAGCGTCCAAGCCCGACGGAGCCGCGGGATTGCTCCCCGTGGGTCGCCCTCGGCCAACCGCACCGCGCCGTCGCCGTAGGCGGCCAGCGCTTTCAGGTACGGCGCGGCCGGATCGGCGGCCAGTCCCAACAGGTCGTCCGCGGCTGCCCGTGCACTGTCGAGATCACCTATGGCCAAGGCGATGTCGACGCGGGTGGCTTGGATCGCCGGCCGCAGAGGGGCCTGTGGATCCTCGCCGAGTGCCCGGTCGAGACCGGCCATCGCCGCGACCGTGTTGCCCTGCACGGCGCGGAGCTTGGCCAAGCCCGGCTGAACCTCCGCGCCATACCGCGCAGCCCTGGCGTACTCCAGCTGTGCGTCGGCGAATCTGCCCTGCATCCGCATGATCTCCGCCACCCGGTAGTGAGCAGAGCCGACGGCGGTGGACTCGGGCAACCGTAGGCAGGCGTCCTGCGCGGCCGCGACAGCCTCCGACCATGCACCCCGCAACTGCAAGAGCTCCGCCCGATGGACCATGCACGCTCCTCGGTATGGCACCAGACCCGATTGCCTGTCGCACCACCCGGTCAACGCCTGAGTCCATTCCTGCGCGCGGCGCACGTCGAAATAGCGAAGGCAGAGAACGATCATCGCGCAGTACGCGAAGCCGACGACCTGGGGCGCCACCGCGCCGCCCAGCACGTGCACCATCACCTCGTCCATCAGCACCACGGCTTCGGTCGGACGCCCCATCATCTCCAGGCAGCGACCCTTGCCCAGCCCGGCCAGCACGAAGGCATCCAGATCGCCGGCACTTTCGGCGATCTGCGCCGCCCGATCGAACAACGGGAGTGCGCTGGCCGGATCCTGCTGCACCATCAGGGTCGCGGCCTGCGCGAGCACCATCAGGCCGGTCAGTGGCCCGTCCGGGTCATCTCCGGCCGATGCCAGGCGCTGTTGCATGGCCAGCCAACCGGCCGACCGAGCCAGATCGCCGCGGTTCTGCAGGTGGAAACCCAACCAGAACGCGCACCGCACTGCTTGAGACCTCTGGTCTCGGGAGAGGTAGTCGTTGTACGCCCGCTCCCGCAGGCCGATCATTTCTTCATCGTGACCCAGCAGGAAAGCGGCAACAGCCATGCGTTCTACGTCCTCGGGAGACAAGCCCGACCGACGATCCTGGGCGCTCAACGCGGCGTAGTCCGCGACCCAGTCATGGTGATCATCGACCGCCGGGTCGTTCCGCGACGCGCTCACCATGACGCCACCCCTTCCCTGGAACGCGACTCGTATTACACCTGGGCAGGCAGATTCGCCGTCGCCCAGGAGATCAACTCACGCATTGCCGGGATCAACCCGAGCCCGGCCGGGGTGAGCTGATAACGCACGGAGACCGGCGGACCATCGTTCACGGTGCGCTGAACCAGGCCCGCCCCGGACAGTTCGGAGAGTCTCTCGGAGAGCACCGAATCGCTGATCCCGACGACGGCCCGTCTCAGTTCCGCGAATCCGGCCGGCCCTGTGGTCAAGGTTCCCAAGATCAGTCCGTTCCAACGCTTGCCGAGGAATCCGAACGCTCGAGCCAGTGCGGCGTCGCCGGCGCGGGCTTCGCGGTGTTCGTCACCATCGTTCGGCATCGCACCATGGTAGCCAAGTGCTACCTCGAAGAAGGTGACTAAGAAAAAGCTAGTTATCGGCGCTCGGTCAGTTCTGAACTCGGTATGTGCGGCGCTGTTGTTGCCCGGGTGAAGGACCGCTGTTCCGGCGGGGTGCACCGGAAAGGCGTCGAACGGTTCCGCGTCGATCTGCCTCGGGTCGTCGAGAGCGCCGTAGCCGACCGTGAAATGGGCGAGGCCACGTCGGTCCCAGTGCGCCTGCCGTGCCGCCCCTGGTACCCCCTGGTCCCGACCCCGGCACGGCAACCGAAATATGGCCTTTGCCTTTCGGCACTGGGGACCTTTGCCCCTGCGTGCTCCTTCGGCGCCCGACTAGCGTTCGAAGTGCTCGCTGGACCGGTCGAGAACGAAAGAAGGAATCGCCATGGCGCTGTCCAAGGATGAGCAGCGCACGCTCGAGGAGATCGAGCGAGCGCTTCTCGGCGACGACCCGAAGTTCGCGGCCAGCGTGAACCTCGACCAGTTCGGGCATCACCGGCTGATCGTGGGTGCCCTGGGTTTCCTGCTCGGCCTGGTGCTGCTGCTGGTGGGCACTGTCATGACGCAGGGGTTCCTGGCGGTCGGCGTGATCGTCAGCGTTGCGGGTTTCGTCACGATGTTCGCCGCTCTCGCCCGGATGTTCGTCCGTCGAGCCTGATCCTGTCACGGATGCCTGGCTGAGCACTCACAGACCCGGACGGCTGATCGCCCGTTCGGGTACATCTGGTGGTGAGCAACCAGGCGAAGGCGCTCGCACTATCGGCGTCAGGTGTCGATGACACCAATGGTCTGCGCGTTCTCACTCAGCGTGCGCATTGTGGCGAAATCATTCCTGCGGCTCTCCGCTGATCGTGGTTGTCTGTGTCTGTCACTTGAAGTAATCGCACGGTGACGGAGCGCTGCACAGGGGAGAGCAATGAAGACAACCCGGGCACTGGCCATCCTGAGCGCCCGGCTGATTCCTGTGCTGATTCCTGTGCTGATCCCCGTCTTGATCGGCACCGCCTCGTCGGCGGCCGGGTTGCCGACAGCTGCGCTGGCCGCGGCAACGAACTGCACCGTCGCCGCTGACAGCGGCGCTGCGGTTCCACAGTCCGCCTCCGGAGCCGCGGCGGTGCGATGGACCATCGGCGTGGCCAAGACGATGAACGTTCCGGTCAGGGCACAGATCATCGCGGTGATGGTGATGTACCAGGAATCGTCGCTGCGGAATCTGGCCAATGACGGGAGCAGCCCTCAGGTGTCCTGGCCCTCGCCGGGCCGCGCCTACTGGTTGAGCGTCACGCGATTGTCACTGAAATACCCGCACGACAGGTTCGGTTCGCTGGACGGCGCGCACGACACGGACTCGATCGGGCTCTATCAGCAGCGTCCCGCCTACGGGTGGGGAAGTTACGGCAGCAGCACCGGGACCAGCGACCCCGAGGGCGTGGTGCAACGGCTGCTCGACCCGCGCTGGGAGGCGATGGCCTTCCTCGGCGGCCCCGCCAGTGCGTCGTCCAACACCGGCCTGCTGAATGTTCCCGGTTGGCAGAACATGACCCTGACAGATGCGGCGGAAGCCGTGCAGGGCAGCTCGTTCGGCAGCCTGTATGCGCAGTGGGAGCCATCCGCGACCCGAATGGTCGACAACAACCAGGACGCCCCGGCCGTTGGCCTGCCGTGGTACCGCGGCGGCGGGAGCGGCGCCCTGAGCTGCACCAGCATGCCGACCAATCCGGCGCTGGGGGAAGCCGGACACAATCCGGTCGGCAGCCTGGATGTCGCGGATCTGCAGGGTACGAGTGTTCGACTTGCCGGGTGGACGTTCGATCCGGACGCCAGCAACGGCGTCGTCGCTGTCGATATGTACGACGGGGGAACGTATCTCGGCGAGACACTGGCCAACAGGCAGCGCGACGACGTCAACCGCGCCTTCAACGTGTTGGGGCAGTATGGTTTCGACTCTGTGGTGCCGTTGTCCGGCGTCGGACAGCACAGCGTCTGTGCCTATGCCCTCAACATCGGTCGCGGTACCGGAAACCCGCAGATCGGTTGCCGGGTGGTGGATGTGCCCGGTCCGATCGGCGCACTGGATGTGGTGACGAAACAGCTGGACGGTCAGATCTCCATCGCCGGTTGGGCGGCTGACTCGCAGGTGGCGGGTCGGCCGGTGCAAGTGCATGTCTACGTCACCGGACCCAACGGCACCCGCGGCACCCCGGGCATCTACACCGGCGATCCGCGGCCTGATGTCACCCGGGCATTTGCCTGGGCCGGCCCTGCGGCGGGATTCCACGCCACCGTGCCGAACCAGGGATGGGGCGATACGACGGTGTGCGTGTTCGCCATCAACGCCACCCCGGCCAACGGGAACCCGTTGCTGGGCTGCCAGAACATCTCCGTTCGTGACGCACCGCCGATCGGGACGGTCGATCGGATCGACGTCGTCGGCGATCAGGCCGTCGTTTCCGGATGGGATTTCGACCCCAACGCCCCTGCGACCTCGATTCAGGCACATGTCTACGTCGGCTCCGCCGGGCTCGCCTTCACCGCCGATCAGCCCAGAGACGACGTCAACCGGGTCTTCGGCATCACCGGCGGGCACGGCTTCACCGGCGCCGTTCACCTCCGACCGGGAAACAACACGGTGTGCGTGTTCGCGATCGGCGTTCGATTCGGCAACAACACGCTGATCACCTGCCGGACGGTGACTTCCGGGGCGTCGGCCAAGGCGCTACTGCCCTCGACCGCGCCGCAGGCACCGCTCGCACCGGCGGTCTCGACCAGCCCGGCCGTTCCTTCAGCGGCCGATCCCTCAGTGGCGTCTTCCCCGGTGACGTCTGCCTCCGTCGCCCCTCCTCCGGTGACCAGCAGTGCGGCGAAGCCTCGATCGGCGACGAGCGCCACCCCGTCGCTCTCCACGCGGACCGGCACCGCGTCGCCGACGGCGACCGTGCCCTCCACAACCGCGTCACCCTGATCCCGGCGCGGCCCTGGCATCGGCACCAAGAAAAGCACGCTTGCGCAAGGCACGAAGCCGACAGCGAACGTGGAATGCCCTGCGGGACAGATCGGCGGCCGAGACTCGGCTACCGCCTGGCCGGGTCATGACCAGGACGCGACAGAATCCACCGGCCAGGGGAACCCGACCGGGTTCGGGTGCGGACGACCGCTGGACCCGACGGTGGTCAGCCAGATGATCTTCTCGGCGGCCAGCCGGGCGCCGGGCGCCGGCCCAGCGGTGTTTCCAGGTCAGGCCTGTGACGCCCAGGGTCGCATGGTGGATGGGGCCGCTCGCCGGCAGGACACGGCACTCCGAACGGCCCGCCACGCGCGGGCGCTGTCGTGGTTCCGTGCTAGAACGGTTGCCGTACCACTGTTCGGCCGCCGTCGGCCCAGCATCGCCGCGAAGGGGGCCACCAGATGACCAGCCAGGACTCCTTCGTCCACCTGCACGCGCACACCGAGTATTCGATGCTCGACGGGGCGGCCCGGCTCGGTCACCTGTTCGAGCGGACCGCCGAGATGGGCATGCCGGCGCTGGCGATGACCGATCACGGCAACGTCTTCGGCGCGCACGACTTCTACCGCCAGGCGCGCCTGGCCGGGGTCAACCCGATCATCGGCATGGAGGCCTACGTCACCCCGGACACGTCCCGGTTCGACAAGTCCAGGGTGCGCTGGGCCGAGGGCGGTGACGACGACGTCTCGGGGGCCGGCGCCTACACCCATATGACCCTGCTCTCGGAGTCCACGCAGGGCATGCACAACCTGTTCCGGCTCGCCTCCCGGTCGTCGTTGGAGGGCTTCTACTACAAGCCGCGGGCCGATCGGGAATTGCTCGCCCAGTACGCCGAGGGCCTCATCGCCACCACCGGCTGCCCGTCCGGTGAGGTGCAGACCTGGCTGCGGATCGGAAAGTACGAGCAAGCGGTCGCGAGTGCCGCTGAATTCAGAGACATCTTCGGCTCGCAGAACTACTTCCTCGAGCTGATGGACCACGGTCTGTCGATCGAAGCCCGGGTCCGCGACGGCCTGCTGCGCATCGCCCGCGACCTGCAGCTGCCGATCATCGCGACCAACGACCTGCATTACACCGACGCGGCGGACGCCGACGCGCACGAAGCGCTGCTCTGCGTCCAGTCCGGCAAGACGCTGGACGACCCGAACCGGTTCAAGTTGGACGCACGCGACTTCTACCTCAAGTCGCCGGCCGAGATGCGCGCGCTGTGGGACGGTAAGTACGGACTGCGCGAAGCGTGCGACAACACCCTGCTGATCGCCGAGCGCTGTTCGGTCACGTTCAACGAGTCCGCGTCCTACATGCCCAGGTTCCCGGTGCCGGCGGGGGAGACCGAGCAGACCTGGTTCGTCAAGGAGGTCACCCGCGGGCTGGCCGCTCGGTTCCCCGGCGGCATCCCGCCGGAGGTACAGAAGCAGGCCGACTTCGAGGTCGGCGTCATCACCCAGATGAACTTCCCCGGCTATTTCCTGGTCGTCGCCGACTTCATCAACTGGGCAAAGGACAACGGCATCAGGGTGGGGCCCGGGCGTGGATCCGGCGCAGGCTCGATGGTGGCGTACGCCATGCGGATCACCGACCTGAACCCGCTGCGGCACGGGCTGATCTTCGAGCGGTTCCTCAACCCCGAGCGCGTCTCGATGCCCGACTTCGACGTGGACTTCGACGAGCGCCGGCGCGGTGACGTCATCCGGTACGTCACCGAGAAGTACGGCGACGACCGGGTCGCGCAGATCGTCACCTACGGCACCATCAAGGCCAAGCAGGCCGTCAAGGACGCGGCGCGGGTGCTGGGCATGCCGTTCTCCGTCGGCGACCGGATCACCAAGGTGATGCCGCCGCCGGTGATGGGAAAGGACGTGTCACTGGCCAAGATGTTCGACCCGGCCGACCCGCGGTACTCCGAGGGCGGCGAGTTCCGCGCGCTGGCCGAGACCGACCCCGACGTCAAGATCGTGGTGGAACGGGCCAAGGGCCTGGAAGGCCTCAAGCGGCAGTGGGGGGTGCACGCCGCCGGCGTCATCATGTCCTCCGAACCGCTGCTCGACCTGATCCCGATCATGAAACGGGAACAGGACGGCGCGATCATCACCCAGTTCGACTACCCGACCTGCGAAAAGCTCGGGTTGATCAAGATGGACTTCCTCGGGTTGCGCAACCTCACCGTCCTGGACGACGCACTGATCAACATCACCGCCAACCGCGGGGAAACCGTGGTGTTGGAGGACCTGCCGCTGGACGATCCGACGACATTCGCGCTCTTGGCGCGGGGCGACACGCTCGGGGTTTTCCAGCTGGACGGCGGGCCCATGCGCGCGCTGTTGCGGTCGATGAAACCGGACACTTTCGAGGACATCTCCGCGGTCGGCGCGCTGTACCGGCCGGGTCCGATGGGGATGAACTCCCACAATGAATACGCCGACCGCAAGAACAAACGCAAGCCGGTCCAGCCGATTCATCCTGAGTTGAACGAGCCGTTGGCCGACATTCTCGGCGAAACCTACGGTTTGATCGTCTATCAGGAGCAGGTGATGGCCGTGGCGCAGCGGGTTGCCGGCTATTCACTGGGTGCCGCTGACCTGCTCCGCCGGGCGATGGGCAAGAAGAAGAAGGCGGAGCTGGACGCGCAGTACGAGACGTTCAGCTCGGGAATGCAGGAGCGCGGTTATTCCGCGCCGGCCGTCAAGATGCTCTGGGAAACCCTGCTGCCGTTCTCCGACTACGCTTTCAACAAGGCACATTCCGCGGCCTACGGCGTGGTGTCGTACTGGACCGCCTATCTGAAGGCCAACTACCCGGCCGAGTACATGGCCGCGTTGCTGACGAGTGTCGGCGACGACAAGGACAAGATGGCGATCTACCTGGCCGAATGCCGGACGATGGGGATCACCGTGCTGCCCCCGGATGTCAACGCCTCGGAGAAGAACTTCGCCCCGGTCGGTACCGATATTCGTTTCGGCCTGTCGGCGGTGCGCAACGTCGGAACCGGGGTGGTCGGCTCGATCGTCACCAGCCGCAAAGACAAGGGCGACTACGGCGATTTCTATGATTTCCTGGAAAAGGTCGACGCGGTCGCCTGCAACAAGAAGGTCGTCGAGTCGCTGATCAAGGCGGGTGCGTTCGATTCGCTCGGGCATCCGCGCAAGGGTTTGCTGATGGAGCACTCCCGGGCGATCGACGAGGTGCTCGGCCTGAAACGGGCCGAATCCGCCGGTCAGTTCGATCTGTTCGGCGAGATGACCCAGGAGGAGAAGGGCAGCTCTTTCCGCGGCAACATTCCCGACACCGAATGGGACACCAAGCTGCGTCTGGGTTTTGAACGGGAAATGCTCGGCCTGTATGTCTCGGGTCACCCACTGTCCGGAGTGGAACACGTGCTGTCCGCCCATTCGGACGCCTCGGTTCCCGACCTGCTGGACGGAACCGTCGCGGACCGCGCCGCGGTGACCGTCGGCGGGATCCTCACCGGCCTGCAACGGCGGCTGACCAAGAAGGGCGATCCCTGGGCCTCGGCGACGTTGGAGGACCTGGCGGGGGGCGTGGAGGTCGCGTTCTTCCCCAAGGTCTACGCCGAATGCTCGTTGTTGCTGGCCGAAGACGCGATCGTGCTGGTGAAGGGCCGGGTCTCCAGGTCGGAGGATCGGCTGTCGCTGCACGCGCAGCAGGTGACCGTGCCGGACCTGTCCGATTCGGCCCGCAAGGGCCCGGTTCAGGTGAGCATCGCGGCGAACCGGTGCACGGCGCCGGTCGTCGCGCGGCTGTGCGAGGTGCTGCAGGCCCATCCCGGAACGACCACGGTCCATCTCCGGCTGACCGGTGGGGCGAGCGAGAAGCGCTTCCAGGTCGACGACAAGTTCCGGGTGACGCCGACGTCCGCGCTGATGGGCGACCTCAAGGCGCTGCTCGGAGCGGATTGCATGACATGAGCGCTGCCGGTCCCGGACTGGGCGACCAGCCCGCGGGGCCCGGTACCCCGCCACCGGTGGCTCCGGTGTCACCGGGCGGGCTGTCCCGCGACGGCCGGCGTGCGCTCGGGGTCGTGCTGGGTGCCCTGCTGGTGCTGGCGGTGCTGCAAGGTGTGGCGTGGGCCGCGGTCGCACCCGGCGTGCCGTACAAGGTGCTGGCCGACGGACGGTTCGGCGCATTGCCCACCACCTCCACTTATCTCTTCGTGGCGGCCGCGACCTTCGCACTGTCCGGCATGGTCCTCGGCATCGTGGTCGCCGCGGCTGCCTGGCAGGCGCGGTCCGCCCGGGGCTGGCAGATGCTGGTGACGGTGGTCGGCGGCTCGCTGGTCGGCGCCGCAGTCGCCTGGCTGATCGGTGAACTGCTGGCCAGGGGCGTCGATCCGGCGACCGTCGGGGCAACGGCCGCAGATTCGATCGTCACCGCCGCACCGACCACCGGCACCTGGCTCGTCGTGCTGGCCCAGCCGGCGCTGGCCGCGGTGGTCTACACCTTCATGGCCGCCTGGAACGGACACCCTACGCTGGACCGGCCCGACCTGACCAAGGCCCCCGATTCGCCGCAGGCCTAGGCGAACCGCCTCACCCGTCAGCCGGCGGCCGGAACGCCGCGAACGGATCCGTCACTCGCAGCTCCCCGATGGTGAATCGGTACATCGCCGCGGGTCGTCCTCCGCTGGGCCCGGGCGCCGCGGTCGAACCCGTGGGTTCGAGCATCCCGCGCCTGCTCAGGATGCGCTGCAGGTTGGTGGGGTCCACGTCGTGACCGAGCGCGGTCGCGTACACCCGCCTGAGTTCGCCGATGGTGAAGGTGGCCGGGGCCAGCGCGAACCCGATGTTCGTGTACGAGAGCTTCGCCTGCAGCCGGCGGTGTGCGCGGTCGGCGATCAACCCGTGATCCAGCGCGGTCGGCGGAAGGTCGTCGACCGGGTGCCACGCGGTGTCCTCCGGTAGTTGCGGGTCGGCGTCCAGCGGCACGAGCCCGAGGAAACCGGTGGCCACCACCCGAGCGTCGGGCATCCGGTCGGGATCGGAGAACACCCCGATCTGTTCGAGATGGGTGACCCTGGTCAGGTCCACCTTCTCGGCCAGCTGCCGTGCCGCGGAGGCGTCGACGTCCTCATCCGGCAGCACCAGCCCACCCGGAAGCGCCCACCGACCGGCGTCCGGTTCGCGCGCGCGTTGCCACAGCAGGACGTGCAGGCGCGGGCGTCCGGCTGCGTCGGGTCGGACCGTGAACACCGCCGCCAGAACCTCCACACTGGTGTCCACGAGATGACCGGCATGTGACGACCTGATACCATGAGGCATGTTTTCGATTGTAAGTCGAAAACCAGCAGAACGTCACTGCGCTGCAACCGGCCGGCCCTGGAGGACTACATGACCGCACCGACGCTCGACTCCCTGCGCCGGCCAGGCGCAGGGGAGACGGTCTCGGACGCGACGGACTCGGAGCGCACGGCACGGTGGGCCCGGCAGATCCGGGAGTTGGCCGAGAAGCGCGATGCGGTGATCCTGGCGCACAACTACCAGGTACCGGAGATCCAGGACGTCGCGCACCATGTCGGCGATTCGCTGGCGCTTTCGAGAATCGCTTCCGCGGCGTCACATTCGGTCATCGTGTTCTGCGGCGTGCACTTCATGGCCGAGACTGCCAAGATCCTTTCGCCCGACAAGACGGTGCTGATCCCCGATGCGCAGGCCGGATGCTCGCTCGCCGATTCCTTGACCGCCGACGAGTTGCGGGCCTGGAAGGCACAGAATCCGGGCGCGGTGGTGGTGTCGTACGTCAACACCACGGCCGAGGTCAAGGCGCTCACGGACATCTGCTGCACCTCGTCCAACGCGGTCGATGTGGTCGCATCGATCCCGGCCGACACCCCGGTGCTGTTCGGCCCCGACCAGTTCCTGGGCGCGCACGTCCGCCGCATCCTGGGCCGGGACAACATCTCGGTGTGGGGCGGCGAATGCCACGTGCACGCCGGGATCAACGGGGCCCAGCTGGCCGCGAAGGCCAGGGAGAACCCGGACGCCGATCTGTACATCCACCCCGAATGTGGTTGTGCCACCAGCGCTTTGTATCTGGCCGGGGCCGGCGCCGTGCCGGCGGACCGGGTCAAGATCCTTTCCACCGGTGACATGGTGACGGCGGCCAAACGCGGGTCCTCCCGAACGGTGCTGGTCGCCACCGAGATCGGTATGCTGCACCAGCTGCGACGGGCCGCGCCCGGCGTCGACTTCCGTGCCGTCAACGAGCGGGCGTCCTGCAAGTACATGAAGATGATCACCCCGCAGAAGCTGCTCAGCTCGCTCGAGCAGATGCGTGACGAGGTCGTCGTCGACCCCGAGGTCGCCCGCAGGGCGCGCGGCGCGGTGGAACGGATGATCGCGATCGGCACCAGCGGCGGTGGTGGCGAATGACCAACGCCCTCTCGATCCCTGCGTCGATCCCTGCGTCGATTCCGGCGGGCGCGCTGTTGCCGTCCTGGGAAGCCACCTCCGACGTCGTCGTGGTCGGCTCCGGTGTCGCCGGACTGACCGCGGCGCTGGACCTGGCGTCCGCGGGCCGGTCCGTGGTGGTGGTGACCAAGGGCGCCGCCGACGATTCGAGCACGCGGTGGGCGCAGGGCGGTGTCGCCGTGGTGCGTGACGAACGCGACCCCGGTGATTCGATCCAGGCGCACGTCGCCGACACCCTGGTCGCCGGCGCCGGTCTGGCCGATCCGGTCGCCGTGGAGCTCATCCTGACCGAAGGACCCGCGGCGGTTTCGAGGTTGATCGCGCACGGCGCGCTGTTCGACACCGGACCGCACGGGCTGCTGCGGACCCGCGAGGGTGGCCACTCGGCGAGCCGCGTCATCCACGCCGGCGGCGATGCCACCGGCGC
>JADGOY010000113.1 GCA_017882715.1 Nakamurella sp. | reverse complement strand
CGAACTCACCCGCTCATCGTGCCAGGTACGCCCGACAGTCATCGACCGTCGGCTGACCAAACCCTGCTGGCGGATCGCGCCCGGCGCCAGCACCGCGTGTACGCGCATCACCTGGTTGACCAGCTGCGTCACCCGTAGATCGACCCCGATGCTGCACAGCGCGATCGACGTGGGCCGGTCCCAGCGGCGGAGCCGGGAGGATCATCATCAAGGGAATCGCAGCCCAGCGGATCACCGGCTCCGGTAACGCCACAAAACTGGTGCAGCCGGTCACCATCGGCTCGGTGACCACGACGGGTTGACGCCTGCAGGCCGTGCACCCCGGGCGCGGTCTGTCGGCAAGCACCGCCCGGGATCCCTGTCGAACCGCTCGCGTGCGCTACGATGACCGAACAACTGAATAACCCACTCATCCAGAGGGGCAGAGGGATACGGCCCGATGAAGCCCCGGCAACCACTGTCGATGATCCAATTCTCGTGACGGCCCTTTCGCCGGTAGCGAGGCCCGTCGATAGCAGGTGCCACATCCGTCCCGCCGCCAGCGGGAAAGATGAGGAAAGGCCTCGCCATGACTGCTGTGCTGTCCACCCCACCCACCGAAGCTCCCGCGCGCCCGATCGACCTCGGACCGGCTGTCGCGCTCTCGTGTCGCGAATGCGGTCACCGCATCGATCTCGGGCCGTTCTATGCGTGTACCGAGTGCTTCGGTCCGCTAGAGGTCGCCTACGAGTTCGCACTGACCGGCATCGCGCTGCGTGAACGGATCGAAGCCGGCCCGAACAACATCTGGCGGTACGCACCGCTGCTGCCGGTGCCGAGCGGGGTGGCCCAGACCCCCAACATGAACCCGGGAGGCACCAAGCTGATCCGGGCCGACAACCTCGCTCGCGAGTTGGGCATGAAGCGGTTGTGGGTGAAGGACGATTCGGGGAACCCCACCCACTCGTTCAAGGACAGGGTCGTCGCGGTCGCACTGACCGCGGCCCGGGAGCTGGGTTTCTCGGTACTGGCCTGCCCGTCCACCGGCAACCTGGCCAATGCCGTCGCCGCTGCCGCGGCGCGGGCGGGCATCCGCTCGGTGGTGCTGATCCCGAGCGACCTCGAACAGCAGAAGATCCTGACCACGGCCGCGTACGGCGGCACCCTGGTGGCCGTCGACGGAAACTACGACGACATCAACCGGCTGGCCGGGCAGATCGCCGCGGAGCGGGAGGATTGGGCGTTCGTCAACGTCAACGTCCGGCCCTATTACGCCGAAGGCTCCAAGACTCTCGGCTTCGAGGTCGCCGAGCAACTCGGCTGGCGGCTGCCCGAACAGGTGGTCATCCCGATCGCTTCCGGTGCGCAGCTGGTCAAGGTGGACAAGGGATTCACCGAACTCGGCACGCTGGGGCTGGTCGAGCCGACGCCGTACAAGGTCTTCGGCGCCCAGGCCACCGGCTGCTCGCCGGTGTCCGCGGCGTTCAAGGCCGGCCACGACACGGTCCTGCCGGTGCGCCCGAACACCGTGGCCAAGTCGCTGGCCATCGGCAACCCGGCGGACGGCCCCTACGTGTTGGACGTCAC
Source organism: Nakamurella sp. (assembly GCA_017882715.1). Taxonomy (GTDB): domain Bacteria; phylum Actinomycetota; class Actinomycetes; order Mycobacteriales; family Nakamurellaceae; genus Nakamurella. The sequence continues at coordinate 12,150 of JADGOY010000113.1, read as the reverse complement.
CCGGCGCACCGGCGGCGCGGTGGAAGACGTCAGCGACGACGAGATCGTCGACAGCATCAAGCTTCTCGCCCGGACGGAAGGCATCTTCGCGGAGACCGCGGGTGGCGTGACGGTTGCCGTGCTGCGCAAGCTGCTGGCGACGGGCCAGCTCGATCCGGAGGCGGAGACCGTGGTCTTCAACACCGGTGACGGGCTGAAGACGTTGGATGCGATCGCGCATGCCGTCGGCCCGACCGCCACCATCGCTCCCACCCTGGCCGCGTTCGAGGAGGCCGGGCTCGCGTAACCGGTCGCGTTGGATGGTCCGTCCTTTACCGCGCGGATCATCTTCGCCCGCGCGGATGAAGTCGTTGACACCAATCACACCGGTCCCATTTTGGGCACGTTGATGCGCGCCGACGATGTTGATCCGCGCCGTCAAGAGACCGCGGCCGGGGCAGCGAAACGCCGATGCAGGAAAGGGAGCTCAGGCGAGGCGGCCGGTGGACTCCGCGGTGCCGCCGGCGGGCTGACCCGTGGAGATGTCGATGCCGAACAGGGTGTGCAGCGCCTGCAGATAATCTGCGCTGTCCCCGGTGCGGGCCAATTCCTTCGCGCGCAATGTCGGCGTGTGCAACAGCGACTGGGTCACCCGGTGCAGGGCGAGCTCGACATCACTGGCGACGTCCGCGGGATACTTGGCCCGCAGGCGCGCGACCTCTTTCTCCACGGTGGCCGAAATGTGTTGTCGCAGCGCCACAACGGCCGGGTCGATCCGGCGCTGCGCCAGCTGGTCCTCGAAGTCGGAGACTGCCGCGATCACGATGTCCTGCGCATCGGTGACGGCAGCCCGATGCGCCGGGTCGGACTGCGCGGCCACCGTGTGCAGGTCCACCAGTCGCACGCCGGGCACGATCCGCGCGCCGGCCGACAAGTCTGACCGCAGCGCGAGGTCGATCACCGGCAATGGTTGATCACGTTGCGCCACAACGTCTTTCAGTAGTTTCTCGGTCAGCGTCGGAGTGCTGGCGCCACTGCATGTCACCACCAGGTCCGTGGCGACCAACGCAGCGGGAAGGTCGTCCGGCATCACCGCGACGGCGTCGTACCTGACCGCGAAGCTCGGCGCTCGGCCACTGGGCGAGAACACCGCAAGATTCGTGCAGCCGCGCGACCGCAATTCGGCCGCGACCACCCGCGCGAGCGCTCCGGTGCCGATGACCAGGGCTCGCGATCCGGATAGCGCCGGCCTGCCCTTCGCGGCACCGCCTTCCGAAGCCGCGTCCCACGACACTGTGCCGCCCGACACTGTGCGCCCCGACGCCGCGTCCCCCGACGCCGCGTCCCCCACTGCCCCATCGGCGACGGCGATGCCCAGCGCGACCGACGCCACCGAACGACCAGCAGCGCCGAGCCCGGTGACGGTGGCGACCCGCTTGGCGGTCCGCGCAGCGGCCTGGAACAGCAGGTTGATCGGTGCCGAGGTGGTTCCGGCCAACTGAGCATCCCGGAAAGCCCGCGCGATCTGACCGGCGATCTCGGCCTCGCCCACCACCATCGAATCCATCCCGGCGGTCACCGAGAACAGATGCGCGGCGACCGGCGCACCGACCCTGACCTTCAGCAGCGCGCTGACGTCATCGGTGCGCACCCCGGCTGTCTCCGCGATCACCTCGCCGACCGCGTCGATCGCGTCATGGAACCGAAGGGAGTCCAGATAGATCTCCAGCCTGTTGCATGTCGACACGAGCACCACACCGGCCACCGGCGAGTCCGCGCGCGCGGACAGCGCAACCAGACCTGAACTGAGCTCCTCGGTGCGGGCAGACAGCCTTTCCAGTTGAGTCAGCTCGAGGTCGTGGTGACTGGCACCGAGAACCGTGAGCATGCGTCGGATGCTACCTGCGCGGCAGTCTCGTACGGTATGAACACGAGCCCCGGATCCGTCAACCGACCTGTGACGTGGGAAAGATCCCGAATTGTTGTCTGCTCGGCCTCGCCCAGCTCGGCGTACCGCTTGGTCGAACCATTCGGCGGTCCAGGACCGCCAGTGCCTTCCACGACCAGCATCGACGGCGAGCACATCGAGCATCGGCCCGACGCCGGCCAATCCCGGGACGACCTGATGAGACGATGGACGGACCATGCCAACCACCTCGGCCGTCAGCGAAGCCTCGACGTCAGCCTCAGCCGTCGACGCGCTGCCCTCGTCGCACCCCCTACGCGACGGACGCACCAGTGGGTCCGCGCTGCTCGCCGCCTACCGTGGATCGCGCCCCGAGGTGCGGCCGGTGTGGTTCATGCGACAGGCCGGACGGTCGCTGCCTGAGTACCGCAGGGTCCGGGCAGGCACCGGGATGCTGGAGGCCTGCCTGACGCCCGATCTCGCCACCGAGATCACCCTGCAACCGGTTCGCCGGCATGGCGTGGATGCGGCGATCCTGTTCAGCGACATCGTCGTTCCGCTACGGCTGGCCGGCATCGGGGTACAGATCGTCGCCGGCACCGGACCGGTGGTGGACCGGCCGGTGCGATCCGCAGCCGACGTCGCGGCATTACCGCCGCTGGATCCGGCGGCACTGGCACCGATCACCCGTGCCGCCGCCGACACCGCCGCCGCGCTGGGATCGACCCCGCTGATCGGGTTCGCCGGCGCCCCGTTCACCCTCGCGTCCTACCTGGTCGAGGGCGGCCCGAGCCGAGAACACTTGCGCACCAGGGCCCTGATGCATTCAGATCCGCAGACCTGGCACGCCCTCGCGTCCTGGGTGGCAGATGTGACGTCGGCGTTCCTGCGGGCTCAGGTACTGGCGGGGGCGTCGGCGCTGCAGCTGTTCGACTCGTGGGCGGGTGCCCTCTCGCTGGCGGACTACACCACCTTCGTGGCGCCGCACTCCGCTTGGGTGCTGGCCCGTGTCGCCGACCTGGGGGTACCGCGGGTGCACTTCGGGGTGGGCACCGGCGAGCTGCTGGCGTCCATGCGTGACGCCGGCGCGGACGTGATGGGCATTGACCACCGGGTCGGGTTGGACGTCGCCAACGCCAGGCTGGGCGGCACCACACCCCTGCAGGGCAACATCGACGCGGCCCTGTTGTTCGCCGGGACCAAGGCTCTGCACGCCCATGCCGCGGACGTCATCCGCCGTGGGTCCACAGCGCCCGGTCACGTCGTCAACCTCGGTCACGGGGTACCGCCGGACACCGATCCGGACGTCCTCACCGAACTGGTGGAGTTCGTCCACGGCTGCCCGTGACCGGCACGAACCCGGCGCACCCATCCCGGGTGGTGGTGATCGGCGGGGGGATGGCCGGCCTGGTCGTCGCCTGGGAACTGGCCCGGTCCGGTCACCGGCCGCTGCTGCTGGAGGCGGGTGACACGGTCGGCGGGGTGCTGTCCGCGCACCGGGTCGCCGGGCTGCTGCTGGACGCCGGTGCCGAGTCCTACGCCACGACCCGACCATCGGCCGCCGAGCTGATCGACGAGCTCCGTCTCGGGCCGGCCGTTGTCCGGCCGAATCCGGTCGGAGCCTGGGTCCGCCACCGCACCGGGTCCGCTCCGCTTCCCACCGGAGGTTTGCTCGGCATCCCGGCCCGCCCCTGGGCCGCTGACGTCCGTCGGGTGCTCGGGACGGCAGGATCCGCCCGGGCCTGCCTCGATCTCGCGCTGCCGCGCGGCTCAGGACCGCGGACGTCGCTCGGCGCGCTGGTCCGCGCCCGGATGGGCCGCCGAGTGCTCGACCGCCTGGTGGAACCGGTCGCCGGTGGTGTCTACGCCGCCGACCCGGATGCTCTGGAGGTCCAGACCGTGGCGCCCGCGCTGGTCGACGCTCTGCGCCGGACGGGGTCGTTGTCCGCCGCGGTGCGTGGACTCCGCGGGGACAGCACCCGGCCGGGCGGCGCCGTCGCATCGCTGGTCGGCGGAATGCACACGTTGGCGGCGGCCCTGCACTCCGCGGTCCAGGACGCCGGCGGCACCGTCCGCACCGGCACCCGGGTCACCGGGATGACCAGGATCGATCCCGGTCAGGAGGCGACCGACTGGCAGATCGATGTCGCGTCCGGTACCCGGATCTTCGCCTCGCACGTCGTGATCGCGACGCCGGGACCGACGGCCGCCACCCTGCTGGCCGGCGCGGTGCGCGACCTGCCCGAGCACAGTGTTCTGCACGCCCCGGCGACCGAGGTGCTGCTCTGCACGCTGGTGCTGGACGATGCACGGCTGGACCGGGCCCCGCGCGGCACCGGGGTCCTGGTGTCGAGCGCTGCGACCGGCGTATGCGCAAAGGCGCTCACCCACGCCACCGCCAAATGGGCGTGGCTGGCCGACGTCGCCGGACCCGGTCGTCATGTACTGCGATTGTCCTACGGGCGCGGCGGCGAGGCGGACCTGCCGGCCGTGGCCGACCTGCCGGGCATCGCACTCCAGGACGCGTCCACCTTGCTCGGCGTCGATCTGCCGCGGGCATCCGTGGTGGATGCGGCGGTGGTCCGGTGGGCCTCCGCCCTGCCGGTCCCCGCGCCGGGGCACGCCGCAGGTGTCCGGGCGCTGCGGGACACGCTGGCACCGCTGGACATCGAGATCGCCGGCAGCGCGGTCGCCGGGACCGGCTTGGCGGCGGTCGTCGCGGACGCCCGGCGGGTGGCCGACCGGCTGGGCACAGCGCTGAATCCAGCTCGAGCGAGCACACCGACCACCGCAGCCACGGTCGGCGCGGCGTCGCCCGGCATCGGCCCCGCGGGCGACTGAGGGAGGATGGAGCCATGACCGTGCAGCCCCCCGATGCCGCCATCCCGCCGACCGGCCCCGCCCGCGCCCGACCGAGCGCGCGAGAGATCAACTCCCAGATCCGGTACACCGCGTTCGCCGTCTACTCCAGGGTCGGTGATCTGGACGCACCGCAGGACAAAGCGTTGGCAGAACTGGTCGAACTGACCTCTCAGCTCGACGAGCAGGACGTCACGCTGCGCGGGTTCTACGACGTGTCGGCCATGAGGGCAGACGCCGACCTGATGGTCTGGTGGCATTCGTCCACCGCGCAGGCGCTGCAGTCCGCGACCCGGGCGCTGCGGCGGACGTCGGTAGGTCGCAGCCTGGTCCCGTCCTGGTCGGCGATGGGTCTGCACCGCCCGGCGGAATTCAACAAGGGGCACATTCCGGCGTTCCTGGCGGGGGCTCCGGCCAAGAAGTGGGCCACGGTCTATCCCTTCGTGCGGTCCTACGAGTGGTACCTGCTGCCCGACGAGGAGCGCCGGGGAATGCTCGTCGAGCACGGCGTGATGGGCCGTGAGTACGACCAGGTGCTGTCCAACACGGTGGCAGCCTTTGCCTTGGGCGACTACGAGTGGCTGCTGGCGCTCGAGGCGGATGAGCTGCACGACACCGTCGATCTGATGCGGCATCTGCGCGCCTCCGGTGCGAGACGCCATGTGCGGGAGGAGATCCCGTTCTTCTCCGGCCGTCGGGTCGACGAGGCCGGTGTGGTCGAGGTGGTGCTGTGACGACCCGTCCCCTGCTGTCCGATCCAGCCCCGCCGAGCCGCACGACATTTGATGGCGCCGGCCCGGTCAACGATTCAGCACTGCGCCAGGGGTATGACGCGGTGCTGCTGGCCGGGTTCGGCGGCCCCGAGGGCCCCGACGACGTGATGCCGTTCCTGCGCAACGTCACTCGCGGCCGGGGCATCCCGGAGGAGCGGCTGGTCGAGGTCTCCCATCACTACTTCGCCCTCGGCGGAGTCTCACCCATCAATGCGCAGAACCGGGACCTCCGGGATGCCCTCGCGGTCGAATTGGTGAACAGGGGCCGTGCGGTCCCGGTGTTGTGGGGCAACCGGAACTGGGCTCCGTATCTGGCCGACGTCATCCGTGATGCCCGCACAGACGGCCTGATCCGGCTGCTCGGCCTGGCGACATCGGCGTATTCGTCGTACTCGTCGTGCCGGCAGTACCGTGAGGACTTCGCGATGGCTTTGTCGGCAACGGGTCTCGTCGGTGACGTGCGGATCGACAAGCTCCGGCCCTACCACGATCGCCCGGGTTTCATCGCGCCGTTCGTCGACGGCACGGTCGCCGCGCTGCGGACGGCGAGCGACGACGGCATCGACATCGGTGACCTGGAGATCGTTTTCACCACCCACTCGATCCCGCGGGTGATGGCCGATACCTCCGGCTCGGCCGACCTCGGCGACCACAGGCCAGGCGGAGCGTATGTCGCGCAACACCTTTCGGTCGCCGACGCGGTGATCGACGGCGTCACGGCACGATTGGGTGACGCACCGACGTGGCAGCTGGCCTACCAGTCACGTTCCGGGCCGGCGTCGGTGCCCTGGCTGGAGCCGGACATCAACGACGTGGTCACGGAACTGGCCGCCGCGGGACGGGCCGGCGTGATCGTGGTGCCCATCGGCTTCGTCTCCGACCATGTCGAGGTGGTGTGGGATCTGGACCACGAGGCCGCGGACACCGCGACCGGGCACGGCCTGTTCTTCGTCCGGGTGGGTACGCCGGGCACCGATCCCCGGTTCGTGACGGCACTGGCCGACCTGATCGAAGAACGGCTGGACGCGAGATCGGACACCGACCAGGTGTCGTTCGATGCACCGACCGGCATGCCGCGCCGCCCCGACTTCTGCGCAACCGCCTGCTGCGTGAATTCCAGGGTGACCCGCCCCACCACGGCTGCGGTCGACTCGGCCACGGATTGGCGTGGCGTGGCAGTCGACCCGGCGCGGCTCGCGGCCTCGGGCATCCGCGGGACCACCCAGGGATGAACGGGACCGTCCAGGGATGAACCGGTGACCCCGCGGGTCCTGTCGGTCGGCACCCGAGGCAGTGCCCTGGCGCTCGCCCAATCCGGGACGGTGGCCGCCGCCCTGGCCGAGACCGCCGGCGTGGTCAGCGATCTCGTCCACATCAAGACCGAAGGTGACATGAATTCCGGGCCGCTGGCCTCGATCGGCGGCACCGGGATCTTCGTCACCGCGCTCCGCACGGCACTGCTGCAGGGCCGCGTCGACGTCATCGTGCACTCGTACAAGGACCTCCCCACGGCGCCCGCCGACGGACTGACCGTCGCGGCGGTGCCCGCGCGGGGGGACCCGGCCGACGCCCTGTGCGCCCGCGACGGCCTGACGCTGGACCAACTCCCCACCGGGGCCAGGGTCGGCACGGGTTCGCCGCGCCGCACCGCCCAACTGCTACGGCGCCGTCCGGACCTGCGGGTGGAGCCGATCCGCGGCAACGTCGACACCCGGCTGCGGATGGTCGCCGCCGGCCGGATGGACGCGGTCGTGCTCGCAGTGTCCGGGCTCGCCAGGCTCGGCCGGACGGCGGCCATCACCCAGATTCTCCGCCCGGAGGTCATGCTCCCCGCTCCCGCCCAGGGTGCGCTGGCCGTGGAATGCCGGTCCGCCGACATCGACACCGCCTGGTATGGACCAGCTCTGCGCGAGCTGGACAGCAGGGCCACCCGGGCGGCGGTGGCCGCCGAACGGAGCCTGCTGGCCACCTTGGAGGCGGGCTGTATCGCTCCGGTCGGTGCGCACGCCGTGGTGCGGGGCGGCACACTCGCCCTGGACGGCGTGGTGCTGGCCGTCGACGGCAGCGATCAGATTCGCTCGGGCACCGCCGGTCCCGCAGGCGAAGCGGTCGAACTGGGACGAAACCTGGCCCAGCACCTGCTGTCTGCCGGTGCGGCGACCCTGCTCGGGGCAGTCCGATGACCGGCCCGTCCTCGCGTGCGCTGTCCGGGGCGCGGGTGCTGGTGCCTCGCCCGGCCGGCCGCGGCACCGACCTGGTGGACGAACTGCGGCGCGCCGGCGCCGAGGTGACCGCGGTGCCGCTGATCACCATCGCGCCACCGGTGGACACCGGAGCCCTGGACCTGGCGCTGCTGGCTCTCGCGGCCGGCGACTTCACCTGGGTCGCCTTCACCTCGGTCAACGCCGTCGATTCCGTCATCGGGCGGGCGTCCGGTCTGGCGTTGGATCCGCTGATACCTGCCGACACCCGGGTCGCCGCCGTCGGGCCGTCCACCGGACAGGCCTTGCGGGACAACGGGATTCCGGTCGATCTCATTCCTTCCGACGGCGGATCCTCGGCGGCGCTGGCCGCGATCTGGCCGCACGCGCATCCAGGCGAATCGGTGCTGCTGCCCCGCTCGGACATCGCCGCCAGCACCTTGCCGGATGCGTTGGAGTCCGCCGGATACCGGTTGGCCGCGGTCACGGCATATCGCACGGTCGTCCAACCGCTGTCCCCCGAGGTGGCGGACCGGCTGACATCGGGCGGGTTCGATGCCGTGCTGCTCACCTCGCCGAGCATCGTCACCGCCCTCAATGAGGTGCGCCTGTCCCTGGGCACGATCGTCGGCGCCATCGGCGAGCCCACCACCTCGGCCGCCGGCGCCGCAGGCATCCCCGTCGGCTTCACCGCGGCCCACCCCACCGTCTCGGCCCTGACGCAACGACTCGTCGACGCGTGGCGCGACCGCAACCACCCACCGGAGAAGTGAACGACACGATGGCGTTTTCAGGATCGTTCCCGGCTGTCCGGCCCCGCCGGTTGCGCCGCACACCCGCGCTTCGCCGGCTGGTCGCGCAGACCCGGCTGCACCCGGCGGATCTCGTGCTGCCGATGTTCGTCAAGGAGTCGCTGACCGAACCGGCCCCGCTGAGCTCCATGCCCGGGGTCCTGCAGCACACCAGGGACTCGCTCAAAGCCGCCGCTGCGCAGGCAGTGTCGGCCGGGGTCGGCGGCCTGATGATCTTCGGGATTCCCGCGGTCCGGGACGGGATCGGCTCGCAGGCCACCGATCCCGGCGGGATCCTGAACGTGGCCCTGGCCGACCTGCGAGCCGAGGTGGGCCAGTCCACCGTGCTGATGGCCGACCTGTGCCTGGACGAGTTCACCGACCACGGGCACTGCGGCCTGCTGACCACCTCCGGCGAGGTCGACAACGACGCGACGCTGGAACGCTACCGGGAGATGGGCGTTGCCCAGGCGTCGTCCGGCGCGGATCTGGTCGGCACCTCCGGGATGATGGACGGGCAGGTCGGCGCGGTGCGGGCCGCCCTGGACGCCGAGGGTTTCACCGACACCGGCGTGTTCGCCTACGCGGCCAAGTACGCCTCGGCCTTCTACGGGCCGTTCCGGGAGGCCGTGGACTCGGCGCTCACCGGCGACCGGCGCAGCTACCAACAGGATCCGGCGAACCGGCGAGAGGCGGCGCGCGAGGTCGCGCTGGACATCGCCGAGGGCGCCGACCTGGTGATGGTCAAGCCCGCGATGAGCTACCTCGATGTCCTGGCCGACGTCGCGGCGATGCCGGAGGTGGCCGTTCCCATTGCGGCATATCAGGTCTCGGGTGAATACGCGATGATCGAGGCGGCCGCGGCGAACGGCTGGATCGACCGGGACCGGGCGATCCTCGAGACGCTCACCTCGATCCGGCGGGCCGGCGCGCAGATCGTGCTGACCTACTGGGCGGCCGAGATCGCCGCGACACTGGTGGCACCACAGCAGGACTGAGGGGGAAAACAGCATGACACAGCGCAGCAGCGCGCCCGGCGAGTCGACCACGCCGGCCGGTCCGGCGACCCCGGGCGCAGGGGTCGAGCACGTGCCGGCCAGCGCCGCCCTGTTCGCGCGGGCCCTGAAGGTCACGCCGGGCGGGGTGAACTCACCGGTGCGGGCGTTCCGGTCCGTCGGTGGGACGCCACGTTTCATGATGTCCGGGTCCGGGGCGAGGATCACCGACGCGGACGGCAACAGCTATGTCGACCTGGTCGGCTCGTGGGGGCCGATGATCCTGGGTCACGCGCATCCCGCCGTGCTCGAGGCGGTGTCGGCCGCCGTGTCCCGCGGACTGTCGTTCGGCGCGCCGGGCGAGGGCGAGGTCGCGCTGGCGGAGGAGATTGTCGCGAGAGTAGCCCCGGTGCAACAGGTTCGGCTGGTGTCATCGGGCACCGAGGCCACCATGTCGGCGATCCGGCTGGCCCGCGGCTTCACCGGCCGATCGAAGATCGTCAAGTTCGCCGGCTGCTACCACGGGCACGTCGATGCGCTGCTGGCGTCGGCGGGCTCCGGGGTGGCGACCTTCGCGCTGCCGGATTCGGCGGGCGTCACCAAGGCCACCACCGCCGAGGTCATCGTGCTGCCCTACAACGATCTGGCCGCCGTGCGGGACGCGTTCGCCCGACACGGCGGCGAGATCGCCGCCGTGATCACCGAGGCCGCGGCCGCGAACATGGGCGTGGTGCCGCCGGTCGACGGGTTCAACCATGGCCTGGCCGAGGCGGCGCATGCCGACGGCGCATTGCTGATCACCGACGAGGTGATGACCGGTTTCCGGGTCAGCCGGTCGGGCATGTACGGGCTCGACGGTGCGCACCAGGGGTGGGCGCCGGACCTGATGACGTTCGGCAAGGTGATCGGCGGCGGACTGCCGGTCGGTGCCTTCGGTGGCCGAGCGGACATCATGAATCATCTGGCGCCGGTCGGGCCGGTGTATCAGGCGGGCACGTTGTCCGGGAACCCGATCGCCACTGCGGCCGGGCTGGCCACGCTGCGCGGCTGCCAGGACAGCGTCTACCGGCATTTGGACGAGACTGCCCGGATCGTTGTGGATCTCGCGTCCGAGGCGCTGACGGCGGCGGGTGTGCCGCATCGGCTGCAGCGGGCGGGGAATCTGTTCTCGGTGTTCTTCACCGGCGGCGTGGTGACCAACTACGACCAGGCCAGGGCGCAGTCCAGCGCGGCCTACGCGGCGTTCTTCCACGGCATGCTCGAGGCCGGTGTGTACCTGCCGCCATCGGCGTTCGAGGCCTGGTTCGTTTCCGCGGCGCACGACGACGAGGCGGTCGAGCGGATCGCCTCGGCGCTGCCGGGGGCGGCGCGGGCGGCCGCCGAGGCCCTGGGCTGACCCAGCGCGCCGGTGGTGCCGATCCACTCGCCGACAAGGCGCCGACAAGGGGCCGACCCGCGCCAGCGACGCGGTGCGACGGCGTGTCCCGCGCGGTGAATCGCTAGAAACGTGCCGCGGGCTCAGCGAGGAAGGTCCCAGTTCCGTGATCGGTGATGGTCCACACCCGGATGTCCTTGTCGTCCGGGCCTGGATCTTTTTGATGGAACCGGACGGTGCCGGAGGTTTCGGCGCCGTCACCTACCAGACGATGAATGGTGCCGCCGTTTTCCACGGTGAGCGCGGTGTTCCCGACGAAATCGGCAAGACCGACCGGGCAGCGACCGTCGACCGCGGTGACCGTGTAGCTCTGACCGGAGATGACCGGTTGATCGAATGACATGGATCTCCTCGTTGAGATTTGATGTTGAACGGTTTGACGGTGCACCTGCCGCGGCAAGCACGGGGCCCTCGTCACCGGGGCCGCCCGGCGGCCGAGCCAGTCCGTTTCCCACGACCCGGCGGAACCAGGTCAACCGCCCTGACCCGATACGGCGGGATCCGCCGCGCGCGACAACATTCCGCGATCGCGAGCGGCGGGATGCGCGGCTGGTGCCATTCCCCACCTCCAGAAAAGCCGATGACGACTACCCGGGGTCTGGGGGTTCGCAGACATGACGACGCGCGGACCACAGCCCCCACATTCGCCCTCCTCACCACGCTACCGACACCGGGCGCCCGGGGTAATCCCCCATGCGAAGTCACATTCCCGGGCACAGAAGGTCATCGCGCTCGCCCATCGGGGCAGTTGCCGCACCGGCGCGCTGATCGGGAGGGATTGCTCATCCTGGGCAGGGGGCGCCACGTGCGGGATTCATGAACGCGGCGTTGTCGACCGAACCGCCGGCGCCGCGTGCCCTCACCCCCTGTCATCGACCGGACGGACCGAGCGGACATCAGTTGCGAGGTGATCACAGCGGCACCGCCACGATTCTGCGGCTCGGCGACTCGTTGATGGAGAACTTTCGGACGCCACTCAGCAGACCGGTGAACCGGGCGATGGCGGTGCTGACCTGCGGTGCGTTCCTGACTCTCCTGTTCGGACGAGCGACGACGCCGAGCCGGTGGCCGCGGTCGTTCTGGGTGCGGATGCGCGATCCTGGCCACCGTCGGCCTCCGCTGGGTTGACCGGCAGCCGGCGGGCCGCGAGGAGATCAAGGTGGTGGGCGAGGCCGGCGAGGGCGACGAGGCCGTGCGGCGATCCGCCGCAC
>JADGOY010000269.1 GCA_017882715.1 Nakamurella sp. | reverse complement strand
CGGGGCGATCACAGGTACAGTGCTCCTCGTAGGTAGTCGAAGCCCTGCACCCTTCTTTCACCGGCCAAAGTGACTTTAGGGGGTGTGGGGCTTCGTTCTCTCCGGACCCTTTGCGGCTGGAGTTGGACGTTAAGCGGACTTGCTGAGCGCTAGGGACGGCTGGTCCGTGTCGACCAGCGATGGCGCGGGGGCGTATTGCGGCATGCCCATCGCCTCGCAGAGGACAGCTGCGCAGTACTCGCCGGGGTACATCCCGGCAGCGCGTGCCTTTTCCCGAAGGACCTCTCCGACCTCGACCGCAGGGCGGACTGAGAACTGGTCTCGTGCTCCCTTGCTCGGCCTTCCCGGCCCCGGCTTATAAGGCATGCGCTGATCTAACCGGAGGGCCATACCAGGAAAGGTCCGACACGCCGACATATCAGGAAAGGGCTTGTCGGAGGTTGCGACGAACCGCCGTCGATTAGCGATCACGGGAGGCCGAGTCAGATTGATTTCGACATGGTCAGCAGGGCAGCGGTGGTGTGCTGGTCCAGGAGGACGAGGTTCGCGGTAACCGAGATCGGTTGCCAATGACCGTCACCGCGAAATCGCAGCGTTCCAGTGGTCTTCGGCGCGGTCGCAAGTCCTGCCGCGAGGGCTTGCGCGGTAGGTAGGTCATCGTCGTGGATCCAGGGGAGTGGGTTCTGTTCGTTCATCTCCCAACCGAGACCGGGCATCGGGTCGTCCAGCCATCGGATGATCCTGAAAGTCTTGAGGTTGACGATCGCGCGGTACTGGCCAGGCTCGGCCATGCTTTCCAGGAGGCGTTGCTCGAGAACCATGGGCGGGGTTGCGGCGGGGATGTCTTCGGTGGGGCCGATGTCGTGGGTGATTCCGCGAAGGACAACCTCGGTCTCGCCCTGATCGTTCTTCTCGGCGATCGCTCGGGCGCTGAAGTGCGCTGCGCGACGGTCCCCGTCATCGCGCAGGACCGTCCAGACAGCTTGGTGTTCTTCCCCGGGTTGAGATCTGACGATTTTGGCGAGCGCGGCGGCGACATCGGTGTTCGGGATGAGCCGGGTGAAGGCCTCGGCGGTGTGCCGCTCGTGCCTGCGAAGTTCCGGCGCGACTCCGTAGAGGTCGAGCAGGTCGTCGCTGCCGCCGATGACGTCGGTCGTGAGGTTGAAGTACCAGGCGCCGGCCGGGTCGTGTGGTGGGGGTACCTGGTCTGCTGCACCTGCCCAGATGTACACGCCGTGCACGCGTCCGGCGAAAGTGAGCAGTGGTGCGCCGACGACGTGTCGGTGTCTGGCCGATGAGAGTTCGACCCGAGTCTTCGATGTCGCCGCTCTGGTGATCGCTGTTTCGACATCTTCGAGGGAGTGCCCTCGGCCCAGGATCGTCCGGAGCGGAACCATTTTCTTGGGGGTGTTGCCGATCCCGATAATGCTCGGGGGGGCACCGCCGAAGGTCTCGACCAGCAGCCAGTTCGACAACTCAGCGCTCCTTCCTCGCAGGTTTGCGGTCCTTCTGGTGTTCGTTCAGGTAGCGGGCAAGCTGAAACAGCTGCTGATATCCCGTGGCCGTGAGTCGGGCCAACATGTCGGCGGCAAGTGCGTCCGGGCCGACGAGGATGCGTCCCTTGCCTGCGTGGACGCCCCGCAGAATCGTGACCGCGGCCTGCTCGGGTGCCGTTCGGGCCATCTTGTCGAACAGTTCGTGGATCGCCGCGTGGTCTTGGCCGTCTGCGCACTTGCTGGTGCGCATGATGAGGGTGCGGACGGCACCCGGATAAACGCAGCTGACCTGAACGGGGTGGCCTGCAGCTTTCATCTCCTGCTGGATCGCTTCGGTGAAACCACGGACCGCGAATTTGGCGGCGTTGTACGCGCTGTAGGACGGCGCGGATATCAGGCCGTAGGCGCTGGAAATGTTGATGAGATGCCCTGCACCGGAAGCGATGAGCTGGGGCAGAAATGCCTTCGTTCCATGCACTACGCCCCAGAAGTCGACGTCAATCACGCGTTCTAAATCGTCGTAGCTTGATTGGGCGATATCTCCCGTGAAGATGATCCCGGCATTGTTGAAAAGGAGGTTGACCTGACCGAATTGCGCTGCAACATCATTCGCGTACGTGGACATGGCGTCCCGATCCGTGACGTCAATCGTGTCTTTCCGAACCGTGGCGCCAATGGTTGAGCATTGACGTGCGGTCTCGCCGAGGCCAACCACATCGATATCGGACACCGCCAGTACCGCACCCCTGCAAGCCAGGTCGAGCGCCAATGCACGCCCGATACCTGAACCAGCGCCAGTGATCACCGCAACCCGGCCGCTGAAGGGGTCCTGGGACAGGCGTGCGTGACCACGGCGGTCAAGGAGACCGGCGCGACACGCGGTGACCAGTGGGTTGACGCTCGGACGGGCCAATGTCTATTCTCCATTTCGCATCCCAGGACACTGGGTTGGGTCAGCGCCTGCGTCTATCGGCCTGTTCCCTGCATCTGAAGGTCATCCAAAACGATGGCCTACTTAGAGATGTTGGGAATCGCCAGATGGCTACATGCGTACATCGTGAACGACGTAATTGCCAAGCCTGGGATACGCAAGAGGTGTTGCGAACCCCGGGCAATCCTTTCCATCACTGTCAGTGCGCCAAAGCCGGTGCGTCCGCGTGCCTGTCACCCTGTTGGCGGGTACCGTTATTGCCGGGTTTATCCCGTAGTAGTCAGGCGCCGCCGGTCGCGCTCCCACGCAGCCTCGATTTCCGCGGATGTCGTTCCATAGAGCTCCGCGAGGCGGGCGGGCATTCCGGTCCCAAGCGGGCTGTAGGTGGCCTCGACCGCACTGAGTGTGGTGGGCGAGACGCCCAGCGCCGCTGCCACTTCCTTCTGCTCCAGGCCGTTGGTCACCCGCCACTCGGTTTGACCCCACTCGCTTCGTGGGATGTCCAGGAGCTCCCCTGGTTCGACACCGAGGATGCCTGCGAGTTTCTTGAGAGTGGCCGCGGTCGGACTGCGCACTCCCCGCTCCCAGGACGCTACCGAGGTGATGGTCACGCCCACGGCGACACCGAGCCGGCCGCGGGTCCAGTCGCGGGCGGTCCTGGCGACCCGGAGTCGGTCTCCGCTGAAACGCGGAATCCGCGTCGTCGCCATAGGTCCTCTCCGCTGAGTCGGGATCACCCCTGAACACGTCCGTGATCATCTTGCCGTCCTTTCGCGTGGTCTGGATCTGTCGTCCAGTTCCGTACTAGAGTTCTGGTGTCAAAGACTGTACTTGAGTTTTGTCCTTGGGTATACGCGAGGTCAAGAAGGGGGTCCTACACCCAATGTCCACCTCACTGAGCGATCGCGTCTCCGGTCTACGGCGAAGGCCACGACCCGCATCGTCGACCCGAGAACCTTCACCGCCTAACGGGTTCGAGTTCGGGAGGTCACCGAGCGGTCGGGCCGCGAGGACGACTCGGATCGGTTTCCGGGTGGTGCTGGGCCTGACCCTGGCGCTGTTGGTGGTCAATGTCGGGCAGAACATCGTCGCGGCGCACCGCACGACAGCGGCGTCGGCGGCGGCGGGGGTTGACGCGGACGCGGCCCGCGCGGTTGCCGGGATGTTCGCCGGGGACTACCTGTTACACGACCCGCTGGGGCCGCCGACGGCGGGGCAGGAGGCGCTGCGCCGGGATGTGGCGGCGGGCGGTGACCCGACGCGGATGGCGTTCACTGGCACCGCGTACCTCGGCGCGGACCTGGTCATCCCCGGCGCGGTCATACCGGTGGACGCGACTCACGCCGTTGTCGCCGTGCAGGCCAGGGTGACGATCGGGATGCCCGGCAGCGCCGACGCCGGCACACCCGTCCCGGCCGCGACCACGGCGGCGGTACCCGGCCGGGCCGCGAACACTTCGGCGCTCCCGGCCGGTTACAAGATCGTCGCGTCGGAGTGGCTGCCGCTGGTGGTGCCGGTGATCCAGACGGACACCGGCGTGCTGGTCGATGTCGCCGGGCCGGTGTTCTCCGCCGACCCGGTGCACGCTGTGTCGGCCACCACCGAGGCGGACCCGACAGCGACGGAGGCGACCCGCAGTTGGGTCAGGACCTTGTTCACCTCGTACGCGTTGTCCTCGACCGCAGGGGCGTACCTGTCCGCGCCCGGGGTGGACCTGGCGGGCTTGTCCGGCGCGGTCACCGTCACCGACATCCAGACCTGGTCGCTGTCCTCCGCCGGCGCGGACGGATTGCGGACTGGCACCGGCCGCGTGGGGTGGACGTTCGCGCCGACCGCTGACCTGACCACCGCGCAGTCCTACACCGTGACCGTTCAGGCCAGCGACAACCGCTGGTACGCGACCGCTCTCGGCACGGCCGCCGCCCCCGCCAGCGCCAACTAGCCCCGGAAAGGACCCCGCAATGAACGTTCAGCAGCTCGCCGACACCGCACACCGACCGAAGGGGGAGACCACCCACATGCCGACAGCAGTGAAGATGGCTCAAAAGGTGCTCGGACTATCACCCGCAGCAGAGCCGGAACCGACCGAGGCACCGCAGACGGAGACCGGCTTCCAGATCAGCCGATCCCGAGGAACGCGCAG